>JAUILI010000165.1 GCA_030433075.1 Gammaproteobacteria bacterium | reverse complement strand
GGGCACGAAGTGGGCAACGCCGAAGAGCACCCCTCCGGCATTGTGGAACTGCACGTTGATGTCCTTCAGCACCCCCGCCTTCCGCCAGCGATCGCAGGCGAGGTAAAGCGCCTTCTGCGGCGCCCCAGCGCACTTGATGGGCATGGCCGGCTGGGTGAAGAGGGCCCGGCCGCTGCGCAGGCTTTGGATTTGGTTCCAGGTATAGGGGGCATGCTCCGGCGAGTAGTTGCAGCACACGCCGTTCTTGCCAAGGGCCTCTCGGGCCCCGTCGATGCCGTCCCAATCCAGGGTCAGGCCCGGGGCAACCACGAGGGCGCGATAGCTAAGGACGCGCCCATCTTCTAGGTGCACTTCGTTGCTTTCGGGCTTAAAGGTGGCAGCGGCGCCCTTTACCCAGGTGACGCCATCGGGGATGAGGTCCGCTTCCCGGCGGGTGATTTTATTGGGGTCGAAGTGCCCCGTGCCCACCAGGGTGAGCCCCGGCTGATAGTGATGCGCTTCCGAAGGCTCCACCACGGCGATGGACAGGTTGTTACGGCGCTTCATAAGGCTCGCCGCTGTCCCAAGCCCTGCGGAGCCACCGCCCACGATGACCACATCAAAGGCTTCAGGCGTGCGCTGCGAAACCGCCGGCGCCGCCCCCTTCGGCGTGAGGGCCGCAAGGGCTTCCGCCACGGGGGTGAGGTCATGGCCCGCCCCCTGGGCCTGGGCAAGAATGGCGTCCACGGAAAGGCCCTGGCCTCGCTTTAAATGGGCCCAGGCGACGGCGACCCGACGTCCGCTGCGGCAGTACGCGAGCACTTCCGGGGCATCCCCTTCGCCGAAGCGCCCTTCCAAATCCGCGAGCGCCGCGAGGGCCGCCTCGTTGATATCGAGACCCCGAATCGGGGCAGCAATGAACTCCAACCCGAGGGCTTCCGCTTCCGCGCGAAGGGCATCGCTGGCGGCGTACTCGCCCTCTTCGTCATCGGGCCGCAGGCACAGCAGCACCTTGATGCCCTGCGCGGGCAGTGCCTGAAGATCCTCGGCGGTCAGCTGCCCGGCCACTAGAAAGGTTGAATCGAGTGCGGCGTAGCTCATGAGTATTCTCCCCGGCGTCCTTTTAGAAGGCGTTTAGCGGAATTTTAAGATAGCGCATGCCGTTGTCTTCCGCCGGCGGCAGCGCCCCGGCCCGCATATTTACCTGTACGGAAGGCAGGATGAGCACGGGCATGGACAGGGTGGCGTCCCGCTCCGTGCGCATGGTGACGAAGCTGGCTTCGTCGATGCCCTCATGCACATGAATGTTGCTTTCCCGCTCCGCGGCGACGGAGGTTTCCAGCTGGAGCTCACGGCCCCCGGGCAGGTAGTCGTGGCAGAGGAAGATCCGCGTTTCCGGAGGGAAGGCCAAAAGCTTCTTCACGGACTGGAAGAGCACCTTGGCATCACCCCCGGGGAAATCGCAGCGGGCCGTTCCGTAATCCGGGGCAAAGAGCGTATCCCCGACAAAGAGCGCATCGCCCACGGCATAAGTCACGCAGGCGGGGGTGTGCCCCGGCGTATGAAGGACCTGGCAGGACAGCTCACCGATGGAAAACGTCGCCCCGTCGTCGAAGAGCACGTCGAACTGGCTGCCATCGGTAGGGAAGCTGTCTTCGACGTTGAAGAGCCCCTTAAAGACGCCCTGCACCACGGTGACCGCGGAGCCAATGCCCGTCTTGCCACCCAGGGCCTCCTGCAGGTAGGGGGCTGCCGAAAGGTGATCGGCGTGAACATGGGTTTCTAGGATCCAATCGACCGTTAGCCCTTCCCCGCGCACCCAGGCGATGAGCGCATCGGCGGACGCGGTGGCGGTCATGCCCGACTTGGGATCGTAGTCGAGGACGCAGTCAACGATGGCGCACTGCTTGGACCCCTCGTCGATCACCACGTGGGTCCCCGTGTAGGTGTCCGGGTCGAAGAACGACACCACGCGCGGTGCGTGGCCCTGGCTTTCGATGGGTTTCATAGCGAGGCTCTCTCCTGTGCACCTTTTCTTGAGCTAAGCATCAGGCAAGGCCTCGCGGGAATCAACACTTTGGCTATAACGTTATTCCATAAAAAGATATAGGGAAACAACGCTTGGCTATCAGAAGGATTCCCGGAGGGTGACGGACACCAGCCAATCGTCCACGTTTTCCCCGCCTCGGCGGAGGGGCACGGCGAAATCGAGGTGAAGGATGGAGTCCGTGGGCGCCCGGTCGGAGGTCAGGCGAAGGCCCACCCCCACGTTTGCCAAGGTCCCTTCCGTGTCGGAATTTGGATCCTGGGCAAACCAAGCGCGCCCCGCATCGAAGAAGACGGCGGCGCCGTAGCGAAAGAGCTCAAAGGGGTGGGCGGAGGAAAACCACCGTTCCTCAAGCCGCAGGCGAAGGCGCCGGTCCCCGGCTTGGTAGCGCTGCGGGTAGGCCCGGAGGCCGCTATTCCCGCCAAGCAGC
>JAUILI010000164.1 GCA_030433075.1 Gammaproteobacteria bacterium | reverse complement strand
CGGCGCCCCGGGGGCCAGGAGGGTGCCTTCGTCCACATGGCGCTCCGCCACGTAGCCATCATAGGGTGCCCGGAGCACGGCCCGGCTGAGCCGCACCGCGACTTCCTCTGCCTGCGCGCTGGCTTGCTGCGCCCGGGCCTTGGCGACCCGCTCCCGGGCCTGCTCGGCAGCGGCCGCCAGCCGGGCATCATCGAAGGCCTGTTCGGAAAGCTGCTGACGTTCAAAGAGCGCCGCTGCGCGCTGGGCCTTCATGGCGGCGAGTTCAGCGAGGGCCTGCTGCGCCGTGTGCTCCGCCTCCGCAAGGCGCTGGGCCGCCTGCGCTGAGCTGAGGGCGGCGGCCAGTTCCCGATCATCAAGGCGCGCCAGGGTTTGACCCTGGGTCACAAAATCCCCGGCATCCACGGCCATGGCCGCCAGGGGGGCGCTGGTGGTAAAGGCCAGCGTACTTTGCTGGGCGTTTTCCACCAGCCCGGCGAATTGCTGACGCATGGCATAGCTCGGGGCCTGGGATACCTGAGCCGTAGCAACGGGAAGGCCCGCTTCTTCGGCCTGGGCCAGGGGGGCAGCAAAGAGGCTCAGAGCCAGCAAGACGCCAAGGGAGCTCGGGCGCATGGGGTGTCCTTATCAATGTATGCAATGCTCACATTGCGCCAGCATACGCTTTATGTTTGCATTGTCAACATTAAGGGGGTGCCATGACTCAGCCGTCAGCAGCCAGCCGTTACCATCACGGGGATCTACGCACGACGCTGCTGCGCGCGGCGGAGGCGCATATTGCCCTCGAAGGGACGGAGCGCCTTTCCCTCCGGGCCCTGGCTCGGGAGGCGGGGGTGTCGGCCACGGCACCCTATCGGCACTTTGATGATCGGCAAGCCTTGCTGGTGGCCCTTGCGACGGAGGGCTTTGAAGAGCTCGCGGTGGTCAATGCCGGTATTCATCGGGAGTTTGGTCACGAGCCTATCCCCATCCAGCTGCTTCAGTGCGGCCTGGCCTACGTGCGCTACGCCGAGGCCAACCAGGTGAAATACCTGCTGATGTTTGGGGATGTGGTGGGGGACTTTACCCCCTATCCAGAGCTCGTCGATGCTTCTGAGCGCGCCTTCGCGCCCCTCGCAGCACTCCTCCGCAGTGGCCTCGAAGCGGGGCTCATTGTCCCCCTCGATTTCCACACCTTGGCGGGCATCACCTGGGCCTCAGTGCACGGCGTGGCGAGCTTGCTCCTCAAGGGGGCGCGAGGCTCGGAGGGTCTCGCCGCGCAGCGCGCGGAGCCGCGCCGGGCCATCGCGGCGCTTGGGCAGCATCGAGAGGCGGCGCTCGCGCAAATGTTCGCGGGGTTCTTCCAATGTCCGCAGGCGCGGACCATGCTGGAGCAGATTGCTAGCCAAAACGCTTGATAGGGGGAGGGGAAAGCCCATGGTACGAGTAACCACGCCGCGCATTGCGCCCTTAGATCCGGACGCCCTAGGGCCCGAAGCCCAGAAAGTCATGGGCAACTTCAAGGGGGAAACCCCCCTCAATATTTTTCGCACCCTTGCGCAGCATCCGGATCTGCTCCGGCGCTGGCTCGTCTTCGCCAACCACGTTCTCGGTAAGTCCTCCCTAGCGCCCCGGCCCCGGGAGCTGGCCATCCTTCGCATCGGCTGGCTGTGCCGCTCCGCCTATGAGTGGGGGCAGCACGTGGAGATTGGGCGGGACTGCGGCCTCACGGAGGCCGATATTCAGGCGCTTAAGGCCGGACCCGAAGCTGGACATTGGGGCGAGGAAGAGCAATGGCTTCTTCGGGCCGTGGATGAGCTTTACCTCGATGCGCACATTAGCGATCGCACTTGGAACGCCCTGGCGGAGCGCTGGTCAACGCAGCAGCTGATGGATCTCGTGTTCACCGTAGGCCAGTACAACCTCGTGAGCATGGCCTTAAATAGCTTTGGGGTTCAGCCCGAGCCGGGGCTGCCGGCGATGGCGGACTAGCCATGGCCTTTACCGTGGTACGCGAGCCTCTGGTGCTCGCCTTTCAGGAAAAGAGCGCCTTTAAGGAAACCTACGGCGGGGGTACGGATACGGTGGTGCTCGAAGGGCAGCTCCTGCGCCCGGAAGGGTCCCCCTGCAAAACCGCCCTGGTGTTTATGCACCCCACGGGCACGATGAATACGCTGCCCCTGCCCAACGCCCTGGCTCGAGCCGGGGTGCCGGTGCTGTGCTGCGGCAGCCGCTACCCCCACAACGATACGGCCCTGATCATGGAGAAGGTGCTGATCGATTTGGGCGCCTATGTCCGCTATGCCCGGGAGCGTCTCGGCTTCGAGAAGGTGGTGCTGGCGGGGTGGAGCGGTGGCGGCTCCCTCTCGCTCTACTATCAAAGTCAGGCGGAACGGCCCACGGTGGAGGCGACCCCCGCGGGGGATCCGGTGGATTTGCGGGGAGCGAAACTGCCCCCGGCCGATGGGGTCATGCAGCTG
>JAUILI010000068.1 GCA_030433075.1 Gammaproteobacteria bacterium | reverse complement strand
GGCCCTCCTCCTCGCCGCCGCCTACGGGCGCCTGAGCGTCCCCGTGCTGAAAGACGTGCTCTGGGAAACCTCGCGCACCACGGCCTTCATCTTCGCCATTTTCCTGGGGGCGACGGCCTACTCCCTAGTGCTGCGAGGCCTCGGAGGGGATGCGCTGATCGATCGCACGCTGCTCGGCCTGCCCTTCGGCCCGGACGGCATCATCCTCACGATTCTGCTGGCGACCTTTATCCTCGGTTTCTTCCTGGACTGGATCGAGATCACCCTGATTGTCCTGCCCCTAGTGGCCCCCGTGGTGCAGACCCTAGGCTTTGATCTGGTGTGGTTTACCGTGCTCTTTGCGGTGTGCCTACAGACGTCCTTCCTGACCCCCCCGGTGGGCTTCGCCATCTTTTACCTGCGGGGCGTTGCGCCCCCGGAGGTCACCGTGGGGACCATCTATAAAGGCGTGGTGCCCTTCGTGCTGCTTCAGCTGCTGGGCCTGGCCCTCATCTACCGCTGGCCCGCCCTGGCCACCTGGCTCCCAAGCCAGGCCTACGGTAGCTAGGCGCCGATCACCCCATCCGCGAGGAGCGCCGCCACCTCGGCCTCGCTGCGCCCCAGGGCCCGCACCAGCTCGGCGCTATGCCCCCCATGATCGGGACTCCTTAGCCCCGGCGCCGGGGGCTCCTCCCGGAACTTCAGGGGCGCGCCCAGGAACTCCTTGCCGGCCTCGTCCTTCAGCACCATCTCCCGAGCCGCCAGCTGGGGCTCGCTTAGGGCCGTGCGCAGATCATTCACCGGGGCCCAGCACACGTCGAGGGGCGCCAGAAAACTTTCCCAGTGGGCCCGGGGCGCGGAGGCGAAGGTTTCCTCCAAGAACGCCACCACCGGGGCCTGCCCAGCTCCCGGGGTGCGGCAGAGGGGCACCAGGTCCGGGCGGTCCAGGGCGCCGAGAAGGGCCTCCACAAACTTCATCTCCACGCCTCCAAGGACTAGGTCAAGGCCGTCCTGGCAGCGGTAGATGCGATAGAAGGCGTTGCCGCCCCAGATCCGCTCCTCCGC
This sequence comes from Gammaproteobacteria bacterium, assembly GCA_030433075.1. Taxonomy (GTDB): domain Bacteria; phylum Pseudomonadota; class Gammaproteobacteria; order Pseudomonadales; family Azotimanducaceae; genus Salivita. The sequence continues at coordinate 12,513 of JAUILI010000068.1, read as the reverse complement.
GGGCACGGGCGGGCGCTGCTCCGCGAAAGCCGCCCCCATGGAGTTCGGCATGCTGAAGAGAATGGAATCCATCATGGCGAGATCAAGGTAGTCCCCGCGCCCCGTTTGCTCCCGGCGATAGAGCGCCATGGCAATACCAGCCACGGCGTAGGCCGCCGCCAACATGTCCCCGGCAGGCATGGCCGGCAGCACCGGCCGACCGTCCCGGTCCACGTTGTTCGACAAAAGTCCCACCAGCGCCTCCACCGCGAGGTCGTGGGCCGGCCGCCCCACGAGGGGACCGGTCTGGCCGAAGGCCGAGATCGAGGCGTAGACAATCCGGGGATTCACGGCTGCGACTGCGTCGTAGTCCACCCCCAGGCGTTTCACCACGCCGGGGCGAAAGGCCTCCACGATGACGTCGGCGGTCTGGGCCAGCTCGAGAAACAGGGCCCGCCCCCGGGGATCCTTCAGATTCAACGCGAGGCTCTTCTTACCCCGGTGCGTGTTATCGAAGTAGACGGAGCGATCTCCCCGGCGCTGGCCGATGTGCCGGTTCGGCTCCCCCTCGCCGAGGCTTTCCACCTTAATCACCTCAGCGCCGTGGTCCGCCAGCATGACGGTCGCCGTGGGGCCCGGAAGAAAGAGCGATAGGTCGAGAACCCGAATGCCATCAAGCTTCATGAAAAAATCCTTAGGGCGTTGCGATCAGCGCAAGGGCCGCTTCGTGGAGGGCCGGGTTCGCGGCGGCGAGTACGGCGCCGCGAGGGCCTAGGGTGGGGGCGCCGTCCCAGCTGGTCACCACGCCCCCGGCCCCGCGAATGATGGGTAGGAGGGGTTCGATATCCCAGGGCGAAAGCCCCGATTCCAGCACCAGATCGAGCTGCCCCTGGGCCAACATGCCGTAGCCATAGCAATCCGTACCAAAGCGGCAGTGGCGCGTGGCGCTGCGCAGGGACTGGAACACCGGCGCCTCCTCCGGGGGAAAGAGGTAGGGATCGGTGGTCGCGAGGTGCGCTTCCGCCAGGGAAAGGCCCGTGCGCGTGCGCAGCGGTTGGCTAAGCGCCCCGCGGCGATAGCCGGCCTGGGACCCGTAGCCCCACCAGAACTCTCCCGTAAAGGGCTGGTGCATCACCCCAAGGACCGTCTGCCCCTCGTAAGAAAGGCCCAGCAGCACGCCCCAGTGCACGAGCCCGGTGATAAAGGCACGAGTACCGTCGATGGGATCCATGATCCATTGGTAGGGGCTGTCCGGGCGCTCATCGTCCCCCTCCTCCCCGCGAAGACCATGATCGGGAAAGGCCTCCCGGAGCACGGCCCGGATCGCGCGCTCCGCGTCCTGGTCGCCCCGGGTGACGGGGTCGAAGCGCCCGGGGCCGGCCTTGTTCTCCACCGCCGGGGCCTGGCGAAAATAGGGCAAGGCGGCCGCGCCCGCCGCCTGCGCTGCGGCCAGGGCCACGCTCAAGGCGGGCTCCGCCCCCAGTGCTCCAAAGGCCGCTTCGGCCATGGCATCCGCTCCCCTGCCTAACGATGCGAGAAGCGCTAGTATGGCACGGCCCTTTCGTCACCACTCGCCCGGAGGCCCATCCATGAACCCAGCGCATCACGCTCTCGCCGACGCCCTCTGCGCCGCCCTGGAGAAGGGAGACGCGGATACGGTGCGCACGCTCTACGCGCCGGATATCAAAATTTGGCACAACTTCGATGGCCTCGAGCAGGACGCGGATACGAACCTCGCCTCCCTCGCCTGGATGACCAGCGTACTCCCGGAGCTTCGCTACGACGTTCACCGGCGGGAAGCCGCCGAAGATGGCTTCTGGCAGGCCCACACCATGCGCGGGAAAACCAAGGGCGGCACGGAGATCACCATGCCCGCCGCCATCCGCTTCACCGTGGTGGACGATCGCATCACGCGCATTGAGGAGTACCTCGACCCCGCCCCCCTCATGCGCGCCCTGAAGGCCGAAGGTTAGGACCATGACCGGAGGCCGGGGCGCTCCGCTGGTGCTCGTGGCAGCGCTGGCCGGGGCAATCGCAGGTTTTGGGGCTGGAGGCACGCTAACCGGGCTGCCTCGGCTCCTTTTGGCCCTGCTGGTGGCCGAAGCCTTTGCCGGCGTCGTGCTCCTCAGCACCTGGGGCCGGGGGCGCCTTGGGGCCCACCGCTGGCTGACCGGCACCGAAGGCCAGGGGCCCTGCGCCACGGCCTCCGGCGCCTTTCTCCACAGCGCCCCCCTCTTTGCCTTCGCTCTTCTGGCCGGCGCCGCAAGCGCCGGGGCAGGGCTCACGGTGGCCTGCGCCCTCGGCGCCCTTGCCCTGGCGCGCTTACCCCCTGCCCTTCAACGGCCCGGCGTCCTCATGCTTTGGTTCTTGCTCGCCGTCGCCGCCCAGGGGCCCCTGGGTACGCTGGCCGCCTTTTACCCGCCCCTACTCTTTGCCAAGGTGCTCCTGGGCGCCCTGCCCGAGGAGGCCCTAGCCTCGTGATCCTACGCTGCCCTCGCTGGCTACCGTTCCTTGTACTCACCGCCCTCGCCGGCGCCGCCTGGGCCGAAGCGCCGTCGGGCTTTGAAGGGCGCTGGCGCGTCCTTGAAGACAGTCAGAAAGCGGTCGAGAAAGCGCTCCGCGGCGCCCGACGCGAGCTCCGCCGGGGCCGGGGCCAGGCGGTGCTTCGCGATCTCCGGGTGCCGGAAGCCACCTTGGCCATCGCCCTTGCAGACGGCGCCGTCCACTTTCGTTTTGACGACCGTCCCCGGCCGCCCCTCTACACCGACGGCCGCCCTTCGGTGATCGATAGCGAAAATCCCGTGCTGCGCTTTGCGGCCTGGGAGGAGGACACGCTTTATGTCGAACGCACCAATAACTCAGGCACCCGCATCGAAGAGCAATGGCGCCTGATGACTCCGCCACCGCCCCGGGAGGGCGCGGAGCCGCCCCCAGGGCCCTGGCTCGAGGCACGCTTCCTCGTTCGCAATGCGCTCCTCGAGGAGCCCCTCGAACTTCGCCTGCTGGCCGAACCCCTTAAGGACGCTGCCGATGCACTTTGATGACCTCCCTCGGGTGACCCTGGGCCACCTCCCCACGCCCCTCGAGCCCCTCGCGAGCCTCCAAGCCACCCCCACGGGGCCGCGGGTTTGGGTGAAGCGGGACGACTGCACGGGGCTGGCCTTTGGCGGCAACAAAACCCGAAAGCTGGAGTACCTCCTGGCGGACGCGGAACAGCAGGGGGCAACGGCCATCGTCACCTTCGGCGCCCTGCAATCCAATCATGCCCGGCAAACGGCCGCCGCCTGCGCCCGCCGCGGCCTTGCCTGCGCACTGATTTTGCGGGATGCGGTGGGGCGCCGGGTCGACGACTACGAACGCAATGCCAACCTGCTCTACGACGACCTCTTCGGCGCGGCCGTCCACCGGGTGCCCGCCGACAGCACGCCCGAGGCCGTGCTGAAAACGGTCCTCGCCGAGCTAGCCCAGGCCGGCCACCGCCCCTACGTGGTGCCCACGGGGGGCAGCAGCGAAGTGGGCGCCCTCGGATACGCGCGCTGCGCCCTGGAAATCGCCGCGGAGTTCAAAGCTCGAGGGCTCTATCCGGGCACGGTGATCCACGCCACTTCCACCGGCGGGACCCAAGGCGGGCTTGTGGCCGGCTTCCGCTATGCCGGACTGGCCACCCGGGTGCTGGGGATCAATGTGTATAAGACCGACAGCGCAGCCATCGTCGCGGAGGTGAAAACCCTAGGGCAAGCGGTGCTCGATCGCCTCGATCCCACCCTTCGCTTAACCGATGACGATGTCGAAGTGGTGGACGGCTTTCTTGGGGACGGCTATGGGAAGCCCACCGCCGCCATGGTTCAGGCCCTGCGGCGCCTGGCCGCTCAGGAGGGGCTCCTCTTCGATCCGGTCTACAGCGGAAAGGCCCTTGCGGGCCTTCTGGCCCTGCTGGAAGCGGACCGGCTCTCCGACGATGTGGTGTTCATCCACACCGGCGGCGCGGCGGCGCTTCCCGTCTACGCCAGCGAGTTCCTCGGCCCCTAGGGGTTCGCCCCTTCCCTCCCCAGGGGTATGCTCGGGATCAACCATCCTGGGGAGGATAAAACGATGAACCACACGCTTCGTGGCGGCGCCGCCGCCTTACTGCTTACCCTGGCCGGGCACGGCCTCGCCGCCGACGGCCCCCTGCCGCCCTCGCCCTGGGGCCCGGACGATACGCTGGGGTCCCTCAACCGCCTGAGCCCGGAAAAGGTGCTCGAGGCCGCCAAGCTCATTACCACGGGGAAAACCTACGCCCTGGGCGGCGTCACCGGGCGCAGCACGCCGGCCTACGCGCCGCGCTCCTTCGATATCACCATTCTTCAGCCCGGGAACGGCACGGGCACCACCATGGGCGCGAACAAGGCCACGGGGAACGACGATTTGCTCCGCACCTGGATGGGCATCGGCAGCCAGATCGATGGCCTCGGCCACATGGGCAGCGAGCACGTGTACTACAACAACACCCCGGCGGAAGCCTTCGTCACGCCTAAGGGCCTCACGAAGTTCGGCACCCATGCGCTGCCGCCCATGGTGACCCGGGGCGTGCTCCTGGATATGACCCAGCACTTTAAGCAGGACCCCATCGCACCGGGCACGCCCTTCAACCGCGCGGAGATCGACGCCGTGGCCGAGGCCCAGGGCGTCACGCTCCGGGAAGGGGATGTGGTGCTCTTTCATACGGGCTGGGCCGCCATGGCCGACGCCGACCCCGCGGCCTTCATGAACGGGGAGCCGGGCCTCGGGCTGGACGGCGCGCGTTACCTTGCGGAGCTAGGCGTCATTGCCGTGGGCTCGGACAGCTGGGCCGTGGAGGCCCTCCCCTTCGAGGACCCCACGCTGGTCTTCCCCGTCCACGTCGAGCTTCTCGCGAAGAACGGGATCTACATTCTGGAAAGCATGGTGACGAAGGATCTGGCTGCGGACGCGGCCTACGAATTCCTGTTCGTCCTCGGCCAGCCGCGCTTTGAAGGCGCCGTGCAGGCCATCATCAACCCCATCGGGATTCGCTAACCATGAGCACCACCGACGCCCTAGATCACGCTTTAGACGCCCACGGCCAGGACCCGGACCTGCCCATGATCCTTGCCGGACTCTGGGACCGGGACGGCACCCGCTACCTCGGCGCCCGGGGCACCCTCGACCGGAGCAGCGGCGAAGCGGCCACCCCGGCCGCGCGCTTTGCCCTGGCCTCCATGACCAAGCCCCTGGCCACAGTCGCCGTGCTTCAGCAGGTGGAAGCGGGCACGCTCGAGCTAGAAGCGCCCATGACGGCCTACCTACCAAACCGTCCCCTAGAACTGCTTGAGGCGGGCAGCGACGGTAGCCTCCAGCGCCGGGCCCCGGCCCGGGCTCCGACGCTCCACGAACTGCTCACCCACTGCTCTGGCTTCAGCTACGAATTCCTAAACGGCACCCTGCTCTCCGCGGTGCAGGCGGGAGCCGTGCCAAGCCTCTTTGCCGACCCCGTTGGGGGGCTGGAAGCGCCTTTGGTGTTCGAGCCCGGCAGCGCCTGGGGCTACGGCATCGGCATCGATATCGCGGGGCAAATTCTGGAAGCGGTCCTTGGGGAGGGCCTGGACGCCATTCTGGCCAAGCAGCTCTTCGAACCCCTGGGCATGACCCAAACCAGCTTCAACCCCGATGCGGCGGGCATGGCCAAGGTCCACGTGGGTGAGGGCGACGGGCTGCAAGGCCTCCCCCCGGCGCCCCAGCACCCCAGTGGAGGGGCGGGGCTCTTCAGCACGCTGGAAGACTACGGTCGCTTCCTCCGGGCACTGCTCCGGGGCGGCGAGCTCGACGGCCAGCGCATCCTCAGCGAAACCATGGTGGCGCGGCTTTCCGCGAATCAAATCGCCCCCCTGGCGGTGACCCCCATGACCAGCGTGCTCCCGGCCATGAGCCTGGATTCGGACATGGGCTTCGGCTCCGAGACCAGCTGGGGCTACGGCTTCCTGCGCCACGAGGGCCCGGGGGATCACGGTCGGCAGGCCGGCAGCCTCAGCTGGGCCGGGCTGTTCAATAGCTACTTCTGGCTCGATCCGGCTGCGGGCGTGGCGGGGGTGTGGGCCACCCAGCGCCTGCCCTTCTGCCACCCCGCGGCTATCGCGGGCCTCGGCGCCTTCGAACGCGCCGCCTACGGCCGCTAGCCGGAGTTTTCGTTCCGACCCGGACCCGTTAAGCTCTCTCTATTAATCGGGAGGGCTTAACGGGCCTTTTTTTGTCTACGGGCTAAACGAGGGAGACCTTGTCCATGAGTACCGCTACCAGCGCCGCTGGCGACGCATTCCGCGAATCCGTTCGCAGCTGGGTGGAAGCCAACTTCCCCCCGGAACTCAAAGATCAACCCGCTTCCATGGAAGGCGCCGGCGACGGCGACCTGGCCCAGGCTCTGGAGCGCTGGCGCGACGCGCTCGCCGGCCAAGGCTGGGGCGCCCCCACCTGGCCCAAGGCCTACGGCGGCGCGGGCCTCACCCCCGCCGAAGCCCGAGTGATCTCTCAGGAAATCGGCCGCGCCGGGGGCTACAACCCCATCCCCCTCATGGCGGGCATGGGCGTGACCATGGTCGGCCCGACGCTCCTCGAATACGGCACCGATGAGCAGAAGGAAAAGCATCTGCCGGGCATCGCCAGCGGGAAAATCCGCTGGTGCCTGGGCCTTTCCGAGCCGAACGCCGGGTCGGACCTGGCTGGCCTGGCCACCAAGGCCGAGGACAAAGGCGATCACTTCGCGCTAAACGGACAGAAGATCTGGACCTCCGGGGCGGATATTTCCCAATGGTGCGGCGCCCTGGTGCGCACCGAGCCCCAGGCACCGAAGCGCGACGGCCTGTCCTTCGTGCTCCTGCCCATGGATCAGCCCGGGGTGGAAACGCGCCCGATCAAGCTGATCTCCGGCGCCTCGCCCTTCTGCGAGACCTACTTCAACGACGCCCGGGCAGAAAAGAGCGATCTCCTTGGCCCGCTGAACAAGGGCTGGAGCGTGGTGAAGCGCCTGCTGCAACACGAGCGGGCGAGCCAAACCAGCGCCCGGGGCCCCGGGGCCGGCGGCAAGAGCGAATCGCTCTACGCCATCGCCAAGCGCTACGCCGGGGAAACGGCGGACGGCAAGCTTGAGGACGCCGATCTCCGAGCCCGCCTGACGCGCCACCTCATGGACGCGGAAGCCCACCGCCTCACGGCGGAGCGCATTGCCGCGGAAGCCAAGGGCAACGTGGAAGTCAGCGCGGCAGCTTCCATCATGAAGAATTCCGCCACCAGCGTGTCCCAAACCCGCTCCGAGCTCATGATCGAGCTCATGGGTTACCGGGGTCTGGGCTGGGAAGGGGAAGCCTTCCGTCAAGAGGAGCTCGACACGGTGCGCGAGTGGCTCTGGGGCAAGGCGATCTCCATTTACGGCGGGTCCGCCGAAGTGCAGAACAACATCATTTCCAAGAACATTCTCGGCCTGCCCGAGACCACGCAAAAAGGTTAACGCTGGCATGGCTGCACTGACGGAAGAACAAACCCTCATTCGGGATCAGGCGGAAGCGTGGGTCCGGGACGAATTCCCGGTCACCAAGTTCCGGGCCATGCGCGATAGCAAAGCGGCCGGCGCCATCATGGGCGATGCTTGGCAGGGCATGGTGGAGATGGGCTGGACCGGCATTCTCGTGCCGGAAGCCCACGGCGGCTCCGATCTCGGCTATCTCACCTTCGGCCTCGTTCTCGAGGCGCTTGGGAAGAACCTGACGGCCTCGCCGCTCCTGGCGTCTGCCCTCGTGGGCGCCAGCGCCCTTCGCCTCGCGGGCAGCGAAGCCCAGCAAGCGGCCGTGCTCCCTGGCGTGGTCGATGGCTCCATCATCCTCTCCCTCGCGGTGGACGAAGGGGCCCGGCATAACCCGGCCCAAACGGCGTGCACGGCGACGGCCCAGGGCGACGGCTTTGTGCTGAAGGGTGAAAAGCGCTTCGTGCTGGAAGGCATGAGCGCCACCCACTTCATCGTCCCCGCCCGCACCGCTGGGGCGCCGGGGGAAGAAGCGGGGCTCACCCTGTTCCTCGTGGCCGCAGACGCCGCCGGGCTCAGCCGCACGGGCCTCTCGCTGGTGGATTCCCGGGGCTATGCGGACGTCACCCTCGACAACGTCGCCGTGGGCGCCGATGCGGTGCTGGGCGAGGTCGACGGCGCCTTCCCCGTGCTTGATGCGGTCCTGGATCGGGCCCGGGCGGGGCTGTCCGCGGAAATGATGGGCACGGCGGGCCAGGCCTTCACCATGCTGGTGGACTACCTGAAAACCCGGGAGCAGTTCGGCCGGGTCATTGGCTCCTTCCAGGCCCTTGGGCACCGGGCGGCGCAGATGTTCACGGACCAGCAGCTGGCCCGCTCCTGCGCGGAAGCGGCGCTGGCGAGCATCGACAACGATGCGCCGGCGAGCACCGTGGCGGAGATGGCCTCCCTTGCGAAGGCGCGGGTCGGGGATCACCTCCACCTCGTTTCCCGGGAGCTGATCCAAATGCACGGCGGCATCGGCATGACCGATGAATACGACGCCGGTTTCTACCTCAAGCGGGCGCGGGCCCTGGAAGCCACCTACGGCAACCAGGCCTTCCACCGGGAGCGCTACGCCAGCCTCCTCGGCTACTAAGCGCCAAAGCGCAGCCAGACACAAAAAAGCCCGCGATCGCGGGCTTTTTTGCTTGGGGGTGGTGAACCCTAGCCCTCCCCGGCTTCCCGCCGCTTGCGCATGAGGGTCCAGCCTTCCTGAGCCATGCTCATGTCCAGCAGCCGATCTTTCTGGGCGACCAGGTCCTCGTAGGTCACGTCCGGCCCGAACTCGAGATCGTCATTGTTAAAGACCGCCGCCGTAGAGAAGCGGCCGTTCCCCGCCTGGATGATCTTGCCGTTCGGCGCATCCTCGCTGCACATCAGCAGCACCGCAGGCGTCACAAGCTTCGGATGACGCATGGGATCGGGGTTATCCAGATCCTCGTCGCGACCGGGAATGGTATTGATCAGGCGCGTCGCCGCTGCGGGGGCTAGCGTATTTACGCGCACGTTCTTCGAAGCCCCTTCGAGCGCCAGCACGTTCATCAGCCCCACCATGCCCATCTTTGCGGCGCCGTAATTCGCCTGGCCAAAGTTGCCGTAAATGCCCGAAGTGGAACTGGTCAGCACCACCCGACCCCAGCGCTTATCCATCAGAATGGGCCAGGCCGCATGGGTGACGTAGGCGCTGCCCGTGAGGTGCACGTCGAGCAATAGACGCCAATCTTCCAGAGGCATTTTCCGGAAGGTTTTGTCGCGCAGAATACCCGCGTTGTTCACGACGATATCCACCGTGCCAAAAGCGCTGACGGCGTCATCAATAATCGACTGGGCGCCGGCTTCCGAAGACACGGAGGCCTTATTCGCAATGGCGATGCCTCCAGCAGCGGTGATCTCCGCCACCACCTGGTCGGCCATATCGCTCGACCCGACCCCATCCCCCGATCCGCCGAGGTCGTTCACCACCACCTTGGCGCCGCGGCGGGCGAACTCCAGGGCATGCGCCTTTCCGAGGCCACCCCCTGCACCCGTAATCACCACCACCTTATTTTCAAACTCACTCATTACACGCTCTCCGTTAACAAGCACTGCTCCCTGCTCCGGGTTTACCCCAATTGCTGCGCAGGGCACAAGCCGCCCACCGTTGAGCTTGGCGCGCCAAGGTGCCAGCCTTAGGCCTTGCGGGCACAGACGCGGGAACATAAACGGTGAAACGACTACTGAAGGCCCTTCACACCTTGGGCGCCATGGGCGTCACGGGCGCCGTGCTATGCCAGCTGGTGCTGCTACAACTTCGCCCGCCCGTGGCAGACCTCGAGGGCTTTGCCCTTTATAGCCAAGCCCTCGCTGAAATCAGCGGCACCGTGCTGTTTCCCTCCCTCGGGGTGGTGGTGCTGTCGGGCTTTCTATCCGTGGGCCTCAACCGCGCCTTTCACAGCGCGCCCTGGGTCTTCATCAAGCTCATGTTTAGCGTGCTCGTGTTCGAGAGCACCCTTGCCGTGGTCCATGGCCCCCTCACCGCCGATGCCGCCCGGGCCACCGCGGCCCTCGCCGGCGACGCCGCCGCCCTCGCGGGCCTTGGGGAGGGCAACCGCCTGCCCGGCCTCCTTTTCATTCTTGCCGTGGCCGTGGGCAATACGGCCTTAGGGATTTGGCGCCCCAATTTTCGGCGCCTAACCCATCCCAAAATCCTCCGGGAGGCGCCGGCCTCTTCAAGCTAGCGCCGCCCCGCGCCCCTTGCGACACTAGGGGCGTCTTGGGAGGGACTCGCTATGCTTCGACTCATCTATCTACTTCGCCGTAAGCCCGAACTCAGCCGGGAAGCCTTTCAGCACTATTGGCGGGATCAACACGGCCCTCTCGTCGCCAGCTTTGCGACGACCCTTGGTATTCAACGCTACGTGCAGGTACACACCATCGATGACCCCGCCAACGAGGCCATGGCCACGGCTCGGGGGGGCATGGAAGCGCCCTATGATGGGGTCGCGGAGCTCTGGTGGGACTCGGAGGACGCCCTCGAGCACGCCCTCGCGGACCCCGCAGGGCAGGCCGCGAGAGCCGCGCTCTTGGAGGATGAAAGCCGGTTCATTGATTTCGCCAACAGCCCCCTGTGGCTCGCGATCGATCTGCCCCAGGTGAATCCTCCGGGGCCCGAGCCCGTGGCAACGCCGCGCTCCAGCTGGATCAAACTCATGTTTCCCCTGCGGCTACTCGACAGCCTGGGCTTTGAGGACGGTCAACGCTATTGGCGTACGCAGCATGGCCCCATTATTCGCAGCCACGCTGCTGCCGCGGGCATTGCCCGGTACCAGCAGGTGCATCGCGTGCCTCACGCCCTTGAAGCCGCGCTGCGAGACAGTCGCGGCACGGAGGTCCCGGCCTACGACGGTCACGCTGAGGTGTGGCTCGACCGCGGCCGTCTTCCCAGCAGTCCGGAGGCGCGGGAATCCAGCCACCGCGCCATCGAGGATGAAAGCAACTTCATCGACTTCAAGCGCTCCGCCATGTGGTTCGGCAAGGAGCTTGTCTTTATTGACCGGCGCGAATGGAACTAAGGGGAACACCGTCATGACTTCAGCTCATCAAGATCTGCGCCCGGGGCGCCTGAGCGGAAAGAAAATTCTGATTACCGGCGGCGCCAGCGGCTTGGGCCTTGCCTGCGCCGAACGCTTTGCTGAGGAAGGGGCAGACCTTTACCTTGCCGATCTGAACCAGGAGGCCGGGGAAGCCGCAGCCCAGCGCATTGCCAGCCGCTTCAACAGCCAAGTGGGCTTCACCTTCCTTGATGTAACCCAGGAAAGCAGCGTTGAGACAGCGGTCTCCACAGCCCTCGACGCCCTGGGGCGCCTTGACGGCTGCGTCGCCTCCGCGGGCATCTCCAGCGCCGGCTTGAACGAAACGGGGAGCGAAAAATCGGTCCTGAACACGCCCCTCGAGGGATGGCAGAAGGTCATCGACGTCAACCTCACCGGCGTCATGCTCACCTGCCGCGCCGTGGCGCGCCATATGGTGGAGCGCGGCGAAGGCGGTGTACTGGTGAATCTGGCCTCCTCTGCCGCACGTATCGCCCTCCCCGGCGCTGCGGAGTACTGCGTATCGAAGGCCGGGGTGGTGATGCTGACCCAGGTGATGGCCATGGAACTCCTCAGCCACGGCATTCGCGTCAATGCGATTGGCCCGGGCTTTATCGAAACCCCCATGACCGCAGCGATGCGGGAAGATCCGGAAGGCCGCGCCCGCATGGAAGGCATGACGCCCATGGGGCGCCTCGGCCGGCCCATTGAAATCGCCAATGCGGCGCTCTATCTGCTCTCGGAGGAGTCCTCCTACACCACTGGTCATACCCTCTATCCGAATGGGGGTATTTTCGTGGGCTAGGGGCGGAATGCTTGCGAACCTCAAGCATTCCTCCAGATTCCACCCTTGCGCCCCCGCGAGGGCGCAGTGAGACTCAGGCACTAGGAAAAGGACTTCCTATCTCAGGAAAGCCCGCAAAGAGGCTTAAGCCACCTTGGCTTCCTGCGTTTGAGGTCACCCATGCGCCAGCACGTTGCCGTGGACAAAAACTTTCTCAGGCCCTCGCGCCGCGTGCCCTGCGTGCGCCATCTCTTCGCCTGTTCGCCGAAGGCGCTTTGGGCCGCCCTCCTAGACGCAGACAGCTGGCCTGCCTGGCTGCCCATCAGCAAAGTCACCTGGACCAGCCCCGCACCCTTTGGGGTGGGGACGACCCGCACCGTGGAGGGCGCCTCGGGCGCGGTTCCCGCGGAGCGTGCCTCGGGCTTCGCGGGTGCGTTCCCGGAGGCGGGCGCGGGTGTTGTCTGGGGAGGCGGAACGGCCGGCACGCCTCCCTCGGGAGCGGCCGGCACCGTTGCGCGGGCCACCGGCGGTTCGGCGCTGGCGCGCGCGGCCGTCCGGGGCGCCTTCGGCGTTGCCGCCGCGCGCGGCGGGGCCGTTGCCGGGGCAACGGAGCCTTCCCGAGGCGAGGC
>JAUILI010000067.1 GCA_030433075.1 Gammaproteobacteria bacterium | reverse complement strand
CGTCAGAGTTGTGGACTGTCACCCATCACGGGCCAGCACTTCGAGGGTTCCTGTCATCCCTCCTGGGCGGCCTTGAACCGGCCAAGATAATTGTCGCTAACCGGCCAAGGTAATTGTCGCTCTACACTTGCAAGTGTCTTTCCAGAGCGTGGCGCTACGGGCAGCGCGTTGGCCTTGGCAAATTGTCACTCGCAGGTGTCTTTCCAGATGGGCGCTGCGGGCATTTGCGCCCTAAACGGGGCCTTTGTGTCCCTGAATGGAAGGCGAAGAGGGCACAAATAAATTAGCGTAAGTGTATGATATTTATGGGTTTTTATTTCTAAAAAGGCATTTGTGCCATTTAAGTCATTTAAGCCCTCAAGTTGCGGCAATCGTAAGGTGGCGCACATTCTCTCTCCCCGCTGCCCCTGCGCTACCGCTGCAACGGCACAACATTGCTTTGCTTCCCAAGCAGGGCAGCCTCCGCGTCAATGAGCCGCTTGAGCACTTTGCGCTGCGCCTTAGTCAACGCCAGCAGCCGATCATCACCTTCCAGCCCTTCAGCCCCGTAGTGCGTCAAACGCTTGGAGAAGCGGCCTTCACGCCCAGCCACCGACCACCCAGCGATGAAAGCCTGAGACAGCACGTCAATCTGAGCCGCTGTAGCCCAATCGTTAAAGGTATGCCTGAGCCAGTACAGCGTATGGCGCTCGTCTCCAGTGATGCGCTTCAGGCGATTGTTGATGGTCGCTGACGGCTCCTTAACGCTCCGTATCCAGGCGACCGCTGCGGGCAGGCTCTCGCGCATCACATCAAGCCCAACCACTATCGGCACGATACGGCGCCGCAGCGTCGTCTTACCGGTCAGCAGGCGGAGGTATGGTTGTGTGCCGTCAAGCAGCATATCGTCAGGCTCAAGGCGCCCAACCTCTGTTGGAATCATGGCGTGTATGGAAGCAAGTATGGCCGCTGAAGGGGCGTCACGCTTGCTCAGGCAGTGTTGCAGCACAGCTTCCATCTCCTTCGGCATGAGGACGCCACGCTCCTCAACGTCGCTGTCATCTACCTCAGGAGTCTCAATCACCCAACCAAGCTTGAAGACTTTGCTTACTCTCCTGAATGCACTGAGCGTTTCGCTAAGGTTACGGACTACCGATTGGCCCTTAACGCCACCACGCTCCCGCTCTTGGTACACGTACTCCTCAAGGCCGTCATTGATAGCTCTGGCGACATGAAGCCCTTCAGTCTCGCGGTCGCCAATGACAGCAAGGACCTTAAAGAAGCGCGCATGAATCCTTTTGTATTCTCTGCTTGAGGTGTCCCAGTTCTCCTTACCCTTCGCCTTGCGGTTGACGGCGTACCAATCCATCACCTGAGAAAGGTAACGCGGAGGCCTGCGTCTTGGCTTGCGTAGCGCCTCCGCTGCGGTCTGGATAACAGCAAACTTCTTCTGCTCCTCAGCGGTCCATGGCGTGAGGCGTTCGGGACGCAGAGACTCAGGCAGGCCCTCAAGGCCCACGCCCTCGCGCTCTTTGTCTCGCAAGTCGTCAATGAAGTCGTCCAAGCCAGCCGCGTCATCAGCCGCAACACTATTCCAGCCAGCTTCTTCCTCCGTGGCGTTCCGGTCGTAAAGCACTCCAGCGCGCAGCTCTAGCTTGCGCAAGTGCTCCGCTGCGGCACGCTCAAGGTCTCCATGGGAGAGGGCGTCAGGGCTTGCTGCTTGCCTGTAGCGCAGCTCTGCCTCGTACTGAGCCGTAAGGTCCGCTGCTTCACGCTGAATGGCTGACGCTTCGCTGTTCTGCTTGGAACGCATTGCCCTTGTGAATACTTCCTTCGTGCCTTTGATACGGCGGTGATAGCGGAGGGCGTTCTTGGAGCGTTTCAACACGTACTTGGGGAGCTGCATAGCGTGACCCTCAGCGTTGCTGATTGAGCCGTTAGCGTGCCAGAAACAGCAAAATGTTACCACTTTTGTTTACATCATGAACCGCTATCAGTTGTTAAGTATCTGTAATTAATAGTTTTTATTCTCTGATTAGAGTCCGGCCACCGGCACCATCCTCGCTAGGGCGCGATTTGTACCCGCCGCTCAAATATGAACTGGAACTGCAGCTCCCCCAGGATTGCCCCCTCCGGGCCAACGGGCGTGCCCGGCTGGGGCGCTTGCAACAGGCACCAGCCGTCCTCTATGGCAGCCAGGCCCGTCCCGTAGGGAGGCGCGTCCGGTCCCCGGGCGGCGGGCAGGGTAGGGCCCTTCCCCTGGGCGCCATCATAGAGGGCCCAGGCCACCACCTCGGCATCCAGCGGGCTCTCCGCAAGCCATAGGTAAAGCAGCTGCTGACGCACTAGCGCAGGTCCTCGCCAAGTGCCCCTTCTCGAATCCGTTGCCGCGTTTGGTAGAAGTCCACGTCAAAGGTGGGATCGCCGGTCAGATAGCGCCACAGGGTGGCGCGCTGCATTTGCTCGTAGCGACCCTCATGTCCCCGCTGCCAGGGCGCCATGCGGCGCAGACGCTGCGCGACGGTATCGCTTCCCGGGTGGGCAAAGCTATGGTCCCGGGCGTCATTGTGGACGGTCGCTAGATCGGCCGTATTCCAGCGGCGCTGCTGGGGCTCCCGGGGATTGAGCCGAATTTTGTACATCCATCGGTCCTCCGCGCCGGGATTGGGCTGGCCGGCGTGCCACAGCCCCTGGTGAAAGACGAGGAGGGTGCCGGCGGGACCGCTGTAGTGCTGCTCCCCCACCACGTGCTGGTAGCGCGCGATGCCCTCGGCGCGGGCGCGGCGCAAATGGCTGCCAGGCACAAAGCGTGTGCCGCCGCCCCCCGGGGCTACGGCGGTGGGAAAATAAAAGAGCTGGATATCGAACGCCTGGCTCGCGGGTTCGAGCACCGCATCGACGTGTAGATGCTGGCCCCGGGGCGCTCCGGCGGGTATGTGGTGGATAAAGTCGTGGTCAAAAGCCGGGTTCGATCCAACGAGGGATTCGATGATTCCCGCGACCGCAGGGAACCTCAGCACCGCCCCCAGGGCTGAGGGGGCCGGATAACAGTCCTTCAGCGGCGTCAGGCTCTCGGGGCTTGCCTCGGATTCGGAACCAGGATCCATACGCCCAGCCCGTCCCCCTAGCCCATGAAGGGCGCGGCGCAGCTTGCCTGGGGCAAGGCCCCGCATCTCCTCCAGGGCGGCGTGGTTTAGGGACTCGGGGATGAGGGCATCAAAACGCAGGAACCCATCGGCCACAAAGTCCGCCATGGCGGCAGTGCTCAGCAAATGTTGCTTGTCCACCATGCCCGATGCCTCGGCGGCTAGGCGGCCCGCGCCTTGGGATGAAGCATCACCTGCATGGAGGCGTAGCCCTTCACGAAGTTTGAACGGACGCGCTCGGGCTCGGCCAGCACCTCAATGTGCTCGAAGCGCTTTAGGAGCTCCTCCCACAGCACGCGCAGCTGCATTTCGCCCAGCCGGTTGCCCATGCAGCGGTGGACGCCATAGCCAAAGGACACGTGGCCCCGGGCATTCGGGCGATCAATGATGAGCCGGTCCGGATCCTCGAAGGCCCGCTCATCCCGATTGCCGGAGACGTACCACATCACCACCTTGTCTCCCGCCTTCATCTCCTGGCCCCGGAAGGTCAGATCTTCCTTAACGGTACGCCGCATGTGGGCCAGGGGCGTCTGCCAACGGATGATTTCTGCCACCATGTTGGGAATGAGCTCGGGCTGGGCCTTCACCTTGGCGAAGGCCTCGGGGAACCGATTCAGGGCGTAAACCCCGCCGCTGATGGAATTCCGCGTGGTGTCGTTGCCCCCGATGATCAGCAGGTTTAATTGGCCCATGAAGGTCATGGGATCCATGGCGGCAAAGGCCGGGGACTGGGCCATCAGCGAGATGAAATCGTTGCCCGGCTTGGCCTCCCGCTCCTTCCAGAGCCGGTAGAAATATTCCAGCATGGCATTGAGTTCTTGCCGGCGCTTTTCTTCGCTGACCTTCCCCGAGCCCGTGGCGGAGCCGGAAGTGGCAACGTCGGACCAGTAGGGGAGGAGATGGCGATCTTCGAAGGGGAAGTCGAAGAGCGTGGCGAGCATCTGCGTGGTCAATTCGATGGAGACCGCAGGCACCCAGTCGAAGGCTTCCCCTACGGGCAGGCTATCGAGAATGGTGGCAACGCGCTGGCGAATCAGCGGCTCAAGATTCGCCAATTGCCGCGGCGCGACCGCGGGCTGCACAGCCTTGCGTTCCTCGTCATGGGTTTTGCCATCGGTCCCAATAAAGCTTCGGGTGCGAAAATCCGGAGGCGGATCACCGAGAATGATGGTGGGCTCGGAGGAGAAGGCTTGGTGGTTCATATCCACGGCCTTGATGTCCTCAAAGCGCGTAATGGACCAGTAGGGCCCGAAGGCGCTGTCGGCGCAGTAGTGCACCGGCGCCTCATCGCGCAGGCGAGCGAAATAGGGACGCCAGGCGTCCTGTTCTAAAAGCCGGGGGTCGGAAACATCGATGGCTTCGAGGGGAAGCGCATAGGGATCCGCCAATTGATCAACGTGTGCGATGGCCTCGGCCATGGGGTGCCCTCCCAGGGTGCGAGCGACTTCGAGGTCGCCTCGTCATTGTTTATGCCCCGAGTGTAGGCATTCCTGGGCGCGGGAAAAAGCACCGCTTAAGGGCTTTCCCCTAAGGATTTTCCTTAAGGGCTGGGGAGGCTCCCCCAGAGCGCCAGGGCGAGAAGGAGAAGGATGGCGGCAATGACGCTATCCAGCACGCGCCAGGCCCGGGGGGTTTTCAGGAGGGGGAGGAGCAGGCGAGCGCCGTAAACCAAGCTGGTGAACCACACCGCGCTAGCGCTGATAGCCCCCGCCAGGAAGGCAAGCTGCAGGGCGCCCTCATAACGGGAGCCCACGGCTCCGACGAGGCCCACCGTATCCAGGTACACGTGGGGATTTAAGAACGTGATCGCTAGGAAGGTCAGCGATGTAGCGCGGGGGGAGGGGGCTCGGCTTTCTGCTTGGGCTCCCTCAAGCGCTTCCCCCTGCCAGGCCCGGCGAAGCGCAGCTCCACCGTAGAGGACCAGCATGGCGACGCCCCCGAGGGTGAGCCAGCGCAGGGCGTCGGGGTAGGCCGTCACCACCGATCCTAAGCCCAGCACCCCAAGGGCCATGAGGGTCCCGTCCGAAGCGATCGCAGCCAGCACCAGCGGGCCGCGATAGTGCAGGCCTAGCCCCATGCGCAGAAGAAAGAGATTCTGCCCCCCAAGGGCGACGATCAGGGAAAGGGATAGGCCGAAGCCGGCACTTAAGGCTGAGAACATAGCGAAGACTCACAGGGGTGGGCGCTAGAAATCGCTCGACCCTTCCCCTAGGCTCGGGATCATTCCATGAGGGGGAGCAACACTATGAAAGTCTATCACGCCCGAAATACCCGGTCCCTGCGGATTCTGTGGCTTCTAGAGGAGCTAGGGCTGCCCTATGACGTCGAGATTTTCGATCTTGGGGCGCCAGAAATGCGCAGCGAAGCCTACCGCAAGGTGCACCCCATGGGGCGAGTTCCCGCCCTCGAAGATGGGGACGTGGTGCTTCACGAGTCCGGAGCCATTGTGGAGTACGTGCTGGCCCGCCATGGCGCTGGGCGCTTTGTCCCCGCGGTGAACGATCCCGCCTTTCCCGCCTACCTACAGTGGCTCCACTACGCCGAGGGCATGATGATGCCTCAGGTCAATCTGATCATGGTGGAGACGCGATTCCTGCCTCCCGAGAAGCAAAACCCCACGAATCTGGCCCGGGCCCAGAAGCTCCTGGCAAAGAGCCTGGAGGCCGTGGAAGGGGGCCTGGACGGCAAGGCTTACCTGGCCGGGGACTTCTCCGGCGCAGACATCATGACCGGCCACGCCTGCCACGCAGCTGAGAGCCTTGGCATTCCCATGGATACGCGGCCGAATACGGCCGCCTACGTCGCGCGGCTTCGGGCGCGCCCGGCCTTTGCCGCTGCCCTAGCGCGCTAAGCGCCGCCCGTGACCACGCTTATGGAGGTCAGCCCCCGGGATGGGCTGCAGAACGAGGCGAAGCCGATCTCAACCCCGCAGAAGCTGGCGCTCATCGAGAAGGCCCTTGCGGCTGGGGTGAAACGGATCGAGGTCACCAGCTTCGTCCACCCAAAGAAGGTGCCTCAGCTGGCCGACGCCGAGGCCCTCTGCGCAGCCCTTGGGCCTCGCCCCGGGGTTTCCTTGACGGGGCTCGTGATGAACCTCCGGGGGGTCGAGCGCGCCATTGCTACCGAGGTCATCGACGACATTGGCATGGTGATTCCCGCGAGCGACGCCTTCGCCCAGCGCAATCAGGGCATGACCATGGAGGCCGCCTGCGAGGAAGCGCTTCGGGTTTTTGAGCGGGCCGCCCAGGCGGGCAAAAGCTACCAGCTCACCGTCGCCGTGGCTTTCGGCTGCCCCTTCGCGGGCACCACACCCCTTGAACGTTGCGTCGCCCTAGCCGAGCGCTTTGCGAAGGCAGGGCTTCGGGAGTTCGCCCTTGCGGACACCATTGGCGTCGCCGCTCCTCGCGAAGTCACCACCGCCTTTGGGGCCGTGCGAAGCGTCCTTGGGCGTGCCACGCCGCTTCGGGCCCATTTCCACAACACCCGGGGCCTCGGCATCGCCAACGCCCTAACGGCCCGGGACCTGGGGGTGGAAACCCTAGATGCAAGCATCGGCGGCATCGGAGGGTGCCCCTTCGCCCCTGGCGCTACCGGCAACATCGCCACGGAGGAACTGCTCTACGCGCTCGAGCGCATGGGGGAGGGGCTCCCCGTGTCCCTGGGGGCGATTTTGGAAGCCGCGGGGCTGGTGGAGGCAGCGCTGGAGCGTCCCTTACCGTCCCTGGTTTACCGGGCGGGGTTGGCGCCGGAGGGCGAGGTCACGGGCAGCGCCAGCTGATAGCCCTGGCCTCGCACCGCCACGATGCTCCCGGGGCCAAGCTTCCGGCGGAGCTTTCCCACGGCCACATCAATGTGTCGCTGTCCCGCAGCCAGGGGCTGGGCACCGCTGTCCCGAGCGAGCACCTCCCGCCGCAGCACCTCCTGGGGATAGCGAAGGAAGGTCGTCAGGAGATGAAACTCCTGCTCCGTTAGGGGAATGGATTGGCCCTGGCGTTCCAGCGCCCGATGGGTCACTCGTAGCCGCGCATCCCCAATTAGCTGATCCTGAAGCGCCCCCCGGGGAGCGCCCTGGCGGCGCAGAATGACCCGAAGGCGAGCGAAAAGCTCCGCCTCATCGAAGGGCTTCGTGATGTAGTCCTCAGCCCCCAGCTCGAGGGTGATGACCTTTTCGAGGCTACTCGTTTCACCGCTCAGCATAAGGAAGGGAATCCCCCGGCCGGCGAGCCAGCGTCCAAACTCATAGCTCTTTCCCCCGGCAAGGCGAAGGTCTAGCAGGACAAGATCGGGCAGCGCCTTGGCCGCCCGCTGTCCTTCCTCCAGCGTTTCCGCCAGCGTCACCTGGTAGCCCTCCAGGTGCAGGAGAGCCGCGAGGGTGCCCCGGAGCACGGCGTCGTCATCCACTATCAAGATTTGGGGCTGATGGTCAGGCAAGGGCGCTCCCCCCGGGGAAAGCGTCAGTGTAAGCAGAGCTTGCAAGTCATCGCTAGGGCTTACGCCCCTTTCCAAGGGCGCCAGGGTTTTTTATCCTTCGTATTTAGCGATGTGTCCCAGGAGCGGGGCCCGTAGGAGAGCGCCATGGACGATGGCCTGCAAGCACGCGTAGACGAGGCCTTGGCGCAGGCCGCTGCTGAGGGTGCGCTCGAGGGCCTGCTGGCGCTCCCCAAGGGCACCACCTTTCTCTTTGTGAACGACGAGGGGGTGGTTGCGGAAGCCTGGGGAGCTCACGAGCCCTGGCAAAAGGCCTGTGAGGGTCAAGCACTCGCCACGCTCCTGGCCCCGAATACGGCTCGTGCGCCGCGGGCCCTTACGGGGCTCTTCGATGCGCTGGCGGCCGGCAAAGCTATCGATGTTTTTCCTCTCTTTCTTGAGCTTGACGCCGGGGCGCCGGAAATTGTCCGCATCGTCGCCCGTCCCCAGCTGCGCGACGGCGTAGCGGGGCACATGCTCTGCCTGCTGGACGAATCGGATCTCTGGAAAGCCCTCGATACGGCCATGATGACGGTGCAGAACCAGACTGCCCTGGCCGAAACGGTCCCCGCGCCACTCCTTGTCCTTGATCCCCGGGGAAACATCGAGATCCTCAATGATGCCCTGGCCCGCCTTCTGGGCCTCCCGGAGGGCGGGCTTCTGCAGAGGCCCTTGAGCGCCCTGGAGCGCTGGGCTCGGCTCCCGGAGGGCATGCTCGCGGAAGCAATCAAGAGCGCGCTCGATCCCGAAGGGGCTTCCGAAGGCCGGCCCCTTCGCCTGCGCGACGGGCTTGGAAACCCCCATTGGCTGGTCCCCGTCGCAGCGCCCCTGCAGCAGCCCGACGGAACGCGCACCATGGTCCTGTTCACCGAGGTCACGCACTTCGAGATGAGCAAGCAAGCTCAGGTGGACACGGAACGGGAGGCGGCGCTGAATTTGCTGAGCCAGAGCATCCTCCACGATCTCAATAACGTGATGACGGTGATCTCCGCAGCCAGCCGCCTCCTCGATCAACCGAGCACCTACCCCACGGCGAAGGAGGATCTCGCCGCGGCGGTGGAGGGTGCGAAGCAGCTTATTGCTCGGCTCCGGGACCGGGAGCTCGGGCGCCCCCTGCGCGCCGAACACCAACCCCTTGCGGAGGCCATCCGCCTCGCCTGCGAAGGCTTTCGGGCGACGCTGCGTCCTGGCCTTCGCCTGGAGGTGGGTCCCCTCATTTCTGCGGGCATCTATGCCCCTCCGGGGGATTTTCAGCGTGCGCTGCTGAACCTCCTCAAGAATGGCGCCGAGGCCATCGACGGGGAGGGCGTCATCACGGTAGGCAGCTACTGGCTAAAGCCCGGCGAACACATTCAGATTCTGGTGACGGATTCGGGCCGGGGCATGGTCCCCAGCGAGCGCGCTCGCGTGTTCGAACCCTACTTCAGCACCAAAACGGGCAATGAAGATCGAGGCCTGGGGCTAACCCAGGTGGCTCGCATGGCGGCTTCCGCCGGAGGCGAGGTAGAGGTGAAATCCAGCCGCCCCGGGGAAACGGTCCTGGCGCTCATGCTTCCGGCGCAACCGGCGGTCTTCCATAGCCGCGCCAGCTCCGACGCCTAGCGTCGTACCTGGTGCATGGGCGGGCGCGGGTCCATGCAGGCCACGGGAATCAGGCATAGCACGAACACCGCCGCAATCACCCAGAAGGCGTCCCGATAGGCCACCATGTGCCCCTGAAGCCATATGGCTCGGCTGAGCATGGAGAACGCCATGGGTTCATAGGGAAGCTCTAACCAGTCCGTCAGCCCCCCCTGCGTGAGGGTCGGGAAGAGCTCCTTGAACCAGAGGTAGAGCCCCACCCCATCCTGCTGCACCGCCGGCGCCATGGCCGCCACGTGATGGCTGGTCCGCTGGTCGAGATAGATCGCAAGACCATTGATGCCAAAGGCGCCCCCCAGCTGACGAAGGAAATTGACTATCCCGGACCCCTGGGCCAGCTGATGCATGGCCAGGGGACGCATCGCCGCCGCATTCAAGCAGGGGAAGATGAAAGACAGCCCTATGCGCCCGATGAGGGCCCAAAGGCCAATGGTAAGGAGCGGGGTCTGAAGATCGATCTGCGCCGTCAGCGCCGCCGAAACTCCGAAAACCACGGTGCCAAAAAAGATCAGGGTTCGGGCGGACATCTGGTCCGATAGGCGGCCCGCCAAGGGGAAGAATATGGCCATCATGAGGCCCGCGGGCAGCATGAGAAAGCCCGAATCCGTGGCCTTCAGGCCGACAATGGTTTGCATGAAGAGGGGCAAAAGGTAGGTGGACCCGTACAGCCCGGCCCCGATGATAAAGGTCACTACCGACGCCGCCAGAAAGCGTCCATTGGCGAAGAGCCGAAGGTCGATCATGGGGTCGGGGCGGTGCAGCTCCCAGGCAATAAAGCCCCCCACGGACAGGGCGGTGACCGCAAAGAGGAGGGCGCTCAGCTGATCCTGGAAGTCGTCCGCGGGCCCTTCGGAAAGGGCCACGAGGAGGGCTAGAAGGGCGACGGTCAGCAAGGTGACCCCCAGCCAGTCAAAGCGGGGGCTGGTGGCGTCGGGCTCCCGCTCGGGCATGAACACCATGGCCAGGGGGATGGAGAGGAGGGCAAAGGGAACGGCCACAAAAAAGACGTAGCGCCAGCTGAGGTGATCAATCAGCAGTCCCCCTAAAACCGGGCCCAACGCTGGGGCGAGGACGACGCCGATGGAATAGACGCCCATGGCGGTACCCCGGCGATGTGGGGGGAACACCTGGAAGATGATCAGCATGGATACGGGCGTCATCAGCCCCGACCCCGCGCCTTGAATCAAGCGCGCCAAAATCAGCGTGTCCCCGCTTTGGGCCATGCCGCCGAGCACGCTCCCGAGCAGAAAGATCACCATGGAGGCCAGGTAGGCAGTGCGAATGCCAAAACGCTCCACGCACCAGGCGGCCAGGAGCATGGTGACCGTGGTCGCCGCAAGAAAGCCCGTGGCCAGCCACTGGGCATCATCCGGGGTCATCCCCAGGGCGCCCATGACGTCAGGAATCGCGACGTTGATGATGGTGCCCGTCAGGAGGGTCGCAAAGGAGCCGAGCATGGAGGCGAAGGTCACCCACCAGCGATAGGCGCCCCCGTAGAGGGAAAAGAGCTCTCGAATGCGCTGCCGCGCGTCGATATCCCCGGGAACGGGGTGGGGCCCGGGAAGGGCGCCCTCACTCGGCAATTTTAAGCTCCACCATCATCCCCGGCTTCAGCGCCAGGGTTGTCGCCGGAAGCTCGAAGCGCACTTCGATGCGCTGGGTGATTTTGGTGAAGTTGCCACTGGGATTGGGGTTCGGCAACAGCGCAAATTGGCTGGTGGCAGCCGAGCCGATGCGGCTAAGGGTGGCTTCCAGGGGCGTATTCGGGAAAGCGTCCACCGTCACCTCCGCCTTCTTGCCAAGGGCCAGCTTGGCAACGTCCGTTTCCTTGATGTTGGCGGATATCCAAAGCTTTTGGGGATCGTGGAACATCGCAAGACGCTGCCCCGGCGCTACGTACTCCCCGGGGTCCACAAAGATCTCATCCACCACGCCGGGGGAGGGCGCTCGAAGCTGGTGATCCCGAAGACGCACGGCGGCCTGGGCGGCCTCCAAGCGGGCCTCCTCCAGCCGTCCCTCAAGGGCTTCAAGCTCCGCTTGCAAAATCGCCACCCGATCCCGGCCCGCGCTTTCCTCCTCTAGCGCACTGCGCTCCGCCCCCACCGCGGCCTCGGCGGCGGCGTGCTGGTCCCGGGCCTGGAGGAAGCGGCTTTCTAGCTGCTCGAAAGCCTGGGGGGAGAGGGAGCCCTTGGCGAGCAAGCGTTCCCCCCGATGGTAGGCGGCTTCCGACTGCTCAAGGCCATGGGCATAGGCCTGCGCCTTGGCTTCCGCGGCCCTAAGCGCTGCCGCCTGTCCGGCGTGGCGCGAGGCCGTCTGCCGCTCGGCCATGGTGCGCTGACGCGCGAGGGACTCGTGCTCTGCTTCCAGAGCCTCCACCTTCTGCAGCAGACCCGCGTGGATGAGCGCTGCCATCTCATCGTCAAGCTGCAGGAGGGCTGCGCCTTCCGCGACTTCGGCCCCTTCCTCCACCGGCACTTCCCGAACCCAGCCGGGGACCCGCGCCGATAGCGCCACCATGGTGGCGCTAATGCGGGCGTCGGTGACGTAGATATGGGTGAGGCGATCGGCAAGCCAGGCGCCCAGGGCCAAAACCGATATGGCCGCCAAGGCCAGGGCTAGGCGATTTTTCTGCGTCGGAGACCTCCCCGTCTCCGCCACGGATGATGCTTCAGACATAGCTCGGGCTCCCCTCCCGATGTCCTGCCGCTGATCTAGATCACGGCTTTAATCTGGAATTCTGACACATTCTGCATTCTCAGTGATCCGGCGAAACACGCGGACGGCCGCTTCAATATCGGCAGGATCGCAGCCGGCCAGGAGCTGAGCACTGGTCTGCTCCCCTGCGCGGCGAAAGGCCTCCGCAAAGGCGACCCCAGCTTCCGTAAAGTGCACCGATTTCGACCGGCGATCGGCCTCCCGAATCCGCCGCTCCACGATCCCTTCCCGCTCGAGCACATCGAGCACCCGAACTACCGTGGGCGCATCCGAGCCCATGAGGGTGGCCAGCTCCTTTTGCGTCGCCCCTTCGGCGCCGGTAATTAGGTAGCTCATAACGGAGATATAGGGGGTGGGCCGGCTGTTCAGCCCGGCCAAGGCGCGAAAGACCGTGCGCCATAGGCGACCGGCGCGATTGAGGTTGGTACCAAAGGTGAAAGTTGGATTGGGTTTTTGATCAGGAAAACGCGACTGAACCATTCGTGGCTTCTTTTTTTTTTCGTTCAGCCCCGAAGGGCGTGAATCTCCACCGTGCGCCCCTTCCGCTAGATGGTCAACCCAAAAGTGTCTTCACGTGTGTATAAACGTCGGCGTCAAAGATTTGGTTCAAATTGGCGCGAAGGGTGTGCTTGAGGTTTTGGGCGGCCTCAGCCCCTTCAGACGTGAGGGCGACGGTGAACGCCCGGCGGTCGGCCTTATCCGCGGTGCGCTTAAGCAGGCCGCGGTGCTCTAGACGCTGCAGCGATCGGGCAAGGGTGCTAGGTTCCGTCACGAGGGCCGCGCCAAGGCCTTTTTGAAGCAAAGGCCCCGCTTGAAGGGCCAGCTTATGAAGGATGCGCGCTTCGAGCTCCGAGAGCCCTTGCCGCGCAAGGACCCGGACGAGGTTTTGGCGCCAAAGAGGGGCAGCGTGGAGCATCCACAGACCTAATTCATCATCCATGACGGTAAAGTTCCCCCGCCGCGCATCCTGCGCGACGGCCCAATCCGGTTAGCTAGAGTTTCAGGCGTAGTAAGCGGCCCTTTTCCCCATCCGTCAAGACCAGCAGGGTTCTATCGCGCGCGACCCGAACATCACGAATGCGTTCCGTGAGCTCGGGGAAGCGCTGCTCCACGGCGAGGATTTGGTCACCCCTTCGCTCAGCGGCGTAGAGGCCCGGTATGGCCAAGCCGCCAAGATAAAAGGTCCCCTCGGCCTCCGCGTCGGGAGCGGGGACATAGGCGAGCCCCGAGGGGCCGATGGAAGGGGTCCAGTGCCAGGCGCTGTCGCGCATGCCCGGGTAGCGTTCGAAGGGGGAGATGCGCGCACCGTTGTAATCGATGCCGAAGGTCGCCACGGGCCAACCATAGTTCTCCCCGGCCACAAGGCGGTTCAGCTCATCGCCTCCCTGGGGGCCGTGCTCGTGGCTCCAGACGGCGCCGTCCGGCGTTACAACCAGCCCCTGGGGATTGCGATGACCATAGGTCCAGACCTCTGGCCGGCCGTCCGAAGCGCCACTCCCTGGAAAAGGGGTCCCTTCCGTAGTGAGTCGAAGGGTTTTGCCCAGGAGGCTTTCCCGGTCTTGCGCGGCTTCCCGATAGTCAAAGCCATCGCCCGTAGTCAGCAGCAGAGCGCCCTCGGGGCCCCAGGCCAGCCGGCCTCCATAGTGCACGGGGGTGTCCTTGAGGGGAGAGACGGTAAATAGCACCTCAAGGTTTTCGAGGGCCGAGCCGCTCAGCGTTGCGCGCGCAAGGCGCGTCCCATTTTCCGCCGGGGTGCCGTGGGCATAGCTCAAATAGATTCTTTGGCTGTCTGCGAAATCCTGGGCAAGCAGCACGTCGAAGAGCCCCCCCTGAGATTTAGCATAGACCGGCGGAACACCGCTG
>JAUILI010000163.1 GCA_030433075.1 Gammaproteobacteria bacterium | reverse complement strand
CTTGGCGACGGTCCAGCCGTCGTTTTCCTCGCCCACGCGCTGGCTCGCATCTACCCGTACGTTGTCAAAGAACACCTGGGCCTGGGTGGCGGCGCCGGAGACAAAGCGAATGGGGGTGATGGTGATCCCTTCCGCATCCATGGGCAGGAGCAGGAAGGTAATGCCCTTCTGCGGGCGGTCGAAGGTGCCCGTGCGCACGAGGCAGAACATGTGCGTGGCGTACTGGGCGTGGGTGGTCCAGATCTTCGTGCCGTTCAGGAGGTAGTGATCGCCGTCGCGCACGGCGCTGCACTGAAGCGTGGCCAGGTCCGAGCCGGCCTGGGGCTCGGAGTAGCCCTGGCACCAGTAGTCTTCCCCGCGAAGGATGCGCGGGAGGTAGTGCTGCTTCTGCGCCTCCGTGCCGCAGCCCAGCAGCGCCGGGCCCAGCATGGAGAGGCCCATGGGGGAGAGGGCCGGGGGCTTCGCCCGGGCCCGCTCGCAGGCAAAGATATAGCGCTGGGTGAGGGACCAGTTGCAGCCGCCATATTCCTCGGGCCAGCTCGGCACGAGCCAGCCCTGGTCATAGAGGATCTTTTGCCAGGCCAGGGCGTGTTCCTTGCTGGAATACACGCTGGTCATGTGGCGCCCGGCGTGGGCGAGCTCCGGCGTCAGGGCCGTGGCAAAGAAGGCCCGGACCTCCTCGCGGAACGCGTTTTCCTCGGGGGTGAAGGCGAGCTTCATGGCGCGCCTCCCCTAATAGCCGGCGAGGGCCGCGTAGCGGCTGCGGTGGAAGGTTTGGTTCCCCAGCAGCTGCTCCTGCACCCGGGCGCGCTTCATGTAAAAGCCGATGTCGAATTCGTCGGTCATGCCGATGCCGCCGTGCATTTGCAGGGCTTCGCAGCTCACGGCGTGAAGCACTTCGCCGACCTTGGCCTTGGCCAGGGACACGGCAAGGGCCGCGTCGTCCCGTCCCTCATCGAGGGCCGCGAGGGCATCCAGCACCGTGGAGCGGGCCAGCTCAATCTCCCCGAAGAGATCGGCGGCGCGGTGCTTTAGGCCCTGGAAGCTGCCGATGACCTGGCCGAACTGCTTGCGCTCCTTCAGGTAGGCGATGGTTTGGTCGAAGGCCGCCTGGGCACCCCCCAGCATTTCCGCGGCCAGGGCAGCCCGGCCCCGGTCGAGGACGGCGTCCAGCAGGTCGGCGGCGCCGAGGCGCTGGCTGGCGTCCACCGTGGCGTCGATGGTGAGGCGGGCGTAGGCCCGATAGTCCGCGAGCTTCTCGGCGGTGGCCGTAATGCCCGCTTCCCGGGGCACGAGGTAAAGGCCCAGGCCGTCCCGATCCCCCGGAGCGCCGCTTTCCCGGGCTACCACGATGATTTGCTCAGCGCTGCCGCCGTCGATCACGAAGCGCTTTTCGCCCTTCAGCTGCACCCCATCGCCGCTCGCCGTCGCCGTGAGGGCGGCGCCGTAGGGCTGGTGGTGCGGGCTCTCCTCCAGGGCGAGGGCGAGGCGGATCTTGCCTTCCACCACCTCGGGCAGCAGGGCGTCAGCCAGGGTGCGGTTGCTGCTTAGGGCCAAAGCGCTGGAGCCCAGCACCACGGAGCTCAGGAGCGGGGAGGCGGAGAGGTGGCGTCCCGTCTGCTCGAGGATCGTGCCCATGGCTTGCCAGCCGAAGTCGGTCCCGCCCACGGCCTCCGGCAGGGTGATGCCGGTCCAGCCGAGCTCCACCATGGCTTGCCAGGTGTCCAGGTCATAGCCCGCGGGGCCGGGATTCTCCCGGAGGGCCCGGAAGGCCGTGGTGGGGGCCTTGCTGGCGCAGAATTCTGCGGCGGTGGCTTGGATAAAGGACTGATCTTCGTTCAGTACGAGCGCCATAGCGTCTTCTCTCTCCCCTGGGTAAATGCAGCGCCTAGTCTAGCACCGGACCTTGCCCCCGCTAGCCCTCGGGGGCGAGGACTTCGCGAAGAAAGGCCGTGGCGCTGGCCCAGCTTCGCTGGTCGGCCTTGGGGTGGTAGGCCACCCCGGCCTCCGGGGCGTTGGCCTCGGGCACGGTAAAGGCGTGAAGGGCGCCGCCGTAGTCGTGGAGCTGCCAATCCCGCTGAGCCAGGGTCATTTCCTCGGCGAAGGCGAGGACGGCGCTCGGGGGCACCATGGGATCGTCGTGGCCGTTCAGGACGAGGATCGAAGCGTCATCCCCAGCGCCCAGCGGTTGGTCCGGGGCGTGGAGCAGGCCATGGAAGCTCACCACGCCCCGGAGCCCCGCGCCGCCCCGGGCCAGATCGAGCACGCAGAGGCCGCCGAAGCAGTAGCCGATGGCCGCCACGGCGTCGCCGCAGTCGGGCTGGGCGCGCAGGGCCTCAAGACCCGCGGTGAGGCGGCGGAAGAGGGCGGCTCGATCGGCGACGAGGGGGGCCATGAGGGCCTGGTTCTCCTCCGGGGTGGTGCCCCGCACCCCGGCGCCGTAGGCATCGAGGGCGCAGGCGAGATAGCCCTCGGCGGCGAGCCGTCGGGCGATACCCTCGGCGAAGCTATCCCGGCCCCCCCAGGCGTGGCACACGGCCACGGCGGCCTTCGGGGTGTCCGGGG
>JAUILI010000066.1 GCA_030433075.1 Gammaproteobacteria bacterium | reverse complement strand
GGCGTCGCCGCGGGCCTCGGCGAGCGCCTCAAGGGCCGTCAGCTCGAGAGCCGGGGCGCTCAGCTCCAGGGCCCCCGCCGGCGCAGCGCCTAAGGTGGTGGACTCCAAACGGGTAGATGCGATGGTGAGGCGCTCGGATGCGGTAAGACCGATGATCGCCGGATCCAGGGAGGCCGTGGCTTGGGTCTCCGTGCTGAGGGAAACGTCACTCAGGGTCACCCGTTCCCCCTCTAAGCGCAGGGCACCGGCGGCGCCCACGGGGCCCTCCGGATGAAGGGGGTCTGCGCTCGAGGTGCTGGCCAGGATCGCCCCCGCCAGGGTGATGTCGGGCGCAAAGAGCCCGACCTGCCCCGCACTGCCTTCGCCGGTCACGGAGCTCTCGAAGATCCCCTGCCCGGTCTGTTGGATCAGGCTATCGGCTTCCACCCGCACGCCCCCGCCGTCCCCGCCGTCGGAAAACACCTTGGAAGACAGGCGATTAAAGCCCGTGAGGGTAATGCGATCTCCAATCAGCCCAACGCGCCCCGCGTTACCCGTTGCCGAGGCGAGGGAAACGGCCTGCACGGTCGCCCCCTCCAGGCTCAAAAGGGGCGCGCGAAGCAGTACGTTGCCCGCGTCCCCCTGCGCCGTGGCGTCGGCCCGAAGTTCGCTGGCAATCACCTCAAGCACCGTTGTCGCATCCAGGGAGATGGTCCCAGGCCGTTCCCGCGCGCTCGCGCTGTTGACCGTCTCCAGCAGGCTGTTTTCGATGCGAAGGGCGTCACCGTTAAGGGTAACGAGCCCCGCTGCGCCGGTGGTGGGACCAAAGACCGCTTGCGAGACGCTAGACAGGGTAGTGCCTTGAAGCGTGAGCGCTGGCGACAGGAGCGTGATTGCGCCGGCGTCCCCCGAGCCTCGGCTCGTGGTTGCAAGGGTCCCATCAATGATGGTGAGGCGCTCCGTAGCCGCGGCCCGGAGCAGGCCCGCATTCCCGCCCCCATCGTTGCTTTCGGAAAGCAAGCGCGTCCCCTCGGTGAGGGTTAGGCGATCGCCTTCCAGCAGAATATCGCCCGCTGAACCGGTCGCACCGACCGTGGCATCGGCCCGGAGCGTGGTGGCCGTTACCCGCAAATCCGGCGCGGTAAGGCGCAGGCGCCCCGCAGCGCTTGCCCCCGTGCTATCGCTTTGAAGCTCGCTGCCCGAAATCTCGAGGGACAGGGCGGCGTCCACCGTAATGCGCCCTGGCTCCGCGGCCGCCTCCGTTGCCCCCGTCTCCACGTTGAAGTCACTGTCAATGATCGATAGGGCTTGCCCACTTAAGGCCACGGTGCCCGCCGATCCCACCGCGCCGCCCTCGGGAGGCCGCACCGTTAAGCGAGCAAGCTCCGCCAGCGTAAAGGGCAGGGTCTCCTCGAGGGACCGCAAGGCCTCCCCATCGAGCGCGCTTACTAGAGACTCCACCAGCGCCGCCGGGCTCGTTGCCGTTAGCGCCACTCCCGACTGCGCGGAAAAATAGGCCCCGAGGCCCGCGAGGAAATCGCCGAGGGAGGTGGGCGATAGGGAGAGGGACAGGCCCTCCGCCAGGGCCGCGGAGGCGTCGCTCAGGAGCAAGGCGGTACTCGCTAGGGATTCGGAACTACTCGCTAGGGAAGCCCCCCGTACCGTCAGCACGGGCGCGTCCAACCGAACCGACCCTCCGTCCCCCGCGCCCACCGCGGAGGACGCTAAGCGGGCCCCCGGCGTGAGCGTGAGCGCGGTGGAGGCTTCAACGGTGATCGCCCCGCCAGAACCCTGCCCAGACTGGGCAGCCGAGGTGATCACCGTGCCCCCCACTAGGGATAGCGTGGAACCCCTAAGAAGAATGTCGCCGCCATTGCCCGTGGCACCGGCAAGGCTCTCGGAGCGCACTTCACTCCCGTCGAGCGTGAGACTCGGGGCCATTAGGGTAACGCTGCCCGCATCGGCGCCCCCGGTGGTGTTCGCCTCAAGCACACTATCCGTCAGTCGCAGCGTGCTCTCCCCGGTGAGGGTCAGCAGCGCCCCCGCGCCCCCAGCGCTTTGGTTCGACGCGGTCACCGAAGAGGCATTCAGAAGCAGTTCTGCCCCCTGCAACCGCAGCTGGTTAGCCGTGCCCCCGGCAGTGCGCGTCGCCAAGCGACTGCTTTGCACGGTCACCAGCTGCCCCCCAACGATGGCAAGCTCCGCCCCCTCATTGGGCGTCGCGGCGGTCCCGGGACGCACGGCGAGGAGGTCGGAATCCTCAAGGGACAGCGGACCGGAAGCAGACAGCCCAAGGGAAGGGGCCTCCAGACGCGCCCCGGAGAGGCTAAGGCGGGGCGCGGTAAGCGCTAGGGCTTCCGGAACCCGCAGGGTTACTCCGCTTAGGCTAAGCGCGTCCGTCGCCGTCCCCAGCAAGAAGCGCTCCGGCGTCGCCTCGGATAGCGCGTTGGTCAGGCCAAAGCGCGTCCCATCGCTGAAGCGAAGCTCGTCCGCCACCGCCAGCTGAACGTTGTCGGCGCCGGAGAACGTGGCCCCCGAGGCCAGCGCCAATCCCTGGCCATTAAACAAAAAGAGGGAGGCGCTACTCGGAAGCCCCGTCCCACCATCAATGAGCCGGAGGGGCCCGGAGAGCTGGCTGTCCTCTAACCCTTTCACCCGGGCAATCACATGGCTGACGGAAGGGGCCGTGCGCACCGTGAGCCCCTGCCCGGGATAAAGGCTCAGGGCCGAGAAGCTTAGGAATTGATTGGCGCCCGCAACCCGGCTTTCCCCAGGCCCGACGAAGGCCACCCCCGCCTCATTGAAGGACAGGGTCGGGGCCGGCGCGAAGGCCGGGTCGAGCGCCAGGGGCGCAAAGCTCACCCCCACGGGGGCGGTAATCGCCAGATTCACGGCGCCGGACTGGTCACGCACGCGAAAGCGCTCCCCGCCGGCAAAGCGCACCGTATCGGCCTGGTGCAAAAACAGCGTGCTGGTTGTATCCAGCCGCGCTTCAGGCCCCACTACCATGCCCTGGGGGTTGAGGAGATAGAGCGTGGCGTCAGCGCTAAGCGCGCCATCAATGCGCGTGCCTTCAAGCCCCGTGACCCGCGCCACAATGGCCTGAATGGAGGGCGCAAGGGCTTGGAAGTGCAGGCTTTCCGTAGCGCCCACGCTCAGAGACTCAAAGCTATGGAAAAGGTTCTGACCGTTTGAAGACAGCGCACCGAAGGTCTCGGGGACCAGCATGGCCCCCTGCAAGGACCCCGTAGGCCCCAAGGAGCCATCGAAGGTGAGCTCCCCGTGAGAAGGCGCCCCCAGCAACAGGGTGCAGGACAGGGCGAGGGGACGAACGCGAGCCCAGGCTCGGACCTTCGACGAGAACACCTTCATCGCGGCTCCGCCTATTAATGAAAACCATTGCTAGGGTTGTACCGAAGCCAACAGCTTTTGTCTAACGCCCCCGCCCTAGGCTCGGCCCCGCTCGAGGTGCTCCTGAATCTCTTCAAGGCTCAGGCCCTTGGTTTCCGGGGCGTATTTCAGCACCAGCAACGCGCCGAGCACGGGGCCGATGGCCACGAGGGTAATTGCCCAGGAGATGCCCATGACCGGAATCAGCGCGGCGATCATGAGGGGTACGAGCACCTCCGTCACCCGACCAAAGAGGTTCGTGGTCCAGCCGTACCCCGTGGCGCGAAGATCCGTAGGAAAAAGCTCGGAGGCATAGACGTGGGTGGCCCCGATGGCGCAGTTGAAGAAGAACACGGTAGCGATATGCCAAAAGTATTGCCCGGGCACCGTTTGCGTATGGAACAGCCCCACGATGGCCACCGCCGCAATGGCGTAGAACGCCGCGCAGGTGATTTTCCGTCCAAGCCGATCGATCAGCTGCCCCGCCAGCAGGTGGCCGAAGGCGCCAGCAATGTAGGCCCACATCACCACGTCCCCCACCTCCGCCGGGGTCATGCCCACATCCTCCCGAGCGTAGATCGCCCAGTAGGCCACGGAGGGCGCAATGACCAGATAAACGCAGTTCCACAAAAGGGACACGATGTTCACCCGCGGTAGGTAGCGCGGCTCAAAGAGGCGCTTGGCCTCGGCCACCTGGTGCGCCAGGGTTTGGCTGAGCGTCATGACAGCACGCCCGGAGGCGACGGCCGTAAAGCGGGCCGTCTCCCGAACCCCGAAATAGAGCACGGGCAGAAGGAACAGAGGCAAGGCGCCGATGAGATAGAGCCCTCGCCAGTGGGCAGCGTCATAGGGAATCGAAAGGCTCGCCGCCCCCGCCTCCACAAGACTCATGGCAAAGTCGTGGGCC
The DNA here is from genome assembly GCA_030433075.1 of Gammaproteobacteria bacterium. Lineage (GTDB taxonomy): Bacteria > Pseudomonadota > Gammaproteobacteria > Pseudomonadales > Azotimanducaceae > Salivita. The sequence continues at coordinate 9,657 of JAUILI010000066.1, read as the reverse complement.
GGGTTCCCCACGGCGCCCTCCAGCAGCAGAAAGAAGGGAGAAGCCTTGGCCATGGCCACCGTGCCCACGGTGGCAAAGGCCGTGAGCACGGTGATGCCGGTCCCGCGGAAACGCGAGGGCAGTTCCTCCCCGGCAATGATGATTGCCAGGCCGTACTGAGCCGTCAGGAACAGGCGGGCGATGGTTTGCCACAGGGTAAATTCCCAGGCGGTTTGGGCAAAGGCCGTCGCAAGGCTCGCCAGGGAAAAGCCGCCTACGGTCAGCACCAAAAGATTTCGCCGCCCGAAGTGATCGGCACCCATCAGGAAGAAGAAGGAGGCCACCATGCCCGCCCGGGTAATGGCGTAGATCGTTCCCCAGTCATCGAGCTCGATGCCGAGGGTGGCCCGGACATCCACGGAGGCCAGGGTCAGCATGGAGGCATCAAAGCCCTCATACAGCGTGGCGATGCCCAGCAGTAACAGTAATACGATGTGGTAGGCGCTTAAGCGCTCTTGTGCTTCCGACCCTGTGGTCACGCGGGCCCTCCCCCGGGTGGTCGACGCCCGAGTCTGCCACGAAACGAAGTCCCCACCTAGCGCCTTGAAAGCCCAGCTAAAAGACAGGCAGGCTAGGGCAAAGAGATCGGAACGAACCGATCCCATATCGAGGGGAATCCACCACCGTGAACCTGCAATTGAATTTATCCGCCCGCCCCATGGGGCGCCTGCGCGCCCTGTTTGCCTATGCGCTTCTAGCCTTCGTGCTGCCCGCTGCCGCGAGCGACGTCGATCTCATCCGAGAGAAACTTTCTTCAACGACAACGGGGGGGATGCTCTTTTTTTCTCAGGAAGACCGCGAAGTGGCCTTCGCCCACATTAGGGAGCTCATCCCCACGCGCACGGTGAGGAAAAGCGCGGCGCCCCTAGCCCTCGAGCCTGCGCCTCTGAATTTAGACTCCCTTCGCTACGAAGTGGACGGGGAGACCTACAGCCTCGAGGACTTCACCCAGCTAACCGGGCACCGAGGCCTTTTGGTCCTGGAGGGGCAGCGCATTCGCCTCGAGCGCTATGGGCCGGGGCACGACATGGACACCCGGTGGATTTCCTTTTCCGTGACCAAATCCATCACCTCGCTCTTGCTTGGGGCCGCCCTGAAGGACGGTTACCTGACAAGCCTCGATGAACCGGTCGCTCACTACCTCCCTCGTTTCCGAGGGACGCCCTATGAGGACGTGACGATCCGCCATGTGCTGCACATGGCCTCCGGCGTGGCCTGGAATGAGGACTACGCGGATCCCAGTTCCGATGTCGCCCAGGCAGGAACCGCAAACGGCCTCGCCTTAGTGCGCTACCTCGCGGCCCTTCCCCGCGCAGCCGACCCCGGTTCAACTTTCAACTACAACACCGGGGAGACGAACCTCGCCGGGGAAATTCTCCGGGCAGCCCTAGGCAATAACGCGAGCACCTATCTCGAGCACAAAATTTGGCAACCCTTTGGCATGGAGGACGATGCCTACTGGGTGCTCGGCAAGGAAGGTGGTGGAGAAACGGGGGGCTGCTGCTTGAACGCTACCCTTCGGGATTACGGCCGCCTCGGGCTCTTCGCTCTCAATGCTGGGCGCCGTCCCGATGGGCAGGACGCCGAACAGGGCACCGTGCTTCCCGATCGCTGGATGGAGGACTCCACCAGGCCCTCCCCCGCGGCGCCCTTCTACGGCTATCTCTGGTGGCTCTACCCCAATGGCACCTTTGCCGCCCAGGGGATCTTCCGCCAGCAGATCCTGGTCGATCCCGCCCATAACATCGTGATCGCGGCCCATAGCAATGCCCCCACGGCCACGGGCGGGGCCTACAGTAAACATCTTAGGGCCCTCACTGAGGCGCTCCGGCAGGCAGTGATCGCGCAGCAGGAACCTTAAGCGAGCGATGGGCCTCATCCGAAGCTCCGCCGCCCTGCCCTTCGCCGGGTTAGCCCTCGCGCTTGCCGTGCAAAGCCCCATCGTGGCGCTCTTTCTAGGGCTCGCGGTGGCCCTAGGGCAGGGGTCCACCCCCCGCTACGCGGCGCCCTGGGGCAGCCGTGCGCTCCAGGGCGCCATCGTGCTCTTAGGCTTTGGCTTAAATGCGCAGGAAGTGTTGGCGCTCGGGCAGGGAACGCTTCTACTGACTGCCGGGACCGTGCTTGGGGTCCTCGCCGCGGGCTTTTTGCTCTGGAGGCTTCTCCAGCCCCCGCGGACTCAGGGGGCCCTTTTAAGTGCGGGAACGGCCATCTGCGGCGGCACCACCATCGCCACCTTGGCGCCGGTGCTGAGGGCAAAACCGGAGGACACGGCCACCTGCCTTGCCCTGGTGTTTTTGATGAACGCAGTGGCTGTTCTGGTCTATCCCGCGCTTGGTACCCAGCTTGCGCTCAGTGATATGCAGTTTGGGCTTTGGGCGGCCCTATCGATCCACGATACGGCATCCGTGCTCGCCGCCGCGGCAAGCTTTAGCCCGGAGGCGCTGGAAACGGCGACGGTGGTGAAGCTGGGACGCACGCTCTGGCTTATCCCCCTTACCCTCGTCGCCAGCGCCCTCACCCGACGTCGGGGGGCAAGCCCCTTCCCCCCCTTCATCCTATTTTTTCTGGCGGCGGTGATGCTGCGAACCCTTCTGCCCCTCGGGCCGGATTTTTTGAGCGCTACGGCCCTGGCCTCCAAGACCCTTCTCCTTGGCGCCCTCTTCCTCATCGGAATGCAGATTGACCGGGAGGCCATAAGGACCTTGAGCCCCCGGCTCTGGGCTCAGGGGCTTCTCCTATGGCTACTGGCGTCCGGAGCCGTACTGACCGCGCTACTCTTGGTGCCCGGGCTCAGCGGCGCTTAGACGCCCTGGGTACCCTTGGGCCGCCACGCGCCAAGGGCCAGGGAAGCCGCAGTAAGGGACCCGTAGATCACCATCCCCGACGCCGCCGCCAGGTAGATACCGTTCAATCCTAGGTCGAACTGATCGAGGGCAACCGTGGCGCCCCCCACGGCCACGAGAAAGCGTAGGAGCGTCGCCGTCACGGGCCAGCCCACGCGCCCCGCCCCCTGGGAGGCGAAATACAGCGCTAGGCCCACACCCAGAAAGCCGAAGGCCGGGCCCACGTGGGTCATGTAAGCCACCCCCGCCACCAAGGTGGGTGGATGATCCGTGAACAGCCCCACCCAGCTCTCGGGGAAGAGCGCAAGCAGCAGCCCCACCACGCCCGTAAGCACGCCTGCAGCGCCGGCCCCGAGCCATCCAATATGCTCCGCCCGAGCCACCTGCCCGGCGCCAATGTTCGTACCCACCATGGCTGTGAGCGCGGCCCCAATGCCAAAGACAAGGGGCACGAGGAGGAACTCAATGCGGGAGCCGATCCCATAGCCTGCCAGCGCATCGACCCCCTGCCGCCCTACCAGCGCCGTCAGGGAAACGATAGTGAGGACCGTAAAGAGCGGAGACAGCAGCGCGGGCAGCGCTACGCGACCGATGTCCTGAAAGGCCCCGCGCTGGAGTTGCAGCCGATCCCGACGAAGCCGAAGGGCCTGGTCTCGGTAGAGAAGCCAAGCCAGAAGAAAGAGGCTGTTGACCGCCGCCACGCTGACCACGGAGACGGCGGCCCCGGCAAGCCCAAAGGCGGGCACCCCAAAGGCCCCGAGAATGAGCACCCCCGAGAGGGGCACCTGCACCGCGGCAGAGAGCAGCATGACCCGAGCCGGGAGCTGCATGTTCCCCGTTCCCCGGAGCACCGCGCTTAGGGTGTTCACGAGCCAAAGCACAATGCAGGCGGGAAAGAGGATGGCGCCGTAGCCCAGGGCCTGGGACAGCACCGCGCCCTCCCCCCCGAGAGTTCGAAGCAAGAGCTCGCCGAAGAATGTGAAGGCCAGGGCCATGGCGAGGGCGAAGGCGCCGGCCAGGGTCAGGGCGTGCCAAAGCAGCGTTTCCGCCCGGGCCCGATCGCCTGCTCCGAGTGCCCGGGCGACGGACGACGCCACGGCGCCGCCCAGGGCGCCTCCGGACATCATCTGGTTCAGCATGAGCAGGGGGAAGACCAGCGCCATGGCGGCCAGGGCTTCGGGACCGAGACGCCCCACAAACCAGACCTCCGCCATGCTGACCACCGCCTGCACGAGGAAGGCCACCACATTCGGCGCCGCTAGGCGTGCCAGCAGGGGAAGGGGCGGCGCGCCGAGCATCGCTTGGGTTCGCGGGTCCATGGGGCGTATCCAAAATATCGAGGAAGCCGGAGCCTTGGCCATGGCCTCGCGGAAGTCAATCGCGCGCCTTGCGGCGACCGTCCTGGGGGCGTAGCGTCCGTCAGGAAGGGGAGGACAGCGCATGGTCATTAACCTGGCTTCAAAAGCCTTCATCGACGCCCCGGAAAAGTTCTATGCGCGGGCCCGGCAGGAACACCCCGTCGCGCCCGCGCGCATCGGACCCTTTAAGTTCATGGCCCTTTGGCGCTTCGAAGATTGCCAGAAGGTCTTGAAGCATCCAGGCATCAGCCGTAACCGAGGCACGGCCCTGGGTAAGCCCCCCACCGATCTCCCCTTTGCCCTGCCCTTGCCCAAGCGCCTAAAGCCCCTCGTAAAAAGCATGATCACGGAGGACGATCCGAATCACCGGCGCCTGCGCAACCTGGTTCGCGCCCAGTTCACGCCTCAGGCCATTGGCCAGCTCCGAGGCGCCCTTGAGCACCATGCTGACCGTCTTCTCGCGGAGACCGGGGAAGCGGAACCCTTCGAGGTGCAGAGCGCCCTCTCCCTACCCCTGAGCACCCACGCCATCGCGACGATGCTCGGCGTCGACGATGGCGTCATGCCGGAACTGAAGCGCGCTTTAAACACCGTTTCCACGGGCTTCTCCCTGTGGCGCATTGGCACGCTGCTGTTTCGGGACCTCCCCAAAAGCGCGGCCTTCCTTGAGGGGGTGATCACGGCGAAGCGCCAACAGCCCGGCGCCGATCTCCTCTCCGGGCTCCTCATGCCGGCGCAGGGCGAGGCGCCCCTCTCCGACGAAGAAGCGCTGGCCATGACCTTCCTCCTCATGATCGCGGGCTTCGAAACCACGACCCACCTCGTGAGCAATGGGGCCCATGCCCTGCTCCAGCACCCCGGCGCACTCGCCGAACTAAGGGAGAATCCCACCCTCTGGCCGGAAGCGATTGATGAAATCCTTCGGCTCTACGGGCCCATTCACAGCACGAAGCCTAATTTTGCTGCGGAACCCATCACGGTCCGGGGCATCACCCTTCCCCGGGGCACGCCCATCATGCCCATGCTGGGCTGCGCCAACCGGGACCCGGACGCCTTCGAGGATCCGGAAGCGTTCCGCATTCATCGCCCGCACCGGCACCATCTTGCCTTCGGCTACGGACCTCACTACTGCCTCGGCGCCCATCTGGCCAAGCTCGAGGCGGAGGTCGCCCTGCGAGCCCTTTTTGAACGCTACCCCCGCCTTGGGCTCAGCACGGCCCATCCCCCGCCTGAGCGCGCCACCCTGCCTGGCTGGGCGCGCTATAAAGCGCTTTGGCTCCAGCCTGCTTGAGGCGCTCCAGGGCCCCTAGCCAGCCATCGCCAAAGTGCTAAAGTCGAGGCCTGGGAGCTTGGGGAGCTATTGCTATGCGTTATCAACTCGCGCCGATCGCAGCGGCGCTTCTGCTGTCTGCCTGCGGCTCAGAGAACGTCTCAGAGCCCCCCGCATCGACGCCGGAACCTTTAGCGAGCCCCGGGGCCGCAGTAAGGGAATCAGGGGCGAATAATCCCGCCGGCCGACAGCCGCTTTACGGCGATCTTCATGTTCACACCGCCTACTCCTTTGATGCCTTCGCCATGGGCACCTTGGCGAGCCCTGACGACGCCTACCACTTTGCGAAGGGGGGCGTGCTCAATCACCCCGGCGGCTTCCCCATGCAGCTTGACCGGCCCATGGATTTCTACGCTGTCACCGATCACGCCTTCTTCATGGGTGCGCTCAAGGCCATGACGAATAGCGAAACGCCCCTGTACGAGCATGAGCTTGCGCCCTCCGTTCGCTCCATGGGCGATGAGCAGTCCCGCGGCGGCATTTTTCAAACGCTCATTGATTTTGTGCGCTCCGATCGACGCATGGAGCTTGTGGACGACCAGGTGTTTTCCGACGCCTGGCAAGACATCATCGAGACCGCCAATCGTCACAATGATCCCGGTCGCTTCACCACCTTTATCGGGTACGAGTACACCGCGTCGGGCCCGGAATTTGAGAACCTGCATCGCAACGTGATTTTCGACGGCGCTAAGGCGCCCCTGCTGCCATTCTCCCGCCTTGATTCAAGCAACCCCGAGGACCTCTGGCGCTGGATGGACCAGCAGCGCCAGGCGGGGCTGGAGTCCTTGGCCATTCCTCACAACTCCAATGGGTCCAACGGTTGGATGTTCAGCCAGCTCGATTTTGCCGGAAACCCCCTCGATGCCTCCTACGCGGAGCTGCGCATGCGCAACGAACCGCTGGTGGAAAACTCCCAAATCAAAGGGACCTCTGATACGCACCCGGCCTTGTCCCCCAACGACGAGTGGGCAGACTTCGAAATCATGAAGGTGCGCATTGCCTCGAACCTGCCGAGCCAACCGGACGGAAGCTATGTCCGCCAAGCATTGATGCGGGGCCTAGAATTTCAGGAAGCCAAGGGCTTCAACCCCTTTAAATTTGGGGTGATCGGTTCCAGCGATACGCATAACGGCAGCTACGCCGGCGATGACGACAATTTCTGGAGCAAAACCGGCATTCTCGACGATGAGCCGAAGGAGCGCGGGTCTGTGCCCCTGGATGGGGAACCGCCCCGCTACCTGGATACCTATCGCAGCACCTGGAGCGCCGGCAGCTTGGCCGCGGCCTGGGCGGAGGAAAACACCCGAGAATCGATCTACGCGGCCTTCCGACGGAAGGAAACCTTCTCCACCTCCGGCAGTCGCATCGCCGTGCGCTTCTTCGCAGGCTACGACCTCCCGGAGCCCGGGGCGGCCGATTGGGTTGGCGATGCCTACGCCGCGGGCGTTCCCATGGGCGGCGACCTTCTAACTCGAGGCGCGGAGGCCCCAAGCTTCCTAGCCTGGGCGCGCCAGGATCCGGAAAGTGCGCCCCTGGCCCGGTTGCAGGTCATCAAGGCCAGCGTGCGGGACGGGAAGGCGCAGGAAAGGGTCTTTGACATCGCCTGCCCCGGGGGCGCCGCCGTCGACCCGGAAAGCCATCGCTGCCCCGACAGCACGGCGTCCGTGGATCTCACAAGCTGCGCTCTCCTCGGAGACGGCGCAGCGGTGCTTCAGGCGCGCTGGAGTGACCCTGATTATCGGCCCGGGGAAACGGCCATGTATTACGTCCGGGCCCTGGAAAACCCCAGCTGCCGCTGGTCAACCTGGGATGCGCTTCGCACCGGCGCCGCGCCGAACCCGGCCCTCCCCCTCACCATTCAGGAGCGGGCCTGGAGCTCCCCCATTTGGTTGAGCGCTGCCGCGCCCTAGGGAACCCGGCGACGTGTACATGGGTCGTCATCCGCTAACGATCTTCCTGGTCGTTGGCGCCCTCCTCTTTGCCGTGGATCGCTGGCGATCCACGGAATCGATCATCATCGATGAGGCGGTCGTCGAACGCGTGGCGGGGTTATGGGAAACGCAAATGGGGACGCCCCCGGATCCGGAGACGCTGGACGCCCTGCTGACCGCTTGGCTCCGGGAGGAGGTCTTCTATCGGGAAGCGCTGCGCCGAGGCCTCGACGCGGACGATACGGTGCTTCGTCGACGGCTCGTGCAGAAGCTCGAGTTTCTCGTGCAGGACATGACCTCGGGAGCGGTCAGCGACGGGGACCTTCAGACCTACTTTGAAGAACATCGGGAACGCTATCGCCTGCCAGAACGCTGGACCTTCGAGCAGCACCAATACGCCACGGCAGCAGAGGCCGAAGCCGCCCTCGAAGCCCTCCGCCAAGGGGAAGCATTCCCCCGCGGCCTAGAGGACCTGCCCCGCCACTTCGTAGGCAAATCCCAGGCGGAACTGCAGCAGGCGCTGGGCAGCGCGCTGGCGTCAGCGCTCCCGGAGGTGCCGCTGAACCAATGGGTAGGACCCCTGGAAAGCCCCTTTGGGAGCCACCTTCTGCGCCTCGAAGCCCGCCTTCCGGCGGAGGTACCGCCCCTGGGCTTCGTGGCTCCTAGGGTGCGGACCGATTATCTTCGGGATGCCCGAGAGGCCAGCCTCGATCGTTTCTTCCAATCGGTGCGGGGACGCTATGGCGTTGACGATCGGCGCTAGGCTGCGCCGAGCCTGGCCAGGGCTCTTCTTGCTCTTGCTGCTTTGCGCCGCCTTTCCCGGCAAAGCTCACGAGATTCGTCCAGCGCTTCTTGAGCTCACGCAGCTGACGGAAACGGAGTGGCGCCTGCGCTTTCGCCAGCCTCAGATGATGGGGCGCGTCCTCCCCCTGGTCCCTCAAAGTAACTGCGCGCAGGAAGAACGAGGGGTTACGCTGGCCGTGGATGCGGTGGAAACCGAATTCCGCTTGCGCTGCCCCGAGGGCCTCACGCGCCTCGCCATGCCCGGCCTTGAACGTACCCTCGCGGATGCCATGGTGACGCTCCTGCCCCTCACGGGAGAGCCCCAACAGTTCAGCCTCAGCCCACGAAATCCCGAGCGGGATCTGCGCCAAGGGGCCGCGGTGCCGGCCTACCTCGCCCTTGGGGTCGAGCATCTGGTTTTTGGGATCGACCACGTTTGCTTCGTGCTTCTGCTGGTCTACCTCTACCCCACGCTGCGCCAGCTCCTGCTCATCGTGACGAGCTTTACCCTAGCCCACTCCCTGACCCTAGGCCTCGCGAGCCTCGGCGTCCTGACCCTTCCCGGAGGACCGGTGGAGGCCCTCATCGCCCTCAGCATTGTGCTCCTGGCGGCGGAGGCCCTGGGTCGCACGGGGGCACGGACTGCCCCAGCCCTAGCCCCATGGAAACTGTGCTTTGCCTTTGGCTTGCTCCATGGTCTGGGCTTTGCGGGTGCGCTGGAAAGCCTGGGCCTGCCCCCCGAAGGCACCTTCTGGGCCTTGCTGCTCTTCAACGTGGGCCTCGAGCTCGGTCAGCTCGCGGTGGTACTCAGCGCCCTCCTACTCGGCAGGATCCTGCGCCACTTCACCCCTAAACCGAGCGCACGCCTGGCCTCGCTTCCGCCCTACGTCCTCGGCAGCGTGGCCGCGTTTTGGTTTGTGGAACGAACCGCTTCGGTTTTTACGGGCTGAGAATCCTTGACTTAGGGGTGCCCAGGCCCTAGGGTGCGCGCCTCTGTCGAACGCGCATCCCTCGCTTTTCCCCTGGGACCGTCGACTTTGTTTGCCCCAGCCTCGCCGCGCGTCGAGATGGCGGCTCCCGCTTCGCACCGAGATGGAAAGCGAAGCCATAAGGAAAATCTCTTGAGTGATCTAACGTTTGACGGCCTCGGGCTGGGTGCAGACCTATGCCAGGTGCTCGCTAGTGCAGGTTTTACAACCCCCACCCCCATCCAAGCAAAAGCCATCCCGGAACTGCTAACGGGTCAGGATGTGCTGGGCATTGCCCAGACCGGCACGGGGAAGACGGCGGCCTTCGCCCTCCCCCTCATTGAAAAGCTCGCCGATGCGGGCCGGGCTCGCCCCCGCTGCCCCCGGGCGCTCATTCTTGCCCCG
>JAUILI010000065.1 GCA_030433075.1 Gammaproteobacteria bacterium | reverse complement strand
GGGCACGGGGCTCATCATCACGGAAGGCACGACCCTTCGGGATCTCGCCTCCAGCGGCAGCGACGCCATCCCCGCCATCAGCGGCGAGGTCCCCGTGGCCGGCTGGGCCAAGGTCGTGGAGGCCGTGCACGCCGCCGGCAGCAAGATCTTCCCGCAGATTCGGCATATGGGCGTGATGCGCGATGCCGAGGCCTCGGGGCATCCTGAGGTCGAGTCCCTGAGCCCCTCGGGCCTGCTACTGCCCGGGAAGAGCCGGGGCCGGGCCATGACCGACGCGGAGGTCGCGCAGAGCATCGAGGACTTCGCCGAGGCCGCCCGGAACGCCAAGGCCGCGGGCTTCGACGGCGTGGAGCTCCACGGCGCCCATGGCTACCTGATTGATCAGTTCTTCTGGGAAGGCACGAATACGCGCACGGACCAGTACGGCGGCGACATGGTGGCGCGCACCCGCTACGCCTGCGAAGTCATCCGCGCCGTCCGCGCGGCCGTGGGGCCTGACTATCCCATCATGCTGCGCTACTCCCAATGGAAGCAGCAGGATTTCGAAAGTAAGCTGGCACCGACCCCGGAGGCCTTAGAAGCCTTCCTTGCACCGCTTACGGACGCTGGGCTTGACGCCTACCACTGCTCCACGCGCCGCTACTGGGAGCCGGAGTTTGAGGGTTCTGCGCTGAACCTCGCCGGGTGGACCAAGAAGCTGACGGGGCTGGCCACGGTCACCGTGGGCTCCGTGGGGCTGAACCAGGACTTCGTCACGGGCTACGCCTCGGAAGACACGGTGGGCACGGCGGACATCGATGGGCTTGCGGAGCGGGTGGAAGCCGGGGAATTCGACGTGGTCGCCGTGGGCCGCGCCCTCATCGCGACCCCGAACTGGCCCCAGCTGGTGCAGGCTGGGCGGCTAGGGGACGCCGCGACCTACAGCCGCGCCCAGCTCGCCGAGCTGGTCTAGGGCGCGAGCGGTGGCATCGCCGGCGGCGGTCGGCGGTGCCCAGTGGCCTGCTCGTAGGCGTAGGCCAGCTGGAGCAGGCGGTGATCGTCCCAGCGCCGGCCGAGCCACTGGAGTCCCGCGGGCAGGCGCCCTTCCCGGGTAAAGCCCATGGGCACGGTGATCGCCGGCATGCCCGTGCCCGGCGCCAACCGCTGACTGTTGTCCCCGGTATATTCCGCATCGGCGCCGCTTAGGGACGCCGGCACGGCGGTCCAGCTGGGATAGAGCAGGGCATCAACCTTTGCCCCATCGAGGGCCGCGGTCACCGCCGCTAGAAAGGCTTGCCGCTCGGGATGATTGGCATACCCCGGGCACGGCGGTTCCCACGCCGACGGCGGCGCCAAGGGCCCCTCGGTAAAGAACTTAAAGCGCCCCACGTTCGCCGGATGTACCTCGAAGGCCTCAAGGCGCGTGGCCACGTCCCGCCAGGGCACGCCGCCCCGAGCATCAAGATAGGCCGCCACGTCGGCGCGGAAGCGGTTGCAGAAGCGTCCCCCGGCCAGATGCCGTTCAAAGTCTGGAATCTCCAGGGGATCGACGATCTCCGCCCCGGCAACGCGCAAATCCTCCAGCGCTGCCTCAAAGAGGGCGCGCACCTCCGGGTCCGTATCTCGCGGCACGAAGGCCCGGAGCACCCCCAGGCGCGCCCCCTGAAGCCCCGTCAGGCGCATCCCCTCGGCGTAATCCTCAGCACGCCGTCCGTCGGCTTCGGTGGTGGTGGGGTCCGCAGGATCGGATCCCGCAATGATATTCATGATGGCCGCGGCGTCGGCGACGGAGCGCACCATGGGGCCCGCCATGTCCCGGTCCAGCAGCAGGGGCACGATGCCCGCCCGGGAGACGAGGCCAAAGGTGGGCCGCAGCCCCACCAGGGCCAGGTGGGCCGAGGGCCCGCGAATGGAATTTCCCGTATCCGTGCCCAGCCCCGCCAGGGCAAAGCTTGCGGCCACCGCGGAGGCCGTACCCCCGGAGGACCCTGCCGGGGTATGGCGACGATCATAGGCATTGGCCGTCCGGCCATAGCTCGAGGACAGGCTCTCCTTGGCGCTGAAGGCCCACTCGGCCATGTTCGTTTTGAAGAGCACCAGGGCCCCGGCGGCCCGAAGGCGCGCCACGAGGGTGGCATCCTTCGTCGGCGGCGGCACGGGGAGCAAAGCAGCGGAACCCCCGGTGGTGGGCAGCCCCGCCGTATCCATGTTGTCCTTCACGGCAAGAGGCACGCAGTGGAGCGGGCCTAGGGGTTCCCCGGCTTCCCGCTTTTCATCGAGGGCCCGGGCCTCGGCCAGGACCGACTCATTGACGACGGTGACGGCCCGCACCCCCAGGGGCTGATCATAGGCGTGAACACGATCCAGATAGCGGGTCACCAGGGCTTCGCAGCTGACCGCCCCAGACGCCAGCGCTTCCTGCACCGCGGCAATGGAGCCCTCGTAAGCGAGCGCCCCCGGTGCTTGCCCGGCCCCGGCGCTCGCGCTTAAGAGTAGCCCCAGAGCCAGCCCCAGCCGGCCCAAGTGCCGGCCCAAGCGCCGACCATACGTCCGGGCCCGGCGCATCAGAACGGCCACCACCAGGGGCTTTCCAGGGACTTCCGGCAGCCCCGAAGCTGGGTGTCGTAGCGATTGGCGCGGGTTTGTACCTTCTTCGCCGTTTCAATCAGCCAACCCTTGCTGCGCCAGGTGCCCCGGCGGAAACCGCCGCGCCCATCGTGGTAGGCCAGGTAAAGGCTGTAGGCATCGTTGGGCTTCAGGCCGAGCTCCTTCACGCTGGCCCGGTTGTACCAGGCCATGAAATCGATGGCGTCTCGGAAATCATCGCGATCGGAGAAAATCCCCCCTTCAGCCTCGACGTAGTCATCCCAGGTTTCATTTTTCACCTGGGCATAGCCATAGGCCGTGGAGGGCCGCTTCCAGGGAATGAAGCCAAAGAGCTTCAAGCGCGGCGGCTTGGCCTTCGCCCGGAAGGAGGACTCTTGATACATGATGGCCATGAGCACGGGGATGGGAATATCCCAGCGTCGCTCGGCCCGGGCCGCATCGTCGAACCAGTCGGCCTTCTCCGCGAAGATGAGACAAATGTTGTCGCTCCGCCCTGGCGGCGTGGACGCACAGCCCGCCACCACCATAACGCAGCACAGCGTCACCAACATTCGCCGAAGCCCGGCCTGATTCATTCCCTTGCCTCCAAAAATTCGATAAATGCCGCTTCGTCCATGATGGGAATGCCCGCGGCCTGGGCCGCCGCCAGCTTCTGCCCTGCGGCCTCGCCGGCGACCACGACGTCCGTATTTTTCGACACGCTTCCCGTCACCTTAGCACCCAGGGCCTGGAGCCGATCCTTCGCGGCCTTCCGCGGGAGCGTCGAAAGGGTGCCCGTAAGCACCCAGTTCTGCCCCGCCAGAGGCTGAGGCCCGCGGGGCGCGGGAGGTTCAGGGTCCACCCCCGCCGCCAGCAGCCGCTCCACCAGGCTTCGATGGGCAGGCTCGGCGAAGTGATCGAGGATGCCCTGGGCCACGATGGGCCCGACGTCCCGCAGGGCCGTCAGGGCATCAAAGTCCGCGGCGATCAGCGCCGGCAGGGAGGGAAAGGCTTCCGCCAGGGTAACCGCCGTGGCCTCCCCCACCTCCCGGATCCCGAGGGCGAAGATTACCCGGGCCAAGGGGCGCCGCTTTGACGCAGCAATGGCATCGATGAGGTTCTGCGCCGACTTCTCCGCCAGGCGGGGCAGGCCCGCTACCGTGGGAAGATCGAGGTGGTAAAGGTCGGCAACGTCCTTCAAAAGCCCGGTTTCCACCAGGGCCGAGGCCACCTTCTCTCCTAGGCCGTCGATATCCATGGCCGTGCGCTGGGCAAAGTGCTGAAGCCCCGCCACCAGCTGCGCCGGACAGCCCTGGCTGTTGGGACAGCGCAGCACCACCGCGTCCGCTTCCCGGCGCAGGGCCGCGGCGCACACGGGACATTGGGTCGGAACCGCCGGGGCTTCGCTCCGGGGGGATGGGGTGAGGTCCAGATCCACCCGCACCACCTGGGGAATGACGTCTCCGGCGCGCCGCACCCACACCGTATCCCCGGGGCGCACATCGAGCCGAGCGACTTCGTCGAAGTTATGCAGCGTGGCATTGGAAACCGTGACCCCGCCCACGAACACCGGTGCCAGCCGGGCCACGGGGGTCACGGCGCCGGTGCGCCCCACCTGAAGCTCTAGCGCTTCTAGCCGGGTGACGGCCTCTTCCGCCGGCGGCTTGAAGGCCAGCGCCCAGCGCGGCGTGCGGCTCAGCACCCCCGCCGCCTGCTGCAGGGCCAGGTCGTCCAGCTTAATCACCACCCCATCGATGTCGTAGTCGAGGTCCGCGCGCTGGGTGAGGCAGCGATCGATGAAGGAAAGCACCGCCTCCACCCCTTCACAGCGCGTGGTGTGAGGATTCACGGGCAGGCCCCAGCGGCGCAGGGCGTCGAGGGCCTGGCTATGGCTTTGGAACTGTTCCGAGCCCGCCTCCCCCACGCTGTAGGCAAAGATACGCAGGGGGCGGCGAGCGGTAATGGCCGGGTCGAGCTGGCGCAGGCTCCCCGCGGCGCCGTTCCGGGGATTCACGAGGGGCTTATAGCCTCCGGCTTCAGCGCCCGCGTTATAGGCCGCAAAAGCGCTCCGGGCCATGTAGACCTCGCCCCGAACCTCAAGCTGGGCGGGCCAATCGTCGCCCCGAAGCGCGAGGGGAACGGCGGAAATGGTGCGAATATTCCCGGTGATGTCTTCCCCGGTCTGCCCGTCGCCCCGGGTGGCAGCCAGCACCAGCCGGCCCTGCTCGTAAACGAGGCGGACCGCCACGCCGTCAATCTTCGGCTCGCAGGTATAGGTGAGGAGCGCGCGGTCAAGCTCCCGGCGCAGGCGCTCGTCAAAGTCCCGGACCCCCTCCTCGTCCGTGCACTTGCCCAGGCTGAGCATGGCCGTGGGGTGGGCCACGCTTTGAAAGCCGGACGCCGGCGCACCGCCCACGCGCTGGGTCGGGGAGCTCGGATCGACCAGCTCGGGATGGGCCGCCTCTAGCGCCAGCAGACGGTCGAAGAGCGCATCGTATTCCCCGTCGCTAAGCTTCGGCGCATCGAGGACGTAATAGGCGTGGTTGTGCTCCGCGAGGCTCTGGCGCAGGGCCTGCGCTTCCCGGCGCGCCGCCTCCAGCGCCGAAGCGCTCCCCTCTGCGCTCACCGGGCGCTCGGGCGCGACATCTGGCGACGTTGGAACTCCCGGATGCGCTGACGGCAATAATCGAGGGTTTGCGCCGTCATGACGCTACGTTGTTCGTCGCGCAGCTCCCCTTGGAAGCGTTCCGCGAGGGCCTTGGCCACCTGCACCATGGCCTCAAAGGCCTCCAGGGGTGCGGCAGGCCCGGGAAGCTGGAGGAAGAAGGACACCCCGGGGGTTTCAAAGCTATCCAGGGTGCTGAGATCAAACGTGCCCGGCTCCACGGCGCTGGCCATGGAAAAGGCCGGTTGCCGCGTTGCCTCATCGTAATGATGGAAGATGTTCATATCGCCGTAGCGCAGGCCGTAGTGGGTCACCGTTTCCACAAGGGCGGGACCGGCCATGGGCGCTTCCCGCGCCAGCACGTGCACCACCAGGACCTCCTCCGGCGGCGGCGGGGGCTCCGGGGCTTGCGCTGCGGGTTCGGCGGGGGCGGCCTTGGGGGCAGCCTTCGCCTTCGGCGTTTCCCGCTTCTTCCGCCCACCAGCACCAGCGGCCCGGGGCACGATGGGCTCCCCCGCAAAGAGGGGCGCCTGCTCGGGAACGGGCGGAGCCTCCACGGCGGGCGCGGAACGGGGCGCAGGCTCAGCGGCGAGGGGTGCGGGAGCCGCATCGGGTTCGGGGGCAGACGCGTCCGGCGCCGCAGGGAAAAGCGGATCTTCCGCCGGGGGCGCCAGCCCGGAAAGGGGGTCATCACTCGCCGCGGGCGGTTCGGCGGCCGGACGAGGGGTACCGGGGGAGACAACCCGGGCGCCGCCGTTGGGCAGCTCGCTGCGGGTCAGATCAATTTCGTCCCCATCGTCGCTGAGAGTGGGGTCCATGCGCAGCGGCAGTTCGTCGCGAAAGCGCGTCCAAAGCCCGTGGCCCAGGATGGCCAAGACCCCCAGCACTCCGAGGCCGAGGAACAGTTCTCGAATCCCCCACTCCATGCGTGCGTCTCCTCTGCCCTAGCCCGCCAGGGCCGCGGCTTCTTCGACATTAACGGACACCAGGCGCGATACCCCGGGCTCCTGCATGGTGACCCCCATGAGGTGCTCGCCCATCTCCATGGCAATCTTGTTGTGCGTGATGTAGATGAACTGCACGTCCTTCGACATCTCCGTCACCAGGCGGCAGTAGCGTCCCACATTCGCATCA
The DNA here is from genome assembly GCA_030433075.1 of Gammaproteobacteria bacterium. Lineage (GTDB taxonomy): Bacteria > Pseudomonadota > Gammaproteobacteria > Pseudomonadales > Azotimanducaceae > Salivita. The sequence continues at coordinate 7,623 of JAUILI010000065.1, read as the reverse complement.
TCCAGGGGCGCGTCCACCTCATCGAGCATGCAGAAGGGCGCGGGGTTCAGGCGGAAGATGGAGAACACGAGCGCGATGGCCGTGAGCGCCTTCTCTCCCCCGGAGAGCAAATGGATGGACGCGTTCTTCTTCCCCGGAGGCCGGGCCATGATGGCCACACCCGTGTCGAGGAGATCGTCGCCGGTCAGCTCAAGGTAGGCGTGTCCACCCCCGAAAACCTTCGGGAATAGGCTTTGAAGGCCACTGTTCACCTGGTCGAAGGTTTCCTTGAAGCGGGCCCGGGTTTCCCGGTCAATCTTCCGGATCGCCTCTTCCAGCGTGGCCAGGGCTTCCTCGAGATCAGCGTTCTGCGCATCAAGGTACTGCTTGCGCTCCTGCTCCTGCTCGAACTCTTCGATGGCGGCGAGGTTGATGGGGCCGAGGCGGTCGATGCGGCGATTGAGCGCCTCGAGGCGTTCGGCCCAGGCGCTCGCTTCCGCTTCCGGGTCCAGGGCCTCCAGCAAGGCTTCCGGCCGCTGCTCGAAGGGCTCGAGCTGCTCCTCCACGGCGCGGCGCTTCAGCACCAGGGCCTGGTGCGCCATGCGGGCGCTTTCCAGCGCCTCGCCCAAGCTCTGCACCCGATCATCGGCGGCGCTCCGGGCCTGCTCGAGCTCCCGCAGCTGCGCATCCAGCGCCGAGAGCTTGCCGCGGGCGCCTTCCAGCTGCTTTTCCACCTCGGCGCGCTGGGAGAGCTGTTCCTCGAGGGTGGCTTTCATCCCCGCCAGCGGCGCCTGGGATTCCGTGAGCTCCGATTCGAGGCCCGACAGCTGCCCCGTGAGCGCCGTTAGCTGTTCCGTCAGCCGGGCCTGCGCCTTGCGCGTGGCCTCCAGCTGGGTGGTGAGATTCTGGGCCTTGAGGCTGGCCTCGTAGGCCGCTTCCCGGAAGCGCTGGGCATCGCCGCGAGCGCTCTGCACCTGGCTCCGCAGCCCGTCCCGCTGCTCTAACCGTCCCGCGCGCTCGCTGTCGAAGCGGGCTTTTTCGCTTTCCGCCGCTTGCCGCGCCGCCAGGGCCGCAGCGAGCCCTTCCCGCTCCTGGCGCTGCTGGTTTTCCAGCTCGGCGCGCTCTTCCTTCAGGCGCTGAGCCCGGGCCTCCGCGGCCTCGAGGCGCGCCGCTAGGGCGCTGCGCTCGGAAAGCTTCACCCCTTGCAGGCGGGCGCGCTCATCCAGGCTGTCCTGGATCCCCGCGCGCTCGGCTTCGAGCTCCGCGAGCTGGGCCCGGTGCCCGCCAACGCGATCCTCCCCCGCTTCCTGGGCCGCGCTGTTTTCTGCCAATTCCTTGGCGAGGGCTTCCAGGGCTTGGCCCCGGCGCAGCACCCCGGCCTCGGCGTGATCGCCCCGGGCAACCCGAAGCCAGCTGGCGCCGATGATGACGCCATCCCGGGTAACCACCCGCTCCTCGGGCTTCAGGCGGCTGCGCAGGGCGAGCCCTTCCTGGAGCGTCTCCACGGCCCAGACCCCTTGAAGCAACGCCGCGAGGTCATCGTCACATTCCACGTAGCGCGTGAGCGGTGCTCGCCCAAGGGCATCCTCCGCCGGCGCCGCGCCGGCGCCCGCCCCCACGCTTTCAAAGAGCGTGAGCTCGGCGTTATCCAGGGCCATGGCCGCCTCGCCCGGACCATCTAAATGCTCGACCACGACGGCCTGAAGGGCGCCGCCGAGCACCTGTTCCACGGCCGTTTCCCACCCCGCCTGCACGGCAAGGCGCTCCCCGAGGCGGGGCCGGCGACTGAGGCCCCGCTCCGACAGCCAGCTCGCCGCCGCTTCGTCCGTGCGGCCCAGGGCCGATTCCTGGAGCGCTTCCAGGGAGGCGCGGCGCCCGGCCAGCTGCTGCCCATCGCTGCGCAGCTCCGCGAGGGCCCGCTCCGCTTCCTGGAGGGCGCTGCGCTCCGCGGCGATGCGTTCGCCAATGGCCTGGCGTCGTCCTTCCTCCGTCTCCAGCTGTGCCTTCAGCTCCGCGAGGGTGCTATCTAAGCGCGCGAGATCTTCGCTGCTGCCTTCCACCGCCGGCGCCACCTCGAGCTTATCGAGGCGCTCCTGAAGCCGGGCCAGGGTACGCTCGAGCTGCGTGGCCCGGGCCGCTTCCACCTCGGCCCGACGGGTGGGCTCGGCGGCGTCTAGATTGAAGCGCTCCCAGCCCTGCTCCCAGGTGCTGAGGGCGGCCTCCGCCTCGGCAAGGCGCGCATCGGCAGCGCGCTGCGCTTCCTGAGCCGACACCTGCGCCGGGCCAAGCTCTGCCAGGGTGCTTTCCAGCTCCTCAATGCGCCGGCTATCCGCCTCGAGATTCCGCGCCGTTTCTTCCCTCCGGGCCTGGGCACTGGCCCGGTCCCCGGCCAGCTGGCGGCCCCGCTGTTCCTTTGCACGCAGCGATTCCTCGAGGCGGGCAATCTCCGCGCCCAGACCGTAGAAACGCTGCTGAATGCCGTCGACCTCCTGGGCGAGGGTTTCCCGCCCCACGCGGGCCTGCTCAAGCTGGCGCAGAGTGGCACCCCGGGCCGTCACCGCTTCCTCCCGGTTCAGCTCAGCGCGCTTCACCGCTGCCTCCGCCGTTTCCAGCTCCTTCGACAGCCCCTGCCAGCGCAGCGCCAGAAGCTCCGCCTCTAGCTGCCGGGCCTCTGCCTTCAGGGTTTTGAAGGTTTCCGCGGCCCGGGCCTGGCGCTGAAGCCGGCCCAGCTGGCGATCGAGCTCTTCCCGAAGATCGTTCAGGCGATCGAGATTTTCCTTCGTGTGCTTGATGCGGTTTTCCGTTTCCCGGCGCCGCTCCTTATAGCGGGAGATGCCCGCCGCTTCCTCGAGGTGCTGGCGCAGCTCCTCGGGCTTGGCCTCGATGAGATTCGAGATCATGCCCTGCTCGATGATGGCGTAGCTTCGGGGCCCGAGCCCCGTGCCGAGGAACACGTCCTGAATATCGCGCCGGCGGCAGCGACTGTCGTTCAAAAAGTAGGTGGACTGCCCATCGCGGGTGACCTGGCGGCGAATGGCGATTTCCGCAAAGGCGGCGTACTGCCCAGCAATGCGCTGATCGGTGTTGTCGAAGATCAGCTCGATGCTGGCCTGGGCCGTGGGTTTCCGAGCGTTCGAGCCGTTGAAGATGACGTCCGTGATGGACTCACCCCGAAGCTGCTTCGCGCTGCTCTCCCCCATCACCCAGCGCACCGCATCAATGACGTTCGACTTGCCGCAGCCATTCGGGCCCACAATGGCCGTGAGATTCGCGGGCAAATGCACCGTGGTGGGATCCACGAAGGACTTAAAGCCCGCCAGTTTTATGGATTTTAAACGCATGGTTCCCCGAGCCCCTGGGGGCGCGACGCCGGCTATCCGTTACCCTCAGGGGTGAGGGCGGAGGCTGCCCGCTAATTTTTTTCTAGTGTAGCCGAAGGGCCCTAACCCCTGCATCTAGTGGTTTCGGCCGACTCACTCCACAACCTGATCGATCACCAGCGCTTTCACGCTCGCGAAGGTGTTCGCATCCTCCGTGCTCAGCGGCCCAAGCCGTCCCTCCAGATCCCCGGCCTGGGCCCGCACGCCGCCGCTGGCCGTGACCCGAGCCACCACTTCCAGGGCCGGCACGGAGCGCAGGCCCTGACCCGGAATCATGGCCGAGCCCTCATCGAGGACCACGTCCCGAGGCAATTCGCTGGCCAGGAAGCGATCCACGGCAAGGGGCATGGGCGTGCCCGGGGTGCGGGCGAAGACGAAGACCGTAGCATCGGGGGCGGCGCTGAGCCCCGGGGCGAGGGAGAGCGCGAGGCGCAGAGCGGCTGGGGACTCTTCCCCGGCCTCCCCGGCCTCACCAGCTTGGCCCGCGACCACCGGTGGGGCTGGGGGCGCTGCCGGCGCTGCGGCCTCGAGGGTAAAGCTTGGCGGGGGCGCCGTCGGGCCGAGCGCTAAGGTCACCCGGGCGCCGGTGGTGGGCACGGCTTCCAGCACCACCTCCTTCATGCCGTCTCCGCCGGCGGGGGAGCCATCCATGGATAGGCGCGCCACCACTTCCACGGCCGCCTGGCCGACGATGCTCATGGCCGGGCTCATGGCGTCCTCGGGCCCAAGGCGCACGGACAGCTGGGAGGCGGGATTGTGGCGCTCCACGGCGAGGGGCATGCGCCCGCCAGTCGGCCGAGCCAGGATAAACAGCTGGGCCTGCGCCGGCAGGTTCTCAAGCCAGGCCGGCGCCACGGTGAGATCCACGGCAATGCCCGGCCCCGCCGGCGCCGCAGCGGTCAGGGCCGCGAGATCCAAGCCCCCCAGCTCCGCTGCGCGGCGCTGGGCATCTTCCAAAAACTGGCGCCGAGCGGGATTGGCGATCCCCGCCGCCAGCACGTGGCCGAAGGTTTCCGCCGCCTCCCGGTAGCGCTGCTGGGAGAAGGCGTCCATGGCCAAGAGCTCCAGCATCACCGGCTGGTCCGGCACGGTGGCCAGCACGCGATCGACCAGGGCGCGCCCGGTGCGGTCAAGGCGCCGATCGTTCGCGAGATAAAGCGCCTGAGCCCGGTAGACGAGAGCCACGAGGGCGCCCCCGGTGAGCTTTTCCACTTCTTCGAAGGCCGCCGCGGCCTGGGCGAAGGCGCCCAAATCCATGGCTCGCTGCCCGACCAGGAACCAGCCATCGGGCTCCTTGGCCTCCAGGCTACGGAGCCGCTGCTCCAGGCCCTCGAGACGCAGGCGGAGGCCGGCGATCTCCGCCGCTGTAGGATCCTCGCCAACGGCCGCCTGGGCCGCGTCGAAGACCTCGAGCTCTGCCTTAAAGGCCAGATCCTCCGCCGCCCCAAAGGACAGGCCCCAGGGCGCATAGAACAGGAGCGCCGCCAGGGGTACGAGCAGCGCACTGGCCCAGAGCACGCGGCCGGCGGGGCGGGCCGCCACCCTGACCCCTGTGGGGGTCACGGTCCCCACGTCGGCAAGGAGCGCCCGGTCGAGCTCCGCTAAGAGGGCGCGGTGGCTTGCGGCATCGAGGCGCCCCTCGGCGAGGTCCTCGGCCAGTTCGGCACGCCGTTCCTCGAAGGTCGCGAGGTTGGAGCTGAGGCGCAGCGCATCGCCATCATCGAGGCGCCGCCGACGCAAGGGGTACAGCACGAAGCCCATGGCCCCGAGGGCCAGGGCCAGGAGGGAAAGCCAGAGGGTCATGCCTTCGAGTTCTCCCCAACGGCCTGGGAAAGCCGCGCAAGGGCCGCCTGCTCCTCCGGCGACAGGGGCACGGGCGCCTCCGCCCGGCGCTGGCGCCGCACGAGGCGGGCCACGAAGGCCAGGGCCAGCAGAAAGAGCAGCGCGGGGCCAAACCAAAGCACATAGGTGGCGGGCATCACCCGGGGCCGGTAGAGGATGAAGTCCCCGTAGCGCGCCAGAAGATACTCCCGAATCTCCTCATCCCCCTTCCCGGCCTGCACCATGGTGGCCACGGTGCGCCGGAGATCAGCGGAAATGGGGGAGTCGGAACCCGATAGATTGGTGTTCAGGCACTTGGGGCAGCGCAGCTCATCGATCAGCGCTTTGTAGCGCGCTTCCTCTGCCGCCGTTTCAAAGGCGTAGGTATCAATGGCCGCGAAGCTTGCGGTGCTGAAGGCCAGCAGCACGGCTCCCAGCAAAGCCTTTAGGGGGCTGCGATTCATGCCGGGGGCTCCTCAAGGGGCAGGCCAAGATTCTGGAGCACGGGGCGAATTTCTTCTTCCCAGACGCGCCGATCCACGGCCCCCACGCGCTTGTAGCGAATGATGCCGTCGCCGTCGACGATGAAGGTTTCCGGGGCGCCGTAAACCCCCAGCTCGATGCCCAGGCTGCCGTCCTCGTCCACCACGGACAGGCGGTAGGGATCGCCGTAGCGGGCTAGCCAGGCCCGGGCCGCAGGGCCGTCGTCCTTGTAGTTCACCCCCACCAGAGGCACGGCATAGCGGGCAGCGATGCGGTTCAGCTCCGCGTGCTCAGCCTTACAGGTAGGGCACCAGGTGGCCCACACGTTCAGAAGGAAGGGCGTACCGAGGAGGTCCTCCCGGGCCACGGGAGCGCCGTCGGCCAGGCGGGTTTTCTGGAAATCGGGCAGGGGCTGATTCAGCAGCGCCGAGGGCAGCTCGTGGGGGTCGTTCAGGGCAAAGCCCCGCCAGAGCATGAAGGCCATGAGCAGAAAGAGCCCCAGGGGCAGAAAGAGGCTGGTGCGGCTCACGAGGCCAGGGCTCCCGCCAGGGCGGCCTGGTCCCGAAGTTTCAGGCGCCGGTAGCGCCGATCGAAGGCGGCCATGAGCCCGCCAAACATCATGAGCACGCCCCCAAACCACACCCAGCGCACGAAGGGCTTATCGTGCACCCGCAGGGCCCAGGCCCCCTCCCCCAGGGGCTCCCCGAGGGCGACGTAGAGATCACGGAAAAAGCCTGGATCGATATCGGCCTCCGTCATCACCATTTGCCGGGCCAGGTAGCGGCGCTTCTCAGGGTGCAGCACGGCGATGGGCTGACCGTTTTGGAATACCCGCACCGTACCCTGATCCGCCACGTAGTTCGGCCCCTCAAGGGGCGCGACCCCCTCAAACAGGTAGGTACGGGGGCCGAGGGTGACACTTTCCCCAGGAGCCAGGCGCACGTCCCGCTCCGTGGAGTAGGTGGTGGTGAGGGCAATGCCGAGGGCCGTCACCGCCACCCCGAGATGGGCCAGCACCATGCCGCCATAGCCGGCGCCGAGATTCTTCAGGCCCCGAAGCTTTGCCGAAAGCCCCTGCTTGTTCCGCACCCGCTCCAGCGCATCGACCAGCAGGGCTAGCGTGATCCAGGCCCCGAGCATGACCGACAGCACGGGCCAGATTTCCAGGGCGCCGGTGACCACCAGGGGCAGAACAAGGCCAAGGGCCACGCTTGCCAGCGCCACCTTGCCGAGGCTGCGCATGAGCTGGGCGGCGCCGGTACGCTTCCAGCGCGCCAGAGGCGCCGGCGCCATGATCAAAAGGAGCAGCACCATGAGGGGCACGAAGACCGCATTGAAATAGGGCGGCCCCACGGAGATCTTGCCGCCCCCGGTCAGGGATTCATAAACCAGGGGATAAAGCGTGCCGAGGAGCACCGCGGCGGTGGAGACCACCAGCACGATGTTGTTGGCCAGCAGCATGACCTCCCGGGAGAGGCCTTCGTAGCGGGCTTCGGCGCGCATCACCGGAGCGCGCAGGGCGTAGAGGGCCAGCGCACTGCCCACCACCAACAGCAGGAAGACGAGAATGAACATGCCCCGCTCCGGATCCACGGCAAAGGCGTGCACGGAGGTGAGCACCCCGGAGCGCACGATAAAGGCGCCGAGGAGGGACAGGGAGAAGGCGGCGATGGCGAGCAGCACGGTCCAGCTCTTGAACACCCCGCGCTTTTCCGTGACCGCGAGGGAATGGATCAGCGCCGTGCCCACGAGCCAGGGCATGAAGGAGGCGTTCTCCACCGCATCCCAGAACCACCAGCCGCCCCAGCCGAGTTCGTAGTAGGCCCACCAGCTGCCGAGGGCAATGCCCACGGACAGGAAGGCCCAGGCGAGGTTCGTCCAGGGCCGGGACCAGCGGGCCCAGGCCGCATCCAGGCGCCCAGAGAGGAGCGCCGCGATGGCAAAGGCGAAGGCCACGGAA
>JAUILI010000064.1 GCA_030433075.1 Gammaproteobacteria bacterium | reverse complement strand
AACGGCCTCGTGATGGTGTCGTTCATTCGAGATTTGCGGGTGCACGGGATGGGGCTCACGGAGGCGATCGGCAAGGGCGCCACGGCTCGGCTACGCCCCGTTCTGATGACCGCCCTCGTCGCGTCCTTAGGCTTTGTTCCCATGGCCTTCAACACGGGCATTGGCGCTGAAGTGCAGCGCCCCCTGGCCACGGTGGTGATTGGCGGCGTGCTCTCAAGCACGCTCCTGACGCTCCTGGTGCTGCCCGTCCTCTATCGCCTCGCCCACCGCCGGGGGTGAGGCGCGCGGGGCGCCTAGCGGAGCCCCGCGTTAATGCTGTCTAAGAACTTGGAGCCAGGACACAGCTCCTGCTCCGTCAGGGTGTTTAGGGGGCGGCGCGCCGTCCCCAGCTGATCGTGGAGCTCTTCGCTATCGCGATCGATGTAGAGCAGTCCGGTCAGAACCTTGCCCTGGCTCTCGTAATGGGCAATGGCCTGGAGCGCCGACTGCCGATCTTCGATGTCGTGATCGCTGTCCTGCTTATGCAGTCGCACCATGGAGCCGTCGTGCATGCGCACCTCGCAGGTGGTCCCGGAGGCATAGCTCGCGGTGATTTCCTCGCGCACCGGGACGAAATCCAGAGGCATCACCTCCTTCACGCTCCGGAAGTGCTCATAGCTTTTAGACGACCCCTGATGATTGTTAAAGGTGACGCAGGGAGAGATCACATCCAGCAAGGCAAACCCGCGATGGCTTAGGGCGGCCTTGATGAGGGGGACGAGCTGCTCCTTGTCCCCGGAGAAGCTCCGGCCCACGAAGGTGGCCCCCACCTCGATGGCCAGCCGCGCCACGTCCATGGGGGTGGAGAGATTGCGATCCCCCTTCTTATTGACGGACCCCGTATCCATGGTGGCCGAATCCTGGCCCTTGGTGAGGCCGTAGCACCCGTTGTTCTCCACAATGTAGGTCATGTTGAGATTGCGCCGGGCACCATGGGCGAACTGCCCCAGGCCGATGGAGGCCGTATCCCCGTCCCCCGAAACGCCAATGTAGATCAGGTCGCGGTTGGCGAGGTTGGCCCCGGTAGCGACGGAGGGCATGCGGCCGTGCACGGAGTTAAAGCTATGGGAGCCTGAAAGGAAGTACGCCGGGGTCTTCGACGAGCAGCCGATGCCCGAGAGCTTGGCCACCCGATGGGGCTCGATGTTCAGTTGGAAGCAGGCGTCCACGATGGCCGCGCTAATGGAGTCGTGGCCGCAGCCCGCGCAGAGCGTCGACAGCCCCCCTTCGTAATCCTGGCGGGTCCAGCCCAGGTCGTTCACCGGGGCCTTGGGGTGACGGAATGCCGGTTTGATATAGGTCATGCGGAGATCTCCTCAGCCTGAGCCCGCCGGGTAATCGGCGTCACATTGCCCAAGGTAATGAAGTTACGAATCATGCCGGCGATTTTCCGCGCCGTGACCGGAAGTCCATCGTATTCAAGGATGGGGATGAGCCGATCCTTCACGGGCACGCTGGTTTCATTGAGAAGCAGGCGCCGCATTTGCCCATCGCGGTTTTGCTCAATCACAAAAATCCGGTCGTGCTCCCGAATAAACTGCTCCACGTCCTCGTTGAAGGGGAAGGAACGGATGCGCAGCGTATCGATGCAAATCCCCTCCTTCTCCAGGATTTCGATGGCCTCGTAGGCTGGCGACGCCGTGGTGCCAAAGAACACCGCGCCGTTCCGCGTCTCCATCTCCGCTTCCTTGAGCTTCGGTTCCGGGACAAGCTGCTTCGCCGTCTCGAACTTCTTCAAGAGCCGGTCCATGTTGCGCACGTAGGCCTGGCCATCTTCCGTGTAGGCGGCGTACTCGTCTCGGGAGGTGCCCCGGGTGAAATAGGCGCCCTTGCTCGGGTGCGCCCCGGGATAGGTGCGATAGGGAATGCCGTCCCCGTCCACATCGAGGTAGCGGCCAAAGCGCTCGGTCATGGCCTCGAGGGCATCGGCGTCGAGAACCTTGCCCCGGTCGTAGCGGTAGCTATCGTCAAACTCCAGGGGCGGCGACATCCACTCGTTCATACCCAGATCGAGGTCGCTCATGATGATGATCGGCGTTTGAAGCCGCTCGGCGAGGTCAAAGGCTTCCACGGTCATGCTGAAGCACTCCGCCGGGGTCGCGGGGAACAGCAGCACGTGCTTCGTATCGCCATGGGAGGCATAGGCCGCAGCGAGAATATCCGACTGCTGGGTGCGCGTGGGCATCCCCGTGGAGGGTCCGGCCCGCTGCACGTCGATGAGCACCGCGGGCACTTCGGCAAAGTAAGCCAGGCCCAGGAATTCGCTCATGAGCGAAACCCCGGGGCCGCTGGTCGCCGTAAAGGCCCGGGCCCCATTCCAGTTGGCGCCAATCACCATACCCATGGCCGAGAGCTCATCCTCCGCCTGCACGATGGCGTAGTTCTTCTTTCCCGTGCCCGGGTCAATGCGCAGCCGCCGGCAGTAGGTATCAAAGGCGTCGACCACGGAGGTCGACGGGGTAATGGGATACCAGGCAGCGACCGTGGCGCCGGCATACACCGCCCCCAGCGCCGCAGCGGTGTTCCCGTCCATGAGGATGTTGTCGAAGTCCTCAATGTGCTTCGCCACCTTGTGACCGCGCTCGAGGCGAATGCTGAGGGGGCAGCTAAAGTTCGCCTGGGCATGCTGATAGCCGAGCTCGAGGGCGTAGATATTGGGCGTAATCAGCCGCTCCTTGCCCTTGAACTGATCGCTCACCAGGTCCTTTAGGAGGGTGAAATCGATGTTCAAAAGCGCGGCCAAGGCCCCCACGTAAATGACGTTCTTGAACAGCAACCGTTGCCGCGCATCGGTGTATTCCCGAAGGCAAATTTCCGTCAGGGGAAGACCGATGTAGTGGATATCGTCCCGAAGGAAACGCGGCTCTAACGGCTTCGTATTGTCGTAAACGAAGTAGCCCCCGGGCTCCACGCCAGCGACGTCCTGGGCCATGCTCTGAGGGTTCACGCACACCATGATGTCCGTGCCCCCCCGGCGGCCCAGGTAGCCGTCCTGGCTAACCCGAACCTCGTACCAGGTCGGCATGCCCTGGATATTCGACGGGAAGATATTCCGTGGGCTTACGGGGATGCCCATGCGGAAGATCGCTTTGGCGAACATCCCGTTGGCACTGGCTGAGCCGGTGCCGTTGACGTTCGCAAACTTGATAACGAAATCGTTTATCGCTTGCTTTGGCTGCATGGCTGGCCCGCCTTCGTGACTTGATAGAGAAAACGCTGCATATCCCAGGCGCCGGTAGGGCAGCGCTCGGCACAGAGCCCGCAGTGAAGGCAGACGTTCTCGTCCTTCACCATGACCCGTCCGGTCTGCGCCAGCGCGTCCGATACGTAAAGGTCCTGATCCAGTTCGTCGGCAGCCATGCGCAGCTTCGTGCGAAGGGCCGCCTCCTCATCGTTGGGCAGGAAGTTGATGCATTCCGTGGGACAGATATCGACACAGCCATCGCACTCAATGCACTTATCCGTGATGAAGACGGTCTGCACGTCGCAGTTCAGGCAGCGCTCCGCCTCCCGGTAAGCGACGGCCCGGTCAAAGCCGAGCTCCACCTCAACCTTCCGATCTTTGAGCGCGAGGGTTTTATCCACGTGGGGCACGGGGAAGCGATCCTCCAGCGACACCGCGCTGTCGTAGCTCCACTCGTGGACCCCCATCTTCTGGCTCACGAGGGTGACCCCCGGAGCTGGGCGGTCATGCACGTCCTCCCCCCGGATAAAGCGATCCATGGAAATGGCCGCCTGGTGCCCATGGGCGACGGCGGTGATGATGTTTTCCGGCCCGAAAGCCGCATCGCCGCCGAAGAACACCCGAGGGTTCGTGCTTTGGAAGGTCACGGGGTCGATGACGGGCATGTCCCACTTCCCGAATTCGAGCCCGATGTCCCGCTCGATCCAGGGAAAGGCGTTGTCCTGGCCGATGGCGATGATCACGTCGTCGGCCTCGAAGAACACCTCTTCCCCCGTGGGGACGAGCTTTCGATTTCCGCCGTCGTCGTAAACCACATCCACCACGGTAAAGCGCACGCCCGTCAGCTTCCCGTTCTCGTGCACGAATTCCTTGGGGACGTGGTTATTGATGATGGGGATATCCTCGGCAATGGCGTCGTCGATCTCCCAGGGCGAGGCCTTCATCTTGGCGCGCTCAGAGCGCACCACCACCTTCACGTCCTCGCCGCCCAGGCGCCGTGCCGTCCGGCAGCAGTCCATCGCCGTGTTACCGCCCCCCAGCACGAGGACCCGGCGTCCGACCTTGCTTAGATGCTCAAAGGCGACGGAAGCGAGCCAGTCGATGCCGATGTGAATGTGCTTGTCAGCCTCTTCTCGCCCGGGGATCGAAAGATCGCTGCCCCGGGGCGCGCCCGTGCCCACGAAGATCGCGTCGTAGTCCTTTTCGAGCACGGCGCCGAGGCTGTCCACGTAATGACGAAAGTGCTGCTTGATGCCGAGATCCAGCACGAAGCCCACCTCCTCATCGAGGACCTCCGGCGGTAGGCGGAATACGGGAATCTGGCTGCGCATGAAGCCCCCGGCCAGGGGCTGGTCATCAAAGAGATCAATCTCATAGCCCAGGGGGGCGAGGTCTCGGGCCACGGTGAGGGAGGCAGGGCCGGCGCCGATGAGCGCCACCCGGCCCTGCTTCTTGATATCTGGGGCCACGGGCATGGCCGCCGACACATCGCCCTTATTATCCGCCGCCACGCGCTTTAAGCGGCAGATGGCCACTGGCTCCTCGTCCACCCGGCCCCGGCGACAGGCCGGCTCACAAGGACGATCGCAAGTGCGACCCAGCACCCCGGGGAAAACGTTCGATTCCCAGTTGACCATATAGGCCTCGCCGTAGCGCTCCGCCGCGATCAGGCGGATGTACTCCGGCACCGGCGTGTGCGCTGGGCAGGCGTACTGGCAATCGACGACCTTATGAAAATATTCCGGATCTTTAATGTTGGTTGGCTTCATCACCCCCCCTCCCCCTGGTGTCTAGGCAACCCTTCCTCGGGCTGACGACGGGAGAACAGGAGACAGGCACGACCTTCCCCCAAAGGGACCTAAGGCCCTTTGGCGATCCGCTATGCTTAAACGCTTATGACCCAAGCGCGCCCCCTCGCGGGCACGGCAGGGGGCAATCAAGGCCGAAGGTTGCGCCCGGATACCGCGCCCCCTACGCGATACCACTCCCCTCATGTCATCGAAAGTACACCTTTTGGGCGGCGATGCGAACCCTGCAAGCCCGGGACAGAAAGCTTGAAAAAAATGCGGAGCCTGGGAAAAGGCCGGGAAAGCTTTTGACATGAGGAAGGGGCTGCTGCACGCTCATCGGCAATCTTCCTTTGGCCGCCAGGCCCCTAGGGCAAACCGCTCACCGTTCATGATTGCCACCGCAGCCCACTCCGCCTCTACGCCCCTTCGCCTCCGGCATTCCGCCCGGCCGGGCTGGGTGATGGCTGCCCTGCTTCTACTGCTGGCCTTTAGCGCCTCAGGGCATGCCGGGCTCCTGCCCGAGGAAGGGCCGCTCCTTGCCGCCATGGAAATGGCGGTGGAAGGGGATGGCCTTGAGGGCGCCGGAGAAGCCGGCCCCGAGGGCGAAGCGGCCCTTCTCCAAACCTTCCCTCCCGCGCAGCGCGGGGTCGACGCCCAGTTCCTTAGCGGACGTCTATGCTGGCGCCTAAACCGCGCTGAGGGGCGTCAGCGCCTCCCCCGGGCCCCGCCGGCCCGCCTTTCCCGCACGGCCTAATCCTCGAAGGCTTGCCGCCCTCCGCGGCCGCGCCTCCTGAGCTCACGCCCAGGTCATGGCCCCGTGCCATGGCCACCCGGAAAGGATTGATAATGAACGCTACCGGATTCCCCCTCCTTCGCACCGTTGTGCTGGCCCTGGGGGCCAGCCTTTTGTTGTCCGCCTGTGAACATCATGAGGCCCACGAAGGCAAGCACCACCACACCGTCGTTAGCACCACCGTCGCGCGACAGGACGTCGCTTTGACGCGGGAATACGTCGCCCAAATCCATGCACGACGCCACATCGAAGTGCGCGCCTTGGAACGGGGCTACCTGCAAGAGGTCCTGACTCAGGAAGGGGCTCGGGTGGCCGAGGGCGAAGTCCTCTTTCGCCTGAACCCGATTACCTTCCAAGCCCACCGGCAGCGGGCCGCCGCCGAAGCTCGCCTTGCCCGCCTCGAATACGAGAATGCGGCGCGCCTCGGCAACAGCAACGTGATTTCCCCCGCCGAGGTAGCCCTCGCCGAAGCCCGGGCCGAACGGGCCCAGGCCGAACTGGCCCTGGCGGAGGCTGAGCTCAACTTCACCACCCTCCGTGCCCCCTTCCCCGGCATCGTGGATCGCTTCCACGCCCAGGAAGGCAGCCTCGTGGAGGAAGGGCACCCCATCACCACTCTTTCCGACAATCGCACCATGTGGGTGTATTTCAACGTCCCCGAAGTGGAATACCTGACCTACATGGCCCGGGGCCTAGCGGTGGGCCAGGAGCGCGCCGAACTTCTGACCGCCGACGGTCGGACCTATCCCGTAGCAGGGACGGTGAGCGCGATTGAAGCGGACTTCAATAATCACACCGGCACCATTCCCTTCCGGGCCGACTTCCCCAATCCCACGGGCGTACTGCGCCATGGCCAGACCGGAACGGTGCGCCTCACCCAAACGGCGGAAAACGCCCTGGTCATTCCCCAGAAGGCTGTTTTCGAAATTCTCGACCAACGCTTCGTCTTTGTGGTGGATGAGGCCTCCGTAGTGCATCAGCGTGCGATCCAGATCGGCGCTGAGGTCGAAGACCTCTTTGTGGTGCAGGACGGTCTCAGGGACGGCGAGGCGGTGATCATCGACGGGCTGCGGCATGTGAAGGACGGCGAGGCCGCCGAAGTTCGGGCGGTCAGCAGCCTTGAGGCTCTCGCCGATCTCAAGTGGGCGGCGGAGTAAGGCCATGTTCGCAAAAATTCTCCATCGCCCCGCCCTCGCGATCGTTATCTCGCTGATCCTCCTATTCCTCGGGGGGCTGTCCATCGCGCGCCTTCCCGTTTCCCAGTTTCCCGACGTCTCTCCGCCCATGGTGATGATCAGCATTGCCTACCCCGGAGCCAGCGCGAAGGTTCTGGAAGATTCCGTGCTCATTCCCCTCGAGCGCTCCATCAACGGCGTGCAAGGGATGAAATACATGACCTCGGACGCCACCAGCGCCGGGGAAGCGGTGATCCAGGTCGTCTTTCACCAGGGCACGGACCCGAACCAAGCGGTGGTGAATGTCATCAACCGCGTGGATCAGGTGAAGACCCGCCTTCCGCCCCTCGTGCAGCGGGAAGGGATCATCGTCAATCGCATGCAGCCGAACATGCTGATGTACGTGAACCTCTACAGCCTCTCCGAAGATGCGGACATGAAGTTCCTCTTCAACTACGCCGGGGTAAACATCATCCCCGAGCTGCAGCGTATCCGCGGCATCGCGAGCGCAAAGATCCTGGGGAGTCGCCAATACGCCATGCGCATATGGCTAAAACCCGACCGCATGCGGGCCTATGGCATCTCCACGGAGCGGGTGATGGAGGCGCTCGACGAGCAAAGCATGATCGGCTCTCCCGGACGGCTGGGCCGCGCGTCGGGAAAAACCTCCCAAGCCTTGGAGTACGTCCTGACCTATAAGGGGCGCTACAACACCAAGGAGGAGTACGAGGACATCATTCTGCGGGCCACGGAGGAAGGGGAAATCCTTCACCTTCGGGACGTCGCAGAGGTCGAGCTCGGGAGCGAGTTCTACGATATCTACTCCAACCTCGACGGTCACCCCTCGGCGGCCATCGTTCTGAAGCAAAGCCCCGGCAGCAACGCCCGGGAAGTGATTGAGGAAGTGAAGGAGACGGTGGAGCGCTTTAAGCGCGAGTCCTTCCCCGCGGGCATGGATTACGAGATTAGCTACGACGTAGCCAGCTTCCTCGATGCCTCCATCGAGCAGGTCCTCGAGACGCTTCTTGAAGCCTTCATCCTGGTCGCACTGGTGGTATTTGTCTTCCTCGGGGATTGGCGTTCAACCCTGATTCCCACCCTTGCCGTGCCCGTCTCCCTCGTGGGCACCTTCTTCTTCATGCAGCTATTCGGGGTGAACATCAACCTCATTACCCTCTTCGCCCTGGTCCTGGCCATCGGCATCGTGGTGGATAACGCCATCGTGGTGGTGGAGGCCGTGCACGCAAAAATGGAGGAGAAGAATCTCGGTGCCTACCGGGCCACGCAAGCCGTGATGCATGAAATCAGCGGCGCCATCATTGCGATCACCCTGGTGATGACCGCCGTTTTCGTTCCCGTCACCTTTATGCCCGGGGCCGTGGGGGTTTTCTATCGGCAGTTCTCCATCACCATGGCCGTTGCCATCGTCCTCTCGGGCGTCATTGCCCTCACCCTGACCCCGGTGCTCTGCGCCATGCTGCTGAAGCCCCAGCACGAGGCCGGGGCCCCCAAGGGCCTTCTGGGCCGCAGCCTCGCGGCCTTTAACCGTGGCTTTGAGGCCCTGGCGGGGCGCTACGTGGGCATCCTGCGCGGCCTCGTGCCGCGGCGAACGGCGACCTTCGCGGTGCTGCTTGGCGCCCTCGCCGGCATCGTGGTGCTGAACCAGCAAATGCCCTCGGGCTTCATCCCGAATGAAGACCAGGGAATGATCTACGCCATCGTGCAAACCCCTCCCGGGTCGACGCTGGAACGGACCTACGCCAAGTCCCTCGAACTTCAGGCTATTGCCGAGCACGTGGAGGGCGTCCAGTCCGTTTCCGCCCTCGCGGGCTACGAAGTGCTGACCGAGGGCCGGGGGTCTAACGCGGGCACCTGCCTCATCAACCTCAAGCCCTGGCATGAGCGCAAGAACGGCATTGAGGACGTCATTCGCGAACTCGAGGAAGCCGCGCAGGCGGAAATTTCCGGCGCGACCATTGAGTTCTTCGAACCCCCGGCCGTGCCGGGCTTTGGCGCCGCTGGGGGCTTCGCCCTTCGGCTTCTGGATAAAACCAATACGGGCGATTACGCACGCCTAGGGGAAGTGAACGACCAATTCATGGACGCGCTCCGGGCCCGGCCAGAACTGCGAGGCCTCTTCACCTTCTTCAGCGATGACTACCCCCAGTATGAGCTCATCATCGACAACGAAGCGGCCATGCAGAAAGGCGTCTCCATAAAGAAGGCCATGGACACGCTGGGGATCCTTGTAGGCAGCACCTACGAGCAAGGTTTCATCCGCTTTGGCCAATTCTTCAAGGTCTACGTGCAGGCCGATGCCCCCTATCGGCGCATGCCCAGCGATCTGGCCAACCTGTTTGTGGAGAATGAAGAGGGGGAAATGGTGCCCTACTCCGCCTTCATGAAACTGGAGAAGCGCCAAGGACTTAACGAGATCACGCGCTACAACGTGTATCCGTCTTCCTCGATCCAGGGGGCCCCGGCAGCGGGCTACAGCAGTGGCGACGCCATCGCCGCAATTCAGGCCGTCGCGGAGGAGGTGCTTCCCCAGGGCTTCGCCATCGATTGGGCCGGCCTCGCTCTTGATGAAGCCAATCGGGGGAACGAAGCGCTCTACATCTTCCTCGTGGTGATCATCTTCGTTTACCTCGTATTGGTCGCACAGTACGAGAGCTTTCTTCTACCCCTGGCGGTGATTCTGTCCCTACCTGTAGGGGTGCTGGGCTCCTTTTTGCTCCTCAAGCTCATGGGGCTCCAGAACAACGTCTACGCCCAGATTGGGTTGGTCATGCTGGTCGGCTTGCTCGGCAAGAATGCCATCTTGATCGTGGAATTTGCCGTGCAGCGGCAGCAGGCGGGACTCTCCGTCCTTGAGGCGGCCATCGAAGGGGCGCGCGTTCGACTGCGGCCCATCTTGATGACCTCCTTCGCCTTCATCGCCGGGCTCCTGCCGCTCGTCGTCGCCTCCGGGGCTGGCGCCATTGGGAACCGCACCATTGGCGCCTCCTCCGCCGGCGGCATGCTCCTCGGCACCGTACTCGGGGTGCTTGTCATTCCCGGTCTTTATTACCTCTTCGCACGGCTCTCGGAAGGTCGGGACCTGATCCGGGACGAGCACCATCGCCCCTTGAGCGAAATCGCCGAATACGGAGATCAGTAGACATGGCCAAGCATTCCAAGAATCGCCTTTCAGGCGTGGCAGGCCTCGCGCTGGCCGCGGTGCTCACCACCGGCTGCGCGGGGCTGGGCCCCAAAGTCCAGACGCCAGCGCTCGATCTGGAAGCCTTACCAGGGGCCTATCCCCAAGCCCTCGAAGCAGCCGGCGCCTCCCAGCAGGCCCCGGCCCTTGCGGCGTTCTTTCAGGACGAGACGCTTCAGGTGTTGATCAAGACCGCCCTAGAAAACAACCAGGAGCGAAACATCGTGCTCCAGGAATTGCGCATGGCGGAAAACGAGGCCAAGGCCCGAGGCGGGGAAGTTTGGCCTTTCCTGAGCGTTGGCGGCGGCTGGGACCGGGAGAAGGTCGGTCGCTACACCCGCGCCGGCGCCGTGGAGGAGGGTCTCGAGCTTGCTCACGAGAAGAACTTCCCTGACCCGCTCAGCAACTTCCGTCTGGGCGCCCAGGTATCCTGGGAAATCGACATTTGGCGAAAGCTTCGCAACGAGCGCGACGGCGCCGTGCTGCGCTATCTCAGCACGGTGGAAGGGCAACGCTTCCTAGTCACCCATCTGGTGGCTGAGGTCGCGGAGACCTACTACGCCCTCCTCGCCCTCGATAGCCGCCTCACCATCCTCGACAACACCATTGCGCTCCAGCAGGAAGCCCTCGAACTGGTCCGGCTGCAAAAGGACGCCGCGGCCACCACCCAGTTGGCGGTGACCAAGTTTGAGGCGGAGGTGCTCGGCAACCAAAGCGAGCTGCTCGTTCTTCAACAGGAGCGGGTGCTCGAAGAGAACCGCCTTCACTTCCTCCTAGGACGCTACCCCGAGGAGCTGGCGAGGCCGGCGCAGGACTTCACGCGCCTAAGCCCCCCCTCCCTCGCCGCGGGCGTGCCCGCGGATCTTCTGCGCCAGCGCCCTGATGTTCGCGCTGCGGAACTGGCCGTGAAGGCGGCAGCGCTCGACGTGGCCGCAGCCCGGGCCCGCTTCTATCCCTCCATAGACCTGTCTGCGGCCCTTGGGGTGGAAGCGTTCCAGCTGGGGCGCCTCGACGCCATGCCCGAATCCCGCGCCTATGGCCTTGGCATCGATTTTCTGGCTCCGCTGCTGAATCGGGCGGGCCTGAAGGCGGCCTACGGCAATGCGACGGCGGAACAGGAGCAAGCGCTGCTGCGCTATCAGCAAACGAGCCTTGACGCCTACCTTGAGGTCCTGAACGCCTTTAGTGCGCTGAAGAACCTCTCTGAAAGCGCTGCCTTAAAGGCCCAGCAGGTTTCCGCGCTGGGGAACTCGGTGGATGCCGCCAGCCGCCTCTTCAGCTCTGCTCGCGCCGACTACATGGAGGTGCTAATGACCCAACGCGACGCCTTGGAGTCGCGGCTGGATCTCGTCGATCTCAGGGAACAGCAGTTCCGTGCTGCGATTCGGGCCTATGCCGCGCTGGGCGGCGGGGCCCCGGAGGCAGGCTAGCGCGAGCCCCTAACACTTACCTAAGGGTGAAAGACGCCGCCCCATGGGAGATACTTAGAACCGAGACAAGTTTCTGCCCATGGGGAAGCGTCCATGAAGCCAACGATCCGAAATGCGTTCCTAGGCCTGCTGGCCCTTACGGCTCTCGCCGGCTGCACCCAGGACAGCGAAACCTTCGAGCCCGTCGCCCCCGACAGCTCGCGAAACATTTACCTCATGGAAGTGGGCGCCCCGACGAAATCGGTATATCGCAAGGGCGAGCCCCTGGAGCTTGAGGTCCTTGTGGGCTCCACGGGTATCAGTGCAGAGCACGTCACCGTCGACTTCTCCCTCATCGAAAAGGCGAAGTGGCAACAGCTCGAGAACGAAGAAGCCGCGGACACGGTCGCCCTGGGCGACGCGCTGATTGAGAACCTAGAGCCCGGCTTCACCCGGCAAAGCGTTACCCTCACGGTCCCCAATACGCTGACCGTGGCCGGGGACTACCTGATCGTGGCCGCCGTCGATGCAGGGCAGAGCGTTGCCCAGGATACGAACTTCAGCGACAACATCTCCCGGGGCATCGACGAGAGCCTGAGTCACCCCACGGTGAAGCAAATCACCGTGGAGGACGCCTTCGTCAACGACCTCCAAATCACCGATGCGGTGATCGCCCAGGGTTTCATCCTTCTCGAGACCCCGACGGACAACGCCTTGGCGCAGAACGGAGACGCCGTGAACGCCGCGACCGTCCAGGCCAGTGCCGCGGCCACCAGCGATGTGCTTCGGGTTGGCGACGATCCTCGCGAATCCAACGTCATTGGCCATATCGACATTAAGAAGCTGGGCGCGGATTCCATGGATGCCCGCATCGAAGTGGACGTCATCGTCGACGGGGAGGAATTTCCCGCCTTCATGTGGAAGGGCGAAGGGGACGAGTGGGTCAACGAAGCCCCCTACACGGTTCCCAGCGCCAACGAGACCCACTTTATTCCCTGGGATATCCGGCTTATCGAATCCCAGCGCGCGGCCCTCTGGGCGGCCTACGATCCTAATGCGCAGGAGAACCTCGCCACCTTCCGCTTCCGGATTATCGCTGCCGACAACGTTCCCGATGAAAACCCAAACAATAATATCTTCGAGGTGGAGGTCCCCTATCGCTTCTTCGACCCCGTTAGCGATCCCCTAGAGGCACCCGAGGAAGGTACGGAAGTCGTCGCAACGAGTAGCAGCACGCCTCTAAAGCAGGTCGCCGGGCCGGGCACGGACCTCACCCGGGGTCGAGCGGCGAGCGGTCGCATCATCTTCGACCGTCGTTTCCGCCAAAGCTTTGGCGATCGGAGCAAGTTTGCCACCTACCTTGATCTGCGCTCCTACGGCGACATTATCGGCAGCCAGGGCAGGGCCGTTTTCAACTCCGACGGCCGCGCGGACGTTTTTATCCTTGGCCGTGGCATCAACCTGTTCCGAGCCTTTGCCCGCGGGGATGGCGATGTTAGCGGCGGCTCGGCCTACTATCGGGGCTACATGAACGTCTTCGGACGGACCTACCTCGATCAGAGCGCCCGCCCCTCCCGGGACTTTTCCCGAAGCTGGGGCCTTAGCTGGCGAGAAGAGCGCACCCTTG
The DNA here is from genome assembly GCA_030433075.1 of Gammaproteobacteria bacterium. Classification (GTDB taxonomy): domain Bacteria; phylum Pseudomonadota; class Gammaproteobacteria; order Pseudomonadales; family Azotimanducaceae; genus Salivita. The sequence goes on along the minus strand of JAUILI010000064.1, from coordinate 1,081 downwards.
GCTCCGCGCGCTTCTTCGCAGGCCCCATTCCCATTAGCGTGAGCGGGGGCGTCAGCGGCTCCCTGGGCTTTGGCGCGCAGCTGCGCTTTACCGGCAGCAAGGTCATCGCCAGCGGAGACATCTTCTCCGTCAGCATGTCCGGCTTCGCCCGAGGCGGGGTGGATGTGGGCTTTGCCTCCGGCGGGGTAGGCGCGTCACTCCTGGTGCTAAGCGAGCGCCTCTCCCTGGACGGGGTCGCCGATCTCTCCCAGGTAGGGCAGCGCCGGGTCGCCATGAGCCTTGTAGCGACCAATCATCTGAAGGCCATCGAAGGACAGTTCTACCTCTTTGCCCGCTATCCCGTGTATCGCTTCTGCTGCAGCATCCGCACCCAGGAAAGCCGGCTAACCCTCTACCGCACCGGCGCGCTCTATAACAAGCGCTGGAACCTGATCAATCACTATCAACTGGTGTCGTTCTAGACCATGTTGCTTAAACCTTTTCCTCTACCTCGCCTGCTCCTGAGCACCCTGGCTCTTGGGGCCCTGTTTGGTTGCTCCCAGAACAGCGAAACCTTCGAGCCCGTCGCCCCCGACAGCTCGCGAAACATTTACCTCATGGAAGTGAGCGCCCCGACTAAATCGGTGTACCGCAAGGGCGAGCCCCTAGAGCTTGAGGTTCTGGTGGGCTCCACGGGCATCAGTGCAGAGCACGTGATTGTCGACTTCTCCCTCATCGAAAAAGCGAAGTGGCAGCAGCTAGAAAACGATGAAGCGGCCGAAACCCTTACCCTGGGCGATGCGCTCATCGAAACCCTAGAGCCCGGCTTTAACCGAAAAAGCGTCACCCTCACGGTTCCCAATACCCTCACGGTGGCGGGGGATTACCTGATTGTGGCGGCCGTGGATGCGGGGCAGAGCGTTAGCCAGGACACGGACTTCAGCGACAACATCTCCCGAGGCATCGACGAGAGCCTGAGCCACCCCACCGTAAAGCAGATCACCGTGGAGGACGCCTTCGTCAACGACCTCCAAATCACCGATGCGGTGATCGCCCAGGGTTTCATCCTTCTCGAGACCCCGACGGACAACGCCTTGGCGCA
>JAUILI010000063.1 GCA_030433075.1 Gammaproteobacteria bacterium | reverse complement strand
GTGGCCCCAGATCATGAGCGTGGGCACGGTGATCCGTTCCCGAACCCCCTCGAGCGTCGCCCAGTTTCGGGCGAAGTTTCGGTACCAGTTGATGCCCGGGGTAAAGCCGGTGCGGGCGAAGGCTTGATCGAAGACCGCCAGATCCTCGTCCTTCATCAGCGGAGCGCCCGGGGCGGTGGGGGCCTGGGCCAGGGCAAGGAGGGGCGGTAGGTCGCTGTCCTCGGGGGCGCTCGGCGGCGCTTCGGCGCGGCGATACATATTGCGCAGGAAGTTCGTGCGGTGGGCGTCGAGCACCGCATCCGCCGCGCCCGGCGCGTCATTGAAGTGGACGATGTAGTGCTTGGGCCCTAGGGCCTTGCGCCAGAAGCTCACCCAGTCCTCGGGCCCTCGGCGTAGGTAGGACACGCTCAGATTGGCGACGGCGCGCACCCGGGCGGGCTTCAGCACAGCCATGGCCCAGACCACGAGGGCGCCCCAATCGTGGCCCACAAAGATGGCTTGCTCGTGACCGTAGTGGATCAGGAGATCCTCGAGATCGTCGGTCAGCGCCGTGATGTCGTAGGCCTCGATGGCCTCCGGGCAGCTGCTGCCGCCGTAGCCCCGCTGGTTGGGAACGATGACGTCGAAGCCCGCAGCGGCGAGGACGGGAATTTGATGGCGCCAGCTATAGGCGTGCTCGGGCCAGCCGTGGCAGAGCACGATGGCCGGTCCCCCTGCCGTCCCTGCGCGGAACACTTCCAGGGTGGCACCGCGGGTGCGCACAAACTCCGCTTGCGGAAAGTCCATCCTCCCTCCTTTTCCCCTATGCTTCCCCCGGGAGCTTACGCGAAAGGCCAGGGGGCAGGGCAAGATGAGGCGCGCGAAGATAGGCGAACGACGATGGGCAGGGGCGCTGACCTTGGCGCTTGTTCTTAGCGCCTGTGCGCCGCCCCCGGCGCCGGAGGGGGGGCAGTGCCTGAGCGCGGCGCCAGACGCCGTGCCTATTCCCCGCGGCGAAGGCAGGATGGGGTCCGATGCCGCCTATCCCGAGGAAAGGCCTGCCCGCCCGGTGCGCAGCGGCGGCTTTTCCATTGATGCCCTAGAGGTGAGCAACGCGGCCTTCGCCCGGTTCGTGGCGGCCACGGGCTACGTCACCGATGCAGAGCGACCCCAGCCGGGCTTCGGGGTTCCCGGCGCTGCGGTTTTTACCTATCCGACCCCAGAGAACCCGAGCTGGTGGCGCTTCGTGGAAGGGGCCTCCTGGCGTGCGCCGGAGGGCCCCGGGTCCTCCCTGGAGGGGCAGGAAGCCCTCCCCGTGGTGCAGGTGTCCCAGCGGGACGCGGCGGCCTATGCCGCCTGGGCCGGGGGGCGCTTACCGACGGAGACGGAATGGGAGTTCGCCGCCCGGGCCGGGAGCACTACGCGCTATGTTTGGGGGGACGCCCTGGCGCCGGAGGGGGTCCTTCAGGCGAACACCTGGCAGGGGCCCTTCCCGGTTCGCAATAGCGGCGATGACGGTTATCTGAGCCGGGCCCCCGGGGGCTGCTTTCCGCCCAACGGTTTTGGCCTGTTCGACATGATCGGCAACGTCTGGGAGTGGACGGCCACCCCCTATGACGATCCTCCCGCGGAAGGGGAGGTTCGCTTCACCATCAAGGGCGGCTCCTATCTCTGCGCCGAAAATTACTGTCACCGTTTCCGGGCCTCGGCTCGTCAAGCCCAGGAGGCGGGGCTACCCACCAATCACATCGGCTTCCGCGTTGTTTATGATGAGGGCCAGGCGAGGAAGGGCTAGGAGAGAGACGAATGAGCGAAAAGGGCGGTTGCCTCTGCGGTCAGTTCAGTTACACGTTCCCCCGGGAGGCGGTGGTGTCGTCGCACCATTGCCACTGCACCGATTGCCAAAAGATGACCGGTAGCGGCAAGGCCACCATCATCATGGTGCCCACGGAGGTGCTGGAAACGACCGGGGAGCTCAAGACCTACACGGTCACGGGCACGGACGGCGGGCGGGTGACGCGGGGCTTCTGCCCCACCTGTGGGTCCCAGGTGCTGAGCTACCTCGAGGGCATGGACGCGCTGAAGTTCATCAAGGCCGGAACCCTCGAGAACAGCGACTGGGTGACCATCGCCTCGAGCTTCTGGTCGAGTACGGCCCGGGCCTGGGATCCGGTACGCGCCGATGCCCAGGCCTTTGAGAAAAACCCCAGCAGCGTTTAGGCGCTTTTCGCCGCCTGGGTGATCACCAGCTTGCCGGCGATGGCGCCGGAGAGCTGATCCTCAAGGGCGGACACCACCGCCTCTAGGGGGCGGGCGTCCACCGGAGGCGCCGTCAGCGCTCCGCTTTCCAGGAGCGTGCGCAGGCGCGCGGCGAGGCGCGGATTGAGAGTGGGGTCGGCGCGCATGGCGCCGCCCCAGTCCACGCCCACAACGCTGCTGCGTTTCAGTAGCGCCAGGTTCAGGGGCAGCTTGGGAATGGTGCCGCTGGCAAAACCCACCACGAGGTGGCGACCGCCGGGGCTCAGGCTGCGGAAAGCGGCTTCGCTAAAGTGGCCCCCCACAGGGTCATACACCACCGTGAGGGCCTCGCCCCCCAGGGCCGCTTTCAGGTCCTCTCGAAAGCTTTCGAGATGAGGGTTGACCACCGCATCGGCGCCCGCGGTGCGGGCCGCCTCGGCCTTAGCTTCGGAGGAGGCCCCGGCCACCACCCAAGCCCCCAGGGCCTTGGCCACGGCGATGGCCGCGGTCCCCACGCCGCCCCCACCGCCGAGCACCAGCACTCGCTCTCCGGGGGTTAGGCGGATGCAATCCTCAAGGCCATAGAGCGCGGTGAAGCTGTTGATGGGCAGGCTCGCCCCCTGGGCAAGGGAGAGGCCGTTCGGGAGGGCATAGACCTGGCTTGCCGGGGCGAGGGCCCCTTCCGCCAGCGTGCCCTGGCCGAGGCCGTAAACCTCATCGCCCACGGCGAGCCCCTCCACCCCGGCCCCCAGGGCCTCCACCGTGCCGGCAAATTCGCTGCCTGGCACGTAGGGAAGGGGAGGCTGGATCTGATACTTGCCGGCGATCAAAAGCCCATCGACAAAGCCGAGCCCCGTGGCACCCACGCGCACAGAGACCAGCCCGGGACCGGGCTCGGGCCAGGGGGCCTCCTCAAGCACGAGGTCCTTGGGTGGGCCGTAGCGGTGGCAAACCAGGCGTTTCATGGAGACTCCTTATACGATGGCAGTGGGGCCCTGGGCCAGGAGACCCGCGTAGATTCCCCCCTGGGCCTGAAGAATGTCATGGGTGCCCAGCTCGGCAAGGGTCCCGCCGGAAATCACGGCGATTTGATCGGCGTGGCGAATGGTGGACAGGCGATGGGCCACCACCACGGCGATGCGATCGGCGAGCACGGCCTTTAGGGCCTGGGTAATGAGGGCTTCCGTTTCTGAGTCGATGGTGGCTGTGGCTTCATCCAGAATCACCAGCTCCGCATCGCAGAGGAGCACCCGGGTAAGGGATAGAAGCTGGCGCTGCCCCGCGGAGAGGCGACTGCCCCCTTCCCCAACCTCGAAGGCCAGACCCTGAGGGAGGGCGCGGACGAAGGCGGCGCCCTGGCTGGTTTCCAGCGCCGCCCAGAGTTCCGCCTCCGAGGCGCCGGGTTTCGCAAAGCGAAGGTTATCCGCCACGGTGCCGGAGAAGATGTGGGCGTGCTGCAGCACCACGCCCAGGCGTGCCTGCCAGGCCTGCAGGGGCAGCTCCCGGTATTCGGTCCCATCGACGTAGATGCCGCCGCGAGTGGGCTCGTAAAAGCGGCAGAGCAGGGCACTTAGGGTGCTTTTGCCGCCTCCCGTGGGGCCGATGAGCGCCGTTAGCGTGCCCCGGCGGAGGGTCAGGTGGATGTCTTGAAGCACCTGGGGCCCAGCGCCGTAGGCAAAGGCCAGGTCCCGGACTTCGATGCACTGAAGGGGGGTGCTGACCTCGCGGGCGCCCGTGCGCACGGCTTCGCTGTCGCGAATCTCTGGCTCGGCGTTGACCAGGGAGAGCACCCGCTCCGCCGAGGCCTGGGCCATCTGCATCTCGGCGAACCAGTGGGCCAGCTGCTCCACGGGCTCGAAGAAGTGGCGAGCGTAGGAGAGGAAGGCGAGGACGGTCCCAGCGCTCAGGGCGCCGAGGAAGAGCTCGAGCCCGCCGAGGGCGAGGGCGCCGCCGAGGGCCAGGCTGGACAGGGTCAGCACCACCGGGAGGTAAATGGCGCCATAGATGAGGTTCTTTACGGACGCGCCGTACATGGCGTCGCTCAGGCCCTGGAAGCGCTGGTGATTATCGCCCTCCCGCTGAAAGGCCTGGGTCGTTTGCACCCCCATGACCGTTTCATTGAAGTTTGCCGTGAGCTGGGCGTTGTAGCGCCGGACGTCCCGAGCTGTGGTGAGGATCTTCTGCTGAAAGCGCAGGCTCGCAAGGGCGAGGAGCGGCACGATGACCACCACGGTGACCGTGAGGTTTGGGGCCATGATGACCATCGCCACCAGGGCGCCGCTCATGACCGTGCCTCCCCAGGCAAGATCCAGGAGGCCCCAGGCGAGGATGTTCGACAGCCGTTCGCAGTCCGAGGTCATGCGCGCCATGAGCCAGCCTACCGGGCGGCGGTCGAAGTAGGCGAAGGAGAGGTCCTGAAGCTGGTTGAAGGCGTCCCGGCGAATGTCGTGGCTGATATGGGTGCGCAGCCGGCCCCCGAGGAAGATAAAGGCGCCTACAGCCCCTGCGAGGGCGAGGGTGGCCCCGCCGTAGGCCCAAAGCCAGGGTGTAAGGTTCGCCGCTGCGCCGTTTTCCGCGATGGCGTCGACCACCTCCCGGGTGATGAGGGGAAAGGCGACGTCCATGAGGGCCACCACCACGGCGCAGGCGCAGAGTCCCCAGACCCAGGCGCGGTAGGGACGGGTGTAGCCCCAGAGCTGGCGCCAGAGGTCTCCCGCGAGCCGTTCGGCGAGCGCATCGTCGGTGTAGAGGGCGTCGTCGTAAGCGCTGCTCATGGGGCGTAGCCCTGTTGCTGGGCGAGGGTGCGATAGGGCGCGCACGTTCGCAGGAGGGTGCCGTGATCCCCAAGCGCTACCAGCTGACCGTTTTCCAGAAGCGCGATGCGATCGGCGTGGCGCACCGTGCTTAAGCGATGGGCCGTGAGGATCACCGTACTTTCTCCCTTGCGCTGCTGGAGCGCGCTCAGAATGTGGGCTTCCGTGCCCACGTCCACGGCGGAGAGCGCATCGTCTAGCAGCAGTAGCGCGGGGCGCCGAAGCAGGGCCCGGGCGATGGCCAGGCGCTGGCGCTGACCGCCGGAGAGGGTGACCCCCCGTTCCCCCAGGGCCGTGGCGAGGCCGGCGGGGAGGGCCCGCACCGTGTCGGCCAGGGCCGCATCCTCAAGGGCGATCCATAGCTCCACTTCCGACGCGTCCGGAGCGCCGACCCGTAGGTTCTCCTCCAGGGATCGGCCATAGAGAAAGGGATCCTGCGCCACGATGGCCAGGGCGCTGCGCAGGGCGCCCCGAGGCCAGTGCTCTAGGGGCCTTAGGGCTTCGGGCGTAGGGCCTAGGGCAATAGTTCCGGTGGGGGCCTCGTAGTAGCGAAGCAAGAGGCGGAGCAGGGTGCTCTTCCCGGCCCCTGGTGCGCCGAGGATAGCGAGCGTTTCTCCGGGGGCAAGGGATAGGGAGAGGTCCCGGAGCGCCGGTTTTGCCGCGCCGGGGTAGGTGAAGGTGAGGCCGTTCAGCGCCAAGGCGAGGGGTTTTGGGGGCGCCGCCTCCCGGGTCCCTTGCGGTTCCGGGTCCGCCTCGAGGATTGCCCGAAGGCGGGTCAGGGCCACGGAGGCCTTGCCCGCATCGGTCAGGATTCGCCCGAATTGGCGCAAAGGAAAGATGACCATGCCCTCCCAGGTGAGGAAGGCGAAGAGCTCCCCTACGGAGAGGGTCCCGGCCTGAAGCTGGTAGGCCCCGGCGAACAGCACGATGCCCAGCTGGGTCAGGCAGAGCAGGTCGCTGGTGGACCAGTACACCCCCATGAGATCGATCAGCCGACGGTTATGGTCACGAAAGGTGGCATTGAAGCCCGCAAAGCGCAGCCGCTCCTCGGGCTGGCGAGAGAAGGCGCGGACCACCCGGATGCCCGTGAGGTTTTCCTGCAGCGCCGCGGTCATGGCCGCTTCGGCCTCGTCGGTGACCGTGAACACCTGCTTTACCCGGCGAAAGAAGAGCACGGCAAAGGTGAAGATAAGGGGCATGAGGAGGAGGGACAGGGCGGCCAGGCTCGGGTTGCGCCAGAACATGAGGGGCAGGAGCGCCAGGAGCAGGGCAAGGGCTCGGGCAATCTCCAGCACGTCGTTGGAGAAGAATACGCGCAGCGTTTCCACGTCGCTCGAGCAGCGCTGCACCAGATCCCCCGTATCCATGCCGTCGTGCCAAGGGGCCGGGAGATGCTCCAGCTGATCATGAAGCGCAAGGCGCAGGCGCCGAATCAGCCCCTCGGAGGCGAGGGCCGTCCAGCGCCCTCGAAGGAAGTGGAAGAGCCCCGCGAGCGCGGTCACCAGCACAATGGCTGCGGCGGAAAGCAGGAGGTAGGCCAGCAGGGCGTGCTCCGCAAAGCCCTCGGCGAGGCTACGCAGCGCGGGGGTTCCCGGGGCCAGATCCCCGGCCAGAGCAACGTCGATGGCGAAGGTGCCGAGGAGGGGCACCAGCAGCAGCGCCCCGCTCGCGAGGAGCAGCGCCAAGGCAGCGAGCGCAAAGGGGCGACGAAAGCCGGCCGTTAAGGCCCAAAGAGAATCAGCGCGCATAGCCGGCCTCAAAAGCAACGGACGGAGTTTAGCGCCTTTCCTCCCCGCCTTCCTCTGTGGGCGTTTCCGTCGCGAGGCGCCACACCCAGGTGCGTAGGCCTTCGGGCCAGGGCTTGATGGCCTCCGCGAAGGTCGCCTCATCACCGGCAAAGAGGGCCCGGAGCGCCTCCTCATAGCCCGGAAGGTCGCCGCCGAGGTGGGTCATGAAGCGGTAGCAACGCTCCTGCCGGGCCTTCGCCTCGGCCTCGCCCTGGCCCGCGCGGCGCGCTTCATCAATGAGCCGGCGCAGGGTGGCGGAGGCGCCGCCGCGCTGGGCCTTCAGCCATTGCCAATGACGGGGGAGCAGGGTGACCTCCCCGGAAACCACCCCAAGCTTGGGACGGCCTCGGCTTGCGCTGGCCGGCGCGCTCTGGGGGGGCGCCGGATCGGGGCCGTAGGCGATATCCCCGGTGGCAAGATTGAGAATCAGCGCCGAGCCCCGAGCCTCCGGGGCGAGGGCTTCGCGCTGGGCCGCCAGGGCGGGGTAGCGCCCTTCGGCGAGAAGCGTGGTGCCTTCGAACAGTACGAACATGGGTCTCTCCTTATTTTTACCCGGGTAAAATATAGGGCGCTGACCCGTAGATCAAGTTCATCTATCGCTGCGATCGGGATTTTCGATTGATAAAAGCTATCGAAAAGCCTCTAATTCATCGCGCAATTCTTTCGTCATCCCCATGGAGAGCACGAATCATGACCCTTAAACCTCTTGCCTTGGCAACGGCCTTCGCGGTGACCGCCGCCGCTGCCACTGCTGCACCGTTGGGTGCCCCGAAGTCCAACCAGTTTTGGTGGCCCGAGCGCGTGGACCTGGCGCCGCTGCGCCAGCACAGCGTGGAGTCCGACCCCTTTGGCGGCGAGTTCGACTACGCCGAAGCCTTCGCGGCCCTCGACCTGGCCGAGGTGAAGGCGGACATCAGCGCCGTGCTCACCGAGTCCCAGCCCTGGTGGCCCGCGGACTACGGCCACTACGGTCCCTTCTTCATTCGCATGGCCTGGCACAGCGCTGGGACCTACCGGATTGCCGATGGCCGCGGCGGCGCCGGGGGCGGGCAGCAACGCTTCGAGCCCCTGAACAGCTGGCCTGACAACGCAAACCTCGATAAGGCGCGGCGCCTCCTCTGGCCTGTGAAGGAAAAGTACGGCCGCAGCCTGTCCTGGGCGGACCTCATGGTGCTGGCGGGGAACGTGTCCCTCGAGTCCATGGGCTTCAAGACCTTTGGCTTTGCCGGGGGCCGGGAAGACGATTGGGAAGCCGATCTCGTGTACTGGGGTCCGGAAGCGGAGATGCTCGCGGATGAGCGCTACAAGGGTGAGCGTAAGCTCGATAACCCTCTCGCCGCCGTCCAAATGGGGCTCATCTACGTGAACCCGGAAGGTCCCAACGGCGTGCCCGACCCGCTGCTCGCGGCGAAGGACATCCGGGAAACCTTCGGCCGCATGGCTATGAACGACGAAGAGACCGTGGCGCTGATCGCCGGCGGCCACACCTTTGGTAAGGCCCACGGGGCTCGCAGCCCGGAAGGTTGCGTGGGCGTGGCCCCGGCCGGGGAAGACCTCGAAGCCCAGGGCTTTGGCTGGCAAAACAGCTGCGGCAAGGGGAACGCCGAGGACACGATCACCAGCGGTCTGGAAGGGGCCTGGACGGCCACCCCGACCCGCTGGAGCATGATGTACCTGGCGAACCTTTTTGCCTACGAGTGGGAGCAGACCAAGAGCCCCGCCGGCGCCACCCAGTGGGTGCCCAAGGGCAAGGCCGCAGCGGGTACCGTTCCCGATGCGCATCTTGAAGGGGTGAGCCATGCACCGATCATGTTCACCACGGACCTCGCGCTGAAAGCCGATCCGGCTTACGAGAAGATCTCCCGCCGCTTCCTCGAGAATCCGGAGCAGTTCGAGCTGGCCTTCGCCAAGGCCTGGTTCAAGCTCACGCACCGGGATATGGGGCCCCAGGCCCGCTACGTGGGCAGCGACGTGCCTAGCGAAACGCTGCTTTGGCAAGACCCGCTGCCGCCGGTCACGGGCCCCCTCATCAGCGCTGATGATGCAGAAGACCTCAAGGGCGAGATTTTGGCCACGGGGCTGTCCGTGCCCGAGCTCGTTCGCGCAGCCTGGGGTTCGGCCGCGAGCTTCCGCGGGTCGGATATGCGAGGCGGTGCCAACGGCGCCCGCATTCGCCTGGCGCCGCAGAAGGATTGGGCGGTGAACTCCCCGGCGGAGCTCGACAAGGTGCTCTCGGTGCTGGAAGGGGTGCAGACCCGCTTCAATAAGGCCGGGGGCGCCCAGGTGTCCCTCGCCGACGTCATCGTTCTCGGGGGCGCTGCGGCCATCGAGCAAGCCGCTGCCGCCGCAGGGCACAGCGTAACCGTGCCCTTCGCCCCGGGGCGCACCGACGCCACCGCCGAGCAGACGGACGCGGAATCCTTCGCGGCCCTGGAGCCGAAGTCCGATGGCTTCCGGAACTACTACGGTGAAAGCGAGTGGATGGCCCCGACCCAGGCCCTCATCGACCGCGCCAATCTGCTTCAGCTGACCGTGCCGGAGATGACGGCCCTCGTGGGTGGCCTCCGGGCGCTTGGGGCAAACACCGCGGGGATCGAGCATGGTCTGCTGACGGATCGGGTGGGTACGCTCTCGCCGGACTTCTTCAGCAATCTCCTGTCCATGGAAACGGCGTGGAAGCCCGCTGGGGAAGGTCTCTATGAAGGCGTTGATCGCGCCACCGGCGAGGTGAAGTGGACCGCCACCCCCGTGGATCTGCTCTTCGGCTCCCACGCCGAGCTCCGAGCCATCGCGGAGGTCTATGCCGCCCGGGACGGCGAAGGCAAGTTCGTGGAGGACTTCATCGCTGCCTGGACTAAGGTGATGCGTCTGGATCGCTTCGACCTCTAAGCGCCTTTATGCTAGGTCCTGCAAACGGCGCCTTCGGGCGCCGTTTTTTTTGCCCTGGGAAAAGGGATCAGGCGGTTTTAGGGGGAAGGAGAATGGCGGCCCAGTCGGCGCCGTGGCGCCGGCGCAGCAGAAACAGGGTGGTGGCCAGGTAGGGCATGCCGCCGAAAAAGGCCAGCACCCCCAAGGCCCACCCCTTCACGCCGTAGCCAAAGCGCCAGGCGCTCCAGCAGGCCGAGAGCACGAGGAAGGTTAGGAAGTCGAAGTTGAATTGCCCCTGCCAGCTCTGTTCGGCAATGGCCTGGAAGAAGAGGGGGAGGAGGCCAAGGCCGTGGCTTTGCACCACCAGCGCCGTGTAGACGAGGAGGGGCGCGAGGAGCAGGAAAAGAAGGGCGTCAAAGCGGGTCATGGCATCAGGTTTCCATTTGTGTAGTAACCGCTACATATTAGGGCCCAGGGGAAGACGAAGGCAAGGGCCAAGGGCCAAGGGCCAAGGGCGGGGCGCAGCGTTAGCTTTGAGGGCTGAGGCCGTCCACGAGGGCGCGGCGGGCGGCGAGCCAGGCAGGGAGGAGCCCTGCGAGGGCCGCAAGGGCGACGGCGCAAAGGGCCAGCAGGCCTTCCCCAGCCGTGGGCCCCGGGTCCTGAAGGGCGAGCCCCGTCGCGCTTTGCAGCGCCGGCCGGGCCAGCGCAAGGCCACCGTGAACCAGCCCTAGACCTAGGACCAGGGCCGCCCCGGTCAGCAGGAGCGCTTCCGCCAGGAGCAGCGCCAGGAGCGTTCCAAAGCCCGCCCCGAGGGCCCGAAGGACCGCCATTTCCCGGCGCCGCTGCTCGAGGCTTGCCAGCATCATGGCCAGCATGCCCGCAAGGGCCACGACCATCACAAAGATCGAAAGCACCTGCAGCACGGCCTCGCCGGCCCCGAGCCAGCGCAGGAGTCCGGCCAGCGTTAGGGCCGGGAGCGCTGCGGTGAGGGGGGGATCCTCGCTGCGATTAAGCTGGGCCGCGAGGCCGAGGGCGGCGGCGCGAGGCGCGAGGCCCAGGAGCAGGGCGCTGATGTTTTCCTCGCCTTCCTCACCGCCCCCGCCGATTCCCTCGTGGGCCGCATGAAGGGCCTCAAGGCTGACGAGGATCCGCTGATCCAGGGGCGTCCCCGTGGGGGCGAGAATGCCGATCACCCGGAGGGGATGGTCCCCATGTTCAAGGAAGGACTGGGACCCAAGCCCATGGCTCAGGGTCAGGGCGTCTCCGAGGCCCTTGCCCAGGCGCCGGGCGGCCTCGGCGCCGAGCACAACCTCTTCGTCGCCTTCAAAGGGCCGCCCCGCCTGGAAGGCGAGGGGCACCTCGGGCGCGGGGCCGAGCTGGGCAAAGTAGGCGGGAACGGTCCCCACCACCGGTAGCCCGGCCACGCTGTCGCCGAGGCTCAGGGGCAGGGCGAAGCGCACCGCTGGATGGGCCGCCAAGCGAGTCTCCACCGCACGGGGCAGAGGCGTGGAGAGCGCGCCGTAATGAAAGACCGTGGCCAGGAGCAGCTGCTCCGGAGCGGTGCGGGCCCCAACGATGAGATCTACGGAACCGATGGCCGCATAGGCGCTGGCTCGCATTTCGCTTCGGAGCTTCTCCACCCCAAAGAGCAGGGCGCAGGAGAGGGTGAGGGCCAGGAGCATGAGCCCCGTGGTGCGGCGCCGAGCGAGGAGGCTCGCCGCGGCCAGGCGGAGCAGCGCGCTCATGGCGTGGTCCCCTGGAGCGCATCCAGGGTTACGGTGCGATCGAAGTAGGGCTCGAGAGCGGGGTCGTGGCTGACGCAGAGCAGGGCCGCCACGCGCGCGGCTTGGGCGTTCTTAAGCGCTCGAAGGAAAGCATCGCGATTCTTGGGGTCGAGGGCCGAGGTGGGCTCATCGGCCAGGATCAGGCTGGGGCTGCCGAGGAGGGCGCGGGCCGCCGCCACCCGCTGCTGCTGCCCCACGGACAGCGCCCCCACGGAGCGATTCCCAAGGGTCTTTAGGGAAAGGCCCAGGGCGCCGAGAAGGGCCTCTGCGGCATCCTCAGGGGCTGTCCCGGTCGCGGCGAGGCGCGCCCGGCGATCGGTAGAGAAACGCATTGGTAGCAATAGGTTATCGAGAACAGATAGAAACGGTATAAGGTTAAATTGTTGAAAGATGACGCCGATATCCGCCCCCCGGACCCGATCTCGCTGACGCTGGCTTAGGGCATGAAAAGCCTGCCCCGCGACGGTGAGGGTGCCGGAGGAGGGCGCGAGGATGCCGGCGAGAAGGCTCAGGAGCGTGCTCTTCCCCTGGCCACTTTCCCCCCGGAGCAGGACCGCTTCCCCGGCCTGCAAGCGCAGATTGAGCGTGTTGAGGGTGGGGGCCGTGGCCCCGGGCCAGCGAAAGCTTAGGGCCTCACAATGGACGAGGGCCCGCGCGGGGCCCTCGGAGGCTGCTTGGGCGTCGGCCGCCAAGGCTTAGCGGCGGCGTACGCGCACGGGCATGCGGGTGTAGCCCTTCACGAAGGACGAGTAGGCGCGCTCCGGCTCTTCGAGCACTTCGATGGTCTCGAAGCGGGCGAGGAGCTCTTCCCAAAGGATGCGGAGCTGGAGCTCGGCGAGGCGGTTGCCCATGCAGCGGTGGAGCCCAAAGCCAAAGGACAGGTGGGACCGGGCATTGGGACGAGTGATATCAATGGCGTCGGGGTTTTCGAAGACCGACGGATCCCGATTCCCGGAGACGTACCACATGAGAATCTGGTCGTTCTTTTTGATCGGCTTGCCCCCAAGCTCGCAGTCGGCGTTGGCCGTGCGGCGCATGTAGGCCAGGGGCGTTTGCCAGCGGATGATTTCCGCCACCATGTTCGGAATCAGGCTCGGGTCCGCCTTCAGCTTAGCGAACTGCTCCGGGAACTGGTTTAAGCCATAAACGCTGCCGGTCATGGTGTTCCGGGTGGTGTCGTTGCCCCCCACGATCAGCAACATGAGGTTGCCCAGGAACTCCATGGGCTGCATGTCCTTCGTCTCTTCGCCATGGGCCAGCATGGAGACGAGGTCGTCCCCGGGCTCGCGCTTACGCTGCTCCCAGAGGGTGGTGAAGGCGGACAGGCACTCGAGGAGCTCATCCCGGCGCTCTTCCACGGAGTTGATGATGCCCCGGCCGGGAACGGCGGTGACCACATCGGACCAGCGGGTGAGCTTCCGGCGCTGCTCGAAGGGGAAGTCGAAAAGGGTGGCGAGCATCATGGTGGTGAGCTCGATGGACACCGTATCGACCCAATCAAAGGGGGTGTTCTCCGGCAGGCTGTCGAGGACGGCGGCGGTGCGGCTGCGAATGAGCCCTTCCATCTTCGCCAGATTCGACGGCGCCACGACTCCGGCGACGGTTTTCCGCTGCACATCGTGCACCGGTGGATCCTGGGCGATGAACATGCTGACCTTCAGCGCCCCTTCCGGCAGGGGGGCATCGACCGGGAAGCCCAGGGCAATGCCCTTCGCCGAGGAAAAGTTCTTCCAGTCGACGTCGACCTGCTTGATATCTTCGTAGCGGGTGAGGGACCAGAAACGACCCGCTAGCTCCGTCTGATTGAAATGCACCGGATCCTCGGCGCGCAGACGCTCGAAGGTTTCCTGCCAGCGGTTTTCCGCGAAAAGCCGTGGATTCGCTGGGTTTACGTCTTCCAGGGGGATGTCATAGGCCGATGGCAGGGGGCCATCGACAAAGGTTTCGGCGTCCCCGGGAACGCGGGCTTGGTGCGTGGGTGTTGCAATGCTGGCTTGCGTCATGAAGCTTCCTCCGCCATTTTGCTTAATCTCAAGCAGCGGCCATCGTAAGTCAACGATGTCCCTGATTCACGAAGAGGAGAGCGGCACCATGCAGGCAATGAAACTCGCCCGTCCCGGCGGCTTAGACAACTTGGCGCTGGCGGACATCGAAGCCCGGGCCCCCGGCGCCGGGGAAATTCAGGTGCAGGTTCAGGCGTCCAGCTTGAACTTCCACGATTACGCCGTGGTGGCGGGCATGTTGCCGGTGGAAGAGGGTCGCATTCCCATGTCCGATGGGGCCGGGGTGGTCACGGCGGTGGGCGCCGGGGTTACGGAGTTTGCCGTGGGCGATAGCGTGCTGGGGTGCTTCTTCCCCGCCTGGCAGGACGGCGATGCGGAGCTACCGAAGCTCATCGGCGTACCCGGCGACCACGTTGATGGCTTTGCGGCGCAGAGCGTGACCATGCCCGCGAGCATGTTTACCGGCATCCCCAAGGGCTATAGCGCGGAAGAAGCTGCCACCTTGCCCTGCGCGGCCCTCACCGCTTGGCGCGGGCTTATGGTGGAAGCGCGCATCAAGCCCGGGGATGTGATCCTCACCCAGGGTACGGGGGGCGTGTCGATCTTCGCCCTTCAGTTCGCCAAGGCCGCGGGCTGCCGGGTGATTTCCACCTCGTCTTCCGACGAGAAGCTCGAAAAGCTTCGGGCCGAGCTGGACAAAAAGGCGAAGGGCATCCTCGACAAGAAGCAGCTCAAGGACTTCAAGGGAGCCATGGACGCCGCCATGCCGCAGCGTGGGGGACGCCCGGGAGGCGGCGGGCGCGGACCCGGCGGCGGGGGACGCTGACCCACCCCGCTCGACGGGGACCTG
>JAUILI010000062.1 GCA_030433075.1 Gammaproteobacteria bacterium | reverse complement strand
AGCGGAGGAAAGGGCAGGCTAGGAAAGATGCGTCATCCATTACACGACCGGCCACGGTAATTGTCGCCGGTCGGCCAAGGTAATTGACGCGCTACAAGCGTGCTTCCGACGCGCAGATCGAAGGGAGACAGGTCCCCCAGCGCATCAAAGGCGGCCTTCTTGAAGCCATAACCGGTTTTGGCGTTGGCCTGCTCCCGAATTTCGTAGCGGAGCAGCAAGGGCAGGTACTGGCGAAGCCAATAGAGCCCAACGAGGCCCAAGGGAATCGCTACCTCATCGTCACCGATCAAGCGTGCGGCGCCCGGGGCCCCCTCCGCAATGCGCGTGAGCGTGCGAAGGAGGGCCAGCTTGTAGCTGGCCGACTTATTGTCGTTGACGATGATGTGGCGGAGCAGGGGCAGGCTCCCCGTTCCGTCGTCGGGGAGGGTGAGTACTACCGTTTCCCAGTGCACGTGGGGCCGGCTCAGATCTTCCCCGGGGATCACGGCCTTCACCACCAGAGCGCGCTCCCGGGCGAGGGCTTGGAGCTCTGCTGCGGTCACGGGATGGAAGCCCCGTTCGGCGTTCTCCTGAGCGTCGATTCCGTGCCGAAGCGTAATGACGAGCGTGCCACCGGGCTTTAAACGGTCCGCAAGGATACGAAAGGCTCGGCGCCGCTGCGCCTCCGGGATGTGCTGCCAGACGGCGCTCAGCAGCATGAAGTCGAAGCGGTGACCGCTAGCTCTCAGCCGTTGGAGTTCAGGCAGGCTATCGCTGAGCCAGGTCACTCCCGGGGCGTCGCTGTCGGCGCCTTGACCCCGAAGGGCCGCGCTCGGCTCTACCGCAACCACTTCCCACCCGAGCTCCGCCAGCCAGCGCGCATCCCGTCCCGTGCCCGCACCGATATCGCAGGCGAGGCCTGCGTCCTGGGGCAGATAATCCCTCGCCCAGGCTCTATGGACGTCCGCGGCGTTGAGGGCCTCGTATTGGGCCCCCAGGGCTTTTGCATCGCGATCGTAAGCTGGGTGCTGCGGCATGGCATTGCCCCGGCGGTGAGGTCCGACGGGGTCACTCTAATGAAGACTGCTTTTGTAAGCCAAGGCTGCGGACTGCCCTGGGGGCGCTCCCCCCGTGCCACGGTAGGGGCGAAGGGCGCTCAGGGCACCACTCGGATGAGTTTGCTTGAAGTGTGCGTACAAATGGCGTACAAAATTCCCCAGACGAACCTTAGCGAGGCATCCGTCATGCTCCCCTTTGACGACGAAACCCGAACGGTCGCGGGTAAGAGTACGGAACGAATGCACTTTCGGACCAAGGCGCCGATCAAGGAGAAGATTCAACGGGCCGCGGCGCTGGCTGGCGTTGATGACTCGGCTTTCACGCTTAGCGCAGCCCTGCGAGAGGCAGATCGGGTGATCGATGCCCACGAGCATACCCATCTGGAGGCAGCGGACCAGGAGGCCTTTTTAGCCGCGCTGGCGGGGCCTTCCGTGGTCGAAGAACCGCTCCGTATTGCCGCCAAGCGCTACAAGGCGCGCGTCAAATCACTTCAGTAGGGCATTGTGTTTTCCATCGAGCGCTTCGATCCGAATAGGCACGACCGGAGCGCCTTTACCGGTGGTGTAGAGCAGGTTGATAACTACTTTCGAAGAACGGCAAAGAAGCTGGCCTTAGCGGGTAACGCTGCCATATACGTCATGCTCAGTCCCGAGGGGAACGTGGCTGGCTTCTATGCAATGAATGCCCATGCGGTACATTTTTCCGACATGCCCAAGGGATTCAGGCGGACCGCGCCGGGACATGGGTTCATCCCTGCGGTTTATCTTTCAATGATCGGCAGAGATGTTCGCTATCGCGATCAAGGCCTGGGCGAAGACCTTCTGGTCGATGCGCTTTGTCGCGCATCTCGGGCGACCCATTCCGGCTACGCCGCCGCGGTCATCATGCTCGACGTTCTTGATTGCGGGGACCCGCTAAAAACGGCGAACCGCAGTGCGATTTATGAACGTTTTCAGTTTAGGCCCCTACCATCTCAACCTCTGAGGATGTTTATGCCTATGCCAATCGCGGATTCCCTTAGGGCGGAGCTTGAGCGCCGTGGCTAGAGGGGTCTGGCTCTTAGCGCCGCGGCTAGCATTCCTCAATCCGTGACTTCCTCCTTCATACGAAGGACGTCTGATGGCTATCCGGCGCTGATCTTGGTGGTGGCGTTGTAACGCAGCGAATTGCGCGGTTTGGCGAGGGTCTGTACGAAAATTGAGGGCGGACAACTTGAAGAGGTGATGCAAGGTGGCCAAGAAATACCGCTCTGACGCCCTAGCGGCCATCCACGAAACGATGGAAGCCCTTCATGAGGTTGGCGCCATTGGACAGCGGACTATGCGCCAGTTTGATGAGGCCTGCCTGACTCCCGTTCGTGTCCTTACCCCGGAGGAGATCAAGGCGCTCCGGATTCGGGAGCGCATTTCGCAGGCGGTGTTCGCGCGCTACCTCAATGTCTCAAAGAACCTTGTGTCGGACTGGGAGCGCGGTGTGAAGAAGCCCGGCGGCCCGGCGGTGCGCCTTTTGACCGTCATTGAAAAAAAGGGCCTCGAAGCCATCGCTTGATGTGGGGGCGCGCTAGCGGCCTTCTTGAGCTGCTCGTAGAGCTCATCATCGCACCATCTGGTTGCCTGCTTCCTGTGGGTCAATCGCGTCCGGCGCCCCTACGCCATCGGTCCCCAGCCTCCCAGAATTCTCCCTCGTATTGGGCCCCCAGGGCTTCGGCATCGCGATCGTAAGCTGGGTGCTGCGGCATGGCATTGCCCCGGCGGTTTGGCCCGACGGAGTCACTCTAATGAAGTCTGCTTTTGTAAGCCAAGGCTACGAACTGCCCACGCTTAGGGCCCAATCAGGTAACTGCGCGCCGTCATTGCGGTTTCGGGGAAATGCTTGATGACCTTTCTGTCGCTCGTGATTAATTTCACGCCTAGGGACTTTGCCAGCGACACAAACTCGCAGTCGTAAGCGGAGCACTCCGTTTCCGCCGCTAGGGTCAGGACGTCCACTGAGCTAACGCTGTATTCGCTTTCCGCCATCTGCTGCTCCGCCTGCAACTGGATGGCGAGGGCAGTGTCCCCATCGATCACGCCTCTTCTGACATAGGCAATCAGCACATTTCGAAACTCGCTGCGCCACAGCAGCGGGGCAGCCCAGGCGGGGTCCTTGTGGAGTAGGGCGACAACGTCGGCGGTTTGTGCGGTGGGTAGGTACAGGTACGCAAGGGTGTTGGTGTCGACGACGATCATGCTCGACCTTGATCTTTGGCCGCGGTGATGTCGGCGGCACTAAGGCGCTTTCCCGCTACCCGGCGGCGCAGGTCGCTGGCCTTTTGAGCAAGGACAGCGGCGGAGATCGGGGTGGGCTTATAGGTTCTCTCCAGGCAATAAAGCAGCTCGCTGTTGACGCTTCTGTGGTTTGCGCTCGCGGCCTTTTTGAGCTGCTCGTAGAGGTCATCAGGGATGTTCTTAAAGGTGATGCTCGCCATGCTCGCCCCATAATGGTTTCGTAATGGTTCCATTTTGGTTGCCTGCTTCCTGTGGGTCAATTGCGCCTGGCGCCCCTACTCCATCGGTCCCCAGCCTCCCAGAATTCTCCCTATACTGATCGCCCATCAGCCACCGCTTACGCCCCCGCGGGAAGGAGTCCCCATGCAAGCCATCAGCTGCCCGAAATGCGGAACGGCCTTTAAGGTCGATGAGGCGGGCTACGCCGATCTCCTAAAGCAGGTGCGGGACCACGAGTTCACCGTAGCCCTTGAGGAGCGCCTGGCCATGGCCGAGCGGGAGAAGCGGGATGCCGTGGCCCTGGCCAAAAGCGAGCTGCAGGCCAAGCTCGATGCGGCGGAGCTGACGAAGGATCTGGCGGTGAAGGACGCGCTGGCCGATGCCCTCCGGGAGCGGGACGAGGCCCGGCAAGCTCTGAAGGAACAGGCCCTGGCTCAGGAGCTCGCGGTGTCGAAGGCCGTGACCGCCGTCACCCAGGAGCGGGACCAGCTGGGGGCTAAGCTCGATCGCCTGGCGCTTGAGAAGTCCCTTGCCGAGCAGGCCCTGAAGGAGCGCTACGAGGTGCAACTGAAGGACCGGGACGACGCCATCGAGCGCCTGAAGGATATGAAGGCGCGGCTGTCCACCAAGATGCTGGGCGAGACCCTCGAGCAGCATTGCGAAACGGCCTTCAACCAGATCCGCGCCACGGCCTTTCCGAATGCTTACTTCGAGAAGGACAACGACGCCCGCACCGGGAGCAAGGGGGACTACATCTTCCGGGATCAGGACGAGGCGGGGACGGAGATCGTCTCCATCATGTTCGAGATGAAGAACGAGGCGGACACCACGGCAACGAAGAAGCGCAACGAGGATTTCCTAAAGGAGCTGGACAAGGATCGCAACGAAAAGGGCTGCGAATACGCCATTTTGGTGTCGCTCCTGGAGGCCGATAGCGAGCTCTACAATACGGGCATCGTCGATGTTTCCCACCGCTATCCCAAGATGTACGTGATCCGGCCCCAGTTCTTCCTGCCCATCATTGCGCTTCTGCGTAATGCGGCGCTCGGCGCCTTAAGCTACAAGCAGGAGCTTGCGCTGGTGAAGGCGCAGAGCGTGGATATCACCCACTTCGAGGAGAACCTCGAGGCCTTCAAGACAGCCTTCGGCAAGAACTACGATCTGGCCTCCCGTCGCTTCCAGACGGCGATCGATGAGATCGATAAGTCCATCGACCATCTGCAGAAAACCAAGGATGCGCTGCTCGGTGCGGACCGCAACCTGCGCCTTGCCAACGACAAGGCCCAGGATGTGTCCATCAAAAAGCTGACCCGGAACAACCCCACCATGCAGGCCAAATTCCAGGCCCTGGGGGACGATTCAGGGGCTGATTTAGGGAACTAGGGGATCCCCGCCCAAGGTGAGCTGGACCGGCGCGTAGCCCGCCTCCCGGAGCATCGCGAGCATGCCCTTCGCCCCCCCGAGATGTCCGGCCCCAACCATGGCGAAGGTCGTTCTCCCGCTTTCAAGCAGGGGTAGCAGGGCCTTCGTCATCACCCCGTTGCGCCGGTCGAAGAGCGTGTCCTGAAGCAGCGCCGCATCTTCTAGGCTGGCCATATCCTCGATGCTCGCCGCAAAGAGGGCCTCCGCATCGCCGGCGTACCAGAGCGATAGCAGCTTGCCGAGCAGTTCTGGCGCTCTTTCTTGGTCTTCAAAAGTTTGGGCCAGCGCCTGGAACTGCAGGGATAGGGGGAGGCTCATGAGCGAGCCGAGCACCGCCACCGGATCCTCCAGCTCCACAAAGGGCTTGCCCTCCTGGCTGGCCCGGCGGGCAAAAAAGGCTTCGAAGCCCGCCTGCGGCGAGTAGCCCAGGCTCATGAGGGTGAGGCCCTCCAGCTCCATGGCAATCGCGAGCGGGGGTGCGCTATAGGCGAGCTCCGGCGGAGCGCCGAGACCTTCGAAGAAGTCCCCTAGGGTGTTCTTCAGGTCCTTGGGCATTTCCTTCCGAAGGGTTTTTTCCGATGGCCGGGGCAGGCTTTGGAGCGCGCGCATCCGAGCCGGATCGGTCATCAAGAGCGGGTTTACCTCCCCCGCCAGCTGCTCCGCCGCCTGGTAGGCCT
This sequence comes from Gammaproteobacteria bacterium, assembly GCA_030433075.1. Classification (GTDB taxonomy): domain Bacteria; phylum Pseudomonadota; class Gammaproteobacteria; order Pseudomonadales; family Azotimanducaceae; genus Salivita. Next base: position 9,004 of record JAUILI010000062.1, on the reverse strand, counting down.
GTTCGTAAACCGGGGGCAGGGGAAAGAGCGAGGGCTTCAGCGCATGGATCGATCCCACCAGATAGAGCGTGCCCTTGGCCCCGGTGACCCGCCACACCTGGCTGCCCTGGGTGAGATCTACCGCCTGCTGATGGGCCAGCCCTAGGGGAATGATGGCGCCGTTGCTGATGAGGATCTCGCAGGGGGCCTCAAGCCCCTTGCTTGCCCGATCCTGTTCGCAGTTCTGCAGGGCCAGCTGGCTGGCCATCACCGCCGTGGGGGCCTTCCAGGCTGAGCCTACGGCGAAGGTGTCCAGGGACGGGTTGACGGAAACGGCAATGGCCCGGTGGGGTTCTTGCTCGTTAAGCGCCCCAAGGCTGGGGGCGACCCGATCCCGCAGGGCTTGAGGCCAGGACACCCCCGAGCCGGCCTCGAGGGCCTCTAGGGTAATTTCGGCTTTTGCTGGTAGGCCCGCCGTGAGTAAGGCGGTGAGTAAGACTAAGGTGAGTGAACGCATCGGCATCCTTGCCCTCCCGTGATGACGTTTGGCTATCTCCCAAGCCCAGTACACCGATTCGTCCTCGGCGGGGTCAAGACCGCTTGGCGGGTTGCGTGATTTGCTACCCTCGCTAGGTTCCGTGCGGAGCTCACCATGATCCGACGCGTTATTCTGAGTCGAAAGGGCGTAGATTCGGCCACCGGGGGACGGCCATCGCCGATTCTTCCGGACGGCCGGCTGTTCTCCCTGCCCATTCCTCAGCAGCCCCCCTCGACCCATCGCTATCGAGACCTCCGCTTTGAGGAGTTTTCGGTGGCCGAGCTGCAGCGCTTGGGTGGAGGGCGCGCTCTGCACCCCAATCGATCCTGCCACTTTGATCCCATGCTGGAGGGCGCCTTGGGGCTGCTGGGGCAACACGGTGCGGCTCAGGGGGAGCTTTCCCGACATGAGGTAGGGGTGGGCGATCTATTTCTGTTCTTCGGCTGGTTTCGGGGTACGGAAGACCGGCGGGGCTCAGGATGTCATCACCTTTTCGGATGGCTTCAGGTGACAGAGATTGTTCGCGGTACAACCGCCATTGCCGCGTTCCTTAAAGCGTCGGGCGTTCGCCATCCTCATGGCTTAGGAGGCGCTCAGGGCTATTCGCAGAACACGCTTTATGTTTCCCAAGGGCGCTTGCGAGGCTCTTCAGCGTTTTCTAGCAAGGCGGCCTTCGGGCGCTTCCCGAGGACCCATTCATCCCTTGTGCTTACCGAACCCGGCGCGACTCGCAGTGTTTGGCGCTTTCCCGAACCGCCATTCAATCCGGGGGTTTCACCCTTTCTAAATCGGCTCCACTGGCTTGAGGAGGGGACTACGCGGGTTCAGCCCAGGGGCTTTGGTCAAGAATTCATCCTCGATGCGGAGCGCTGTCCTGGCACAGCTGCATGGGCCTTAGGGTTGATCAATCGTTTTGGCGCGTAGCCCGTCAGCCCCGGAGGCTTGCCAAATTACGGTAGGCTTCTAAGGGAAGACGCCATGCAGGGGGAAAAGGGCATGCACGGAGTTCTTAGAATCGTCATCCTAATCATCACGGGAGCGCTGACCCTCCTTGGATGTAGCGATGCCCCGCCCCCTACGGTCGCCGAAACCCTCAGCCAGGCCCAAGCCCCCGACGGTCAGTACCTTTCCTGGGTGGAGCATCTGATCGACGCTGAGGACGTCAACGGCGGCGTGCCCATTCGTGGCGGGGACGGGCTCGCCCTCGGCGATTTGGATGGCGATGGCTTTGAGGACATCGTCACGGCGCAGGAAGATTCCAACCATATTCGCATTGCCTTTGGTACGGGGGATCCCGACCGCTGGGTGCTCATGACCCTTGCCGAGGGCAGCCTGGCCGGCGCCGTGGAGGATGTGGCGCTGGGGGATCTGAACGGCGATGGCTGGCTGGATATCGTCGCGGCCTGTGAGGATGCGCACCTCGCGTACTTTGAAAACCCGGGCATTGATCATCGGGCGGCGCCCTGGCCCGCCTTGATTCCGGGCATCGCCAAGGGGCGGGGGTCCTGGCTTCGGGTGTTCGCGGCGGATATCAATGGCGACGGGCAGCTTGATCTGACCGCTGCCAACAAGGGCGCACCGGATATCGTGCGCCCCGAAGCGGGGGATCCGGACAACGGCGCCACCTCCCTTATCACCTTCAGCGGTCCACCTCTGGAAAGTAGTGCTTGGCAGGAGCAGGTGCTCTTCCAGGAGGGCATTCCCAATAACGCCATGCCCCTGGATATCGATGGGGACGGGGATCTCGACGTGCTTGCTGCGAAGCGCGTGCGCAATCAGCTGGTGCTGATCGAAAACCTCGGCGTGGGGGAGGGCGGTGCGCTGCGGACCCTGGTGCACCCCCTTCTTCTGGCGCCGGCTTTTGAGGCGCCCGAGGGTTGGCAAGGTCTGGCCAACGCCTTCCAGGCCGAGGCCGCGGATTTAAACGGTGATGGGCGCCTGGATCTGGTGGTGAACGTGATTGAGCGCACGCGAGCGCAGACGGCGCTGTCCGCTGGCCTTGCCTGGCTCGAGCAACCGGAAAGCCTAGATGCGCCCTGGCTTGTGCATCGCATTGGAAGCACCTTGCCCGATTGGGTCATCGGCATTCACCTCGCCGATCTCGATGGGGACGGCGATCTCGATGCGGTCACCGGCGGCTATTCGGGGCTAAACATCCTGAAGGGGTCCTACTCCGGCGCCTCCCGGGACTTTGACCAGCCCGGGGTGGACGAGACGGCCACCGTGGGCCGCATCGCCTGGTTCCAGAACCCTGGCGATCCTACCCAGCCCTGGCAGCGCCACGACATCGACCGCCGGGTGCGGGGCATGATCGATCTCTTTGCGAGCCGCGACCTCGACGGCGATGGGGATCTCGATCTCATCGCCCCTCGGGGCAACAGCGGCGCCTTCGACGGCCTGGTGTGGTTTGAGCAGGTGCGTAGCGAAGGGCCTCGGCGGGCCTTCACCCCGGCGCGCGCGAAAGAAAGCCGGCCCTTACCCCTCCCGCCCGCCGATTGGCAGGCGCGCTATGGTGCGGGGGAAAGCTATGTCGCCCCCAATAAGGTGGCCCATGAGAAGGACGACGACGCAGCGCGTTAGCGCAGCAGTAGCGTCGGCAGGGGAGAAACTTTGCTTTGATAGCCTATTGACGGTTCGATCTTTGCGATATCAAATAGTGATAATGATATCACCTGGAAGGTGAGCTAATGCCAAGCATGACCGTCAGGAACCTCTCCGAGGACTTGCATCGACGCATTCGTCTCTATGCTGCTCAGCATGGCCTGAGCGCCGAAGCGGCTGTTCGGCGCCTGTTGGACGAAGCGACCCGCCCCGCTGAGCGTCTCGGCGATGTAGTTGTAGCCTACGCCCGGGCGCTAGCCGTCGAGTTTCCTGAGACCCCTCGCGACCGCACACCTGCAACCCCCGCCGATTTCTCGTGATCGTCCTCGATACCAATGTGATCTCCGAGCCGATGCGAGGATCCCCGGATCCTGCAGTTATCGAGTGGCTGAATGGGCAGGTCGAGTCCGCCCTGTTTACTACGAGCGTCAACGTGATGGAGCTTCGTTTTGGTATAGAGCGGCTGCCGGAGGGGCGGCGTAAGGCGGGTTTGTGGTCTTTGTTAGATTTCACCCTGTCACGCCTGGTGGGCCCGCGCATACTCTCCTTTGATACGCCTGCCGCTGCCAACGCTGCTCGTCTCGTAGCCGATGCCGAGGCATCCGGCTCGCCTATCGGTTCAGCCGACGCTCAAATCGCGGCGTTAGCTGCTACGCATGGTTTTATTGTTGCCACGCGTGACGTCGCACCCTTTCAGAGGGCGGGGCTTACCGTCATAAACCCTTGGGTGCTGGCGTGACCACAGACAGATGATCTCGACCTAGCCTGTCACGTCCCAGTGGACGCGCTAGCGCAGCAGGAGCGTCGGTAAGGTCGCGGAGCGCAGTAGGTCGGAGGTTTTGCTGCCGAAAATCAGGCTCCGCAGGGGGGAGTGGCCGTAGGCCCCCATAATCAGCAGGTCTGCCGCCCGCGCTTGCACCGTTTCCGCAATCACCCGCTCCGGATCCCCGGGGATCTGCAGGGCCTCCACGTCATAGCCCGCTTTTTCCAGCGTCTTTTGAGCCCAGGGCAGATGGCGCAGACCTTCCCCCTTACCTTTCCCAGAAACGAGAATATCCACCGGAATGCCCTTTAGCAGGGGGCTCTTGGCGATCAGGTTCACGCCCCGGCGCGTGACGGGGCTGCCATCGAAGGCGAGGAGGGCGCGCTGCGGGGGGCGGAAGTCCTCCGTGACCGCTAGGATCGGCCGCTTCAACCGCCGCACCACCCACTCGACGCTTCGGCCGAGATCGCGCTGCGTATGTTCCGCCGCCTCTCCCCGGCGCCCGAGGACGAAAAGGCGCACGTCCCGTTCCTGTTCGGCCAGGGTGTCCGCCAGCGCGCCATGGCGCTGCCGCACGTCGGTGTTTTTCATGCCCGCATCGATTGCCCGGCTCCGGAGCCTTGCCAGAAAGCGTCGCCCGACCTCCCGAGCCGTTTTGCTCCGGCTTTCATCTTCTTCCGTGAGCGTGGTCAGCAGCTGCGCTTGGGCGTCGAGCCCAAGGGTGCCGCTGTGGTCCGCGTGCGCCGCAATCTCCGGATGGCGATCGAGGACGTGAAGAAGTTCGAGGGGCGCGGCGAGGCGCTGCGCGGCCCAGACGCTGTAATCCACCACGTAGTCCGCAAAGTGGGATTGGTCCACGCAGGCCAGGACTTTCTTTTCCAGGTCCATGGGGCCTCCTTAGTGGGCAATCAGGAGATCGTCGGCGCTGTCCTTATCGTGCAGCGCGAATTTGTCGACCAGGGTGGCGCTGGCTTCATTCAGCCCAAGGACCTCGACCTCCGTGCCTTCCCGGCGGAACTTCAGCACCACCTTGTCCAGGGCGCTCACCGCCGTGATGTCCCAGAAATGAGCGCGACTCACATCGATCTGCACCCCCTCGATCACTTCCTTGTAGTCAAAGGCATTAACGAAGCGATCGGCGCTGGCGAAGAACACCTGGCCGAGCGCGGTATAGGCTCGCTGCCGGCCGTCGGGAGCAGCCTGGGAGCGCACCACAAGGATCTGCCCCACCTTGTGGGCGAAGAAGAAGCCCGAAAGCAGCACCCCGGTGAGGACCCCCTGAGCCAGGTCGTGGGTGGCCACGGTCACGGCCACGGTGGCGAGCATGACGGCGGAGGAGCTCTTCGGGTGGGTCCGCAGATCCTTAAGGGACTGCCAGCTAAAGGTGCCCAGGGACACCATGATCATCACGGCCACCAAAGCCGCCATGGGGATTTGCCCCACCCAGTCGCCGAGAAAGACCACCATGATCAGCAAAAAAACCCCAGCGCAGAGCGTCGAAAGGCGCCCCCGGCCCCCGGATTTCACGTTAATCACGGATTGCCCAATCATGGCGCAGCCCGCCATGCCCCCGAGGAAGCCGGAGACGATATTGGCAGCCCCTTGCCCCAGGCATTCGCGGTTCTTATCGCTCTTCGTATCCGTCAGATCGTCCACGATGGTCGCGGTCATGAGCGATTCCAAAAGCCCTACCACGGTAAGGGTAGCGGCGTAGGGAAAGATGATCGCCAGCGTTTCCAGGTTTAGGGGGACGTCCGGGAGGAGGAAGACGGGCAGGCTATCGGGGAGCGTACCCATGTCCCCCACGGTGCGAATCTCCAGCCCAAAGAACACGGCCACGGCGGTCAGCACCACGATGGTCACAAGGGGCGAGGGGATCGCCGTGGTCACATAGGGCAAGCCGTAGATGATGGCGAGGCCCGCCGCAGTCATGGCGTAGACATGCCAGGTTACACCGATGAGCTCGGGCAGCTGGGCCATGAAGATCAGGATGGCCAGCGCATTCACAAAACCCGTCACCACGGAGCGGGAAACAAAACGCATCAGGGTCCCAAGGCGCACCCAGCCGGCGACGATCTGCAACAGCCCCGTGAGCACGGTGGCCGCCAATAGATATTGAAGCCCGTGTTCCTTCACCAGCGTCACCATGACCAGGGCCATGGCCCCCGTGGCCGCGGAAATCATGGCCGGGCGACCGCCCAGGAAGGCCGTGGTGACCGCAATACAGAAGGAGGCGTAAAGCCCAACCTTCGGATCCACGCCAGCGATGATGGAAAAGGCGATGGCCTCGGGAATGAGCGCCAGGGCGACCACGAGGCCAGCGAGAAGATCGTTACGGATATTGGCAAAGCCATCCTGCATGGGGGAGATCCTAAATACTGGGGCGCGGCGCGCTCAGGGGGCGCCGGCGGAGAACACCGCGGGGGCACGAAAGAAGGGGGCGGACCCTAGCGAGATCGGCGCCCCGGCGCAACCGTCGCGCTGGGAAGCCTCCGAGGAAACCTACGCCTCGCGGGGGGCCTTTCCCTCGGGCGGAGCGCGCTTGCCCGGGCACGCTGGGCCTTTCACCGCCGGAGATACCCCCCATGCGCTTACTCACCCAGGGCCAGCGAACGAAGCTTCTTCAGCAGGGGGCCCGGCAACGGGCGCTTTCGTACCGGGACCAGAGCGAGGACTTCCCCCCGGTGGTCAAGCTCTTTACCCCGGACGGGGCGGCCACCTGGCTGCTTAGTGAGCTTGATCCCGACGATCCGGACCTCGCCTTCGGCCTCTGCGACCTCGGCCTTGGGGCCCCGGAGCTCGGCTACGTGCGCCTATCGGAGCTCGAGGCCCTCCGCGGTGGCCTTGGCCTGCCTGTGGAGCGGGATCGGCACTTCAGCGGGACGGAGCCGCTGAGCGCTTACCTCGCAGCGGCAGAAGGCTAGGGGCTGAAGCGCTTGTCCTAGTTTTCCGCTTCGCCTGCACTACTAACCTTCGCCGGATCGTACTTCTCGAACCACGCCATGATCGTATCCACCTTCGCGACGAGATTGCTGGGGCGGGCGGCAATGGTGTGGGAGGCCCCGGGCACGCGCACATAGGCCGAGGGCACGTCCTGCATCTTCAGCGCCGTGTACCACTGCTCCGCTTCCCAGGCCGGCGTTCGCCAGTCCTCTTCTCCCACCATCACGAGGGTGGGGGTGGTCACGTTACCCACCACCCGGATGGGGGATCGGTCAAAATACTTCTGCGGATTCTCCCAGGGGTTCCCCCGAATCCAGTGGCGAGACACCACCACCCCGATATCCCCCGCCAGGGCCATGGTGAACCAGTTGATGACGGGCTTAATGACGGCCGCGGCGGCGAAGCGATCGGTCATGCCCGTGGCGTAGGCGCTCAGCACGCCGCCTCCGGAGCCGCCGGTGATAAACAGGCGCTTCTCATCGACCCAGCCCTGGGCGACCACCGCATCCACAACGCTCATGAGATCTTCGTGGTCCGGACCCGGATAGGCTTCGTCGATTTCCTGCGCGAAGGCCTCGCCATAGCCCGTGGAGCCCCGGGGGTTGGCCCAAACGGTGACGTAGCCCTCTGCCGCATAGCGCTGAATTTCCGCAGCGAAGTTCGGGGTGTACATGGCGAAGGGGCCGCCGTGAATCTCGAGGATTAGGGGCGCAGTTCTATCGGCCTCTACCCCCGCGGGAATGGCCATCCAGGCCTGGATCGGCAGCCCGTCGAGGCGCGAGGGCACCTCGAGGGCTTCGATGCGGGGCAGGGCGATGTGGTCCAGGAGATCGGAGTTCAGGTCCGTAACCATGCGCGGAGCGCTTGCGCCGACCTGGATGGCAAGCTCTGCGGGGCGGTTGGGGTCCGCAACGGTCCAGGCCGCCACCCGCTGGGCCCCCGTGCCCTTAACGGCGTGATCCCCGGAGCCGTAGGGACGCCCGAGGCTGGTGCCGCCAATATCTCGGAGGAGGGTGCGCACCGTGCCCTCAAGATCGATTTCCACGAGGTGGATTTGCCCCCGCACCGTGGCCTGGGCGAGGAGGGCTTGCCCGTCGTCGGTCCAGGTGAGATCGGAAAGGCTATGGTCAAAGTCGGCGGTTAGCAGCCGGGGCGCCTCATCCCCAGGCCCCTGCACGTAGAGCTCCGTTTGCTGATAGGCCCGGCGCTCGTCGTTATAGCCCAGCCAAGCCAGGGTCTGCCCATCGGGGGAGGCTGCCGGCGACCGGTCCGGCCCATCACGATCGGTGACGGCGCGGCGCGCCCCCGTGGCGACGTCCACGGCGTAGATCTCTGACTCGATGGGATCCATCTCGGGCCGGGGCCCATCATTACCCACGACGTACAGGGTTTTGCCATCGGCGCTCCAGGCCGGCGCGCTAAAGCCATCGCCGCCGGAGGTCACGGCCCGGGGCGTGCCGCCATGGGCAGGCACTACATACACCTGATCCGTGCCTTCCTTGAGGTAGCCCCGGCCATCGAAACGGAAAACCAAGTCGTCAATCACGCGCATGGGATCGGCCCAGCGCGCATCGTCAGGCTTCCGGGGCTTCGCCTTCCCCAGGCTTAGGCCTTCCCCGGGGGTGAAGAGGGTAAAGGCCAGGGCCGTGCCATCCGGTGCCCAGCGCACCTGCCGCGGCGTGCTGTCGAGGTCCGCCACCACGGCCTCCCGGCCCGAGGCAAGCCAGCGCATGCGCAGGCGCGTTTTGCCTTCTTCGCTGGCGAGATAGGCAAGGCGAGTTCCGTCCGGGGAAAAGGCCGGGCTGTGGTAGCTGCCGGGTCCGGTCACCAGGGGCTGGGAAGCGCCCGTGGCCACGTCCGTCACCCAAAGCGCCCCCCGGGGGCGATCGCTGCGCCGGTCGTAGCCCGTGCGCACCCACACCACCTCCGTGAGCGCCGGCGAGATGACCGGAGAGCGTGCCCACTCCAGCTCAAAGACATCATCGGCGCTAAAGGGCCGGGGCTCGGCGGCGGTCGCCGTGGCCGCGCATAGCGCCAGGGCCGTAAGGAGGATCGATCGCATGGGAGAGCTCCAGGGTCGAAGGTCAACAGCGCCTAGCATGCCACGATCGCGGGATCCCTCGCCCCAGAGCTAGCGATCCCGCAGGCGCCGGAGCATGCGCCGCTTTTCCCAGCGCTGC
>JAUILI010000162.1 GCA_030433075.1 Gammaproteobacteria bacterium | reverse complement strand
GTGAACCTCGGGCTGGGGTTTCGCGGGCCCCTGGCCTTTATGGCGGCCCTCGACGCCGCCGGGGGCAATGACTCCCGTGCGTCAGCCCTCATGCTGCTCGCGGTGATGCTTTTGACGGGGCTGGGCACGCTCATCGCGGCGCCGACCCTGGACGACGGCGCCGGGGGGCTCACCCTCACGGCTTTCCTGCTCGCCGCCCTTGGGCTTGTCGCGGGGCGCGGGAGCGCCGGGGCCAGGGCTTAAGCCGTCGGCGGCTCAAGCACGGGCTGGGGCGCCGTCCGCGCGGCGACCCAGCGCGAGTAGTGGGACAGCAAATCGTCGATCAGGGCGTGGCGATCCACCCCCATGACGTCGTAGCGCTCGCTCGTGGTGCTACACCAGGCCTCCGCATACCAGTGGCGCCGCGCCGCCTCCTTCTGCGGCTCGAGCACGGTGAAGGTCATGGTGCGATAGCTACGCAGCTGAACCCCGTAGGCAAACAGCACGAGGGGCTCTTCCCCCGAAGCGTCGATGACTTCCACGGCCAGCGCTTCCCCGTCATCGCGCAGTTCGGCGTGCACGTCCAGAGCCCGAAGCTCGAGCACGACGCTTTCAAAGGCCGGCTGGGCCGTCTCCCGAAGGAAGGCTTCCGCCGCCCGCCGATCGTGGTGCCGCACGAGCTGCTTCAGCCGGCGCCGCCAGTCCACGGCGACCGTCGCCACGGGCAGGGGCGGCCCTTCATAGCGAGCCTGGGCCTGGGCCTCCCGGCTTAGGGCCGTGTAGAGACCAAAGCCCACGGCCAACAACACCACGGCCAGGGGCAGGCCGCTGGTGAGGGCGGCCGTTTGCAGGGCCCCCAGCCCTCCGGCCAGGAGGAGCACCGCCGCGATGAGACCCTGGGTCAAGGCCCAGAAAATACGCTGCCACACCGGTGGATTCTCCACCCCCCCGGACGCGAGCATATCCACCACGAGGGAGCCGGAATCGGAGGAGGTCACAAAGAAGGTCACAATCAGGATGAGCGACAGCACGGACAGGAAAAAGCCAAAGGGCAACCGTTCCAGGAGGCCAAAGAGCGCCAGGGGCATGTTGTTTTGCGCCAGCTGGAGCACCCGGTCCTGGGCTTCCACGAGCACGGCGTGGATGGCGCTATCGCCGAAGACGGTCATCCAGAAAAAGATAAAGAGGGACGGAGCCAGAAGCACGCCCACCACGAATTCCCGGATGGTCCGGCCCCGGGAAATGCGCGCGATGAACATCCCCACGAAGGGCGCCCAGGCCATCCACCAGGCCCAGTAGAAAAGGGTCCAGCCCCCCAGCCACTCGTTGGGCTGGTAGGCAAACTGGCGAAAGGTGAGGGCCACCAGCTCAGAGGCGTAGACCCCCACGTTTTGCAGAAAGGCGGACAGGAGAAAGACCGTCGGGCCGAGGGCGAAAACCACCACCAAAAGGGCGACGGCGAGCAGCATGTTGAGCTCGGAAAGGCGCTTGATGCCCGCATCGAGCCCGGCCACCACGGAGGCCGTGGCCATGAGCGTGATGGCGGCGATGAGGCTGACCTGCACCCAGGCCACCTCGGGGACATCGAAGAGATAGTTCAGCCCCGCGTTCACCTGCAGAACCCCTAGGCCCAGGGAGGTCGCGACGCCAAAGACCGTTCCGATCACCGCAGCGATGTCCACGGCATTGCCGATGGGCCCGTGAATGCGTTCTCCCAGGAGGGGATAGAGCGCGCTGCGCAGGGTCAGGGGAAGGTGATGGCGGTAGGCAAAGTAGGCGAGGGCCAGGCCAATGAGGACGTAGACGGCCCAGCCGTGCACCCCCCAATGGAGGAAGGTGGCGTTCATCGCGAAGCGGGCGGCCTCCGGCGTTTGGCCATCGATCCCTTCCGCCGGGGGCGCGGCAAAATGCAGCAGCGGCTCTGCGACCCCGAAGAAGAGCAGCCCGATGCCGATACCGGCGCTAAACAGCATGGCAAACCAGGAAAGGCGACTGTACTCCGGCTCCGAGTCATCGGGCCCCAGGCGCACGGCGCCAAAGCGGGAAAAGGCGAGGTAAAGCACGAAGATGAGGAAAACGGCGATGCACAGCATGTAGAACCAGCCGAAGGTGTGAACGATCCACCCCTGGATGGCGCTGAACACCTCCGCCGCGAAGGTCGGCACCGCCGCCCCAAAGGCCGACACGGCCACGATGAGGCACGCCGACACCCCGAACACCACGGGGTGCACCACCACCTTAGGCGTTTCTTCGCCCTCCCCAGCCCGGGGGCTTTCCGGCATTACTCTGCTCCCGCCTGGTAGACGACCTTACCGCCCACCATGGTCAGCCACACCTTTGCGTCCAGGAGGGCCTTGGGATTCTCCTGCCCCACCTGCACCAGGTTGCGGTCCCACACCACCAGATCGGCCAGGCGGCCAGCGGTCAGCCGGCCCTTGTCCGCCTCCTCGAAGGCGGCCCAGGCCGGGTTGTAGGTGTAGGCCTCGATGGCCTCCTCAATGCTGAGGCGCTGCTCCGGGAACCATCCGGCCTCCGGCGTGCCCTTTAAGGTCTGTCGGGTTACCGCGGCGTACAGCCCGTAGATGGGACTCAGGTAGTAGCGGGCTGCATTGGTCCCGGGGGCGTCGCTCCCGAAGACCAGCACGGCGCCGCTGTTCTTCAGATCCCGGAAGGCATAGGCGCCAATGGACCGAACCGGGCCGATGCGTTCCTCCATCCAGCGCATGTCGTCGGAAACGTGGTA
>JAUILI010000061.1 GCA_030433075.1 Gammaproteobacteria bacterium | reverse complement strand
AAGGAAGGCGGGGTCCTAGCAGGCTGGCGTTGTGCAATAGCCCATCGAGGCGCCCAAACTGATTGCCAATGGCGTGGGCCAGCTGCTGGGCATGGTCCGCGCGAAAGCCCTCAAGATCCGTAGGCTGAAGGACCGGCTCCGGGTGGCCAGCGCTAACGATTTCATCAAAGAGACTTTCTAGCCGATTGAGGTTGCGGGCCAGGGCGATGACCGTTGCGCCGTGGGCGGCGAAGCCCTTGGCCAGGGCGCGGCCGATGCCCTCCGTGGCGCCCGTAATGGCGATGATGCGGCCGGCCAGGAGGTCCGGGGCGGGGGTAAAGGTGTTCAGCGTTGGGTTCACGGGCAATTACCGGGTGAAGTGCATCAGGTAGTTCACATCGGCCCGGGCGTTCAGCCAGGCCTTGCGGCGGATAGGGTCATAGTGAAGCCCGGCGATGCCCTCGAGGCGCAGGCCCGCCTTGCGGCTAAGGCCCGCGAGTTCCGAGGGGCGCAGAAACTTCTCGTATTCGTGGGTGCCCCGGGGGAGCAGGTTCAGGACGTATTCCGCCCCTACGACTCCGAAGAGCCAGGACTTTAGGGATCGGTTCAAGGTCGATAAAAACAGATGGCCGCCGGGCTTTAGGCGTTCCGCGCAGGCGGCGACCACCGCGCCCGGATCGGGGACGTGCTCCAGCATTTCCAAGCAGGTGATCACGTCGAAGGGCGCTTCCTCCTCCCCGAGCCCTTCCACCGTGCTGTGGAGGTAGCGAATCTCGAGGCCCCCATCGAGGGCGTGCAGGCGGGCCACGGTGAGGGGGCCCTCAGCGGCGTCCACCCCCGTGACCTCCGCGCCGTAGCGGGCCATGGCCTCGGAGACCAGGCCGCCGCCGCAGCCGACGTCGAGAAGGCGAGCGCCCGCGAGGGGCGCGCGATCGGCGATCCACTGGCAGCGGAGGGGGTTCAGGTCGTGGAGGGGGCGGAAGTCCCCCTCCGGGTCCCACCAGCGGTGGGCCATGGCTTCAAACTTCGCCACTTCCTGAGGGTCGATGTTGTCCTGGGCCATCAGGCGGCTCCCATGCGGTGTTTCCAGCGCTCGGCGCGGCGGATGAGGTCCGCCTCATCGAGGGTGGTGAGGGTTCCGTCCTTAAGGACGGGTTTGCCCGCAATCCAGCAATGGCGCACGGCGCTATCGCTAAGGCTGTAGGCCAGCTGAGACTCGGGATGGTAAACCGGTTGGGCTTCCAGCCCCGCGAGGCTGATGGATACCAAGTCGGCGTCGAAGCCTGGGGCCAGCTGGCCCCGGCGCTCATCCATGCCTAGGGCTTCCGCTCCGCCCCGGGTGGCCATGCGCAGGGCCTGGCGCGCGGGCAGGGCGGTGGCATCTCCGGCCACGGCCTTGGCCAGAAGGGCGGCGACCTGGAGCTCCCGGAGCATGGAGAGAGCATTGTTGGAAGCCGCGCCGTCCGTGCCCAATGCGACCCGAAGCCCCGCTTTCAGGAACCGCGCCACGGGGGCAAAGCCGCTCGCCAGCTTCAGGTTTGATTGGGGGCAGTGCACTACGGAGACGTTGTAGCGCTGGAGCCGCTCGAGGTCACCGTCGCTCACCTGGGTGAGGTGTACGGCCTGCAGCCGGGGCGAGAGGAGTCCATAGCGCTCCAGGCTGGCCGTGGGCCGTTCGCCGTGCGCTTTTATGGCGTCCTCGACCTCGGCGGCGGTTTCCTGCAGGTGGATCTGCACCGGCATATCCAGCTCCTCGGCCAGGGTGGCGATGCGAATCATGTGTTCCGGCGAAAGGGCATAGGTGGAGTGGGGGCCAAAGGCCACCTGGATCTGCTCGCTGTCTCGGTGCTCGTCCCGCAGCGCCAGGGTTTTCCGCAGTCCTTCCTCCGCGCCGCTGGCCCAGGCCGTGGGAAATTGAATGAGGGGGCAGCACAGCTGGGCGCGAAGGCCGGCCTTTAAGGCCACGGAAGCGGCCACCTCGGGGAAGAAGTACATATCGCTGAAGGTGGTGGTGCCGCCTCGAAGCATCTCCGCAGCGGCGAGGGCCGTGCCATCGGCGACGAATTCCGGATCCACGAAGCGCCCTTCGAGGGGCCAGATGCGCTCCTCGAGCCAGGGGCCCAGGGCCATGTCATCGGCGAAGCCCCGAAAGAGGCTCATGGCGGCGTGGCCATGGGCATTAATAAAGCCGGGGAGCAGGGCCTGCTTGGGCAGGGCCTGGCGCGTCGCCTGGGGCCAGCGGGCCGTAAGGGCCTCCGCCGGGCCCACGGCGGCGATGCGATCGCCGGCGAGCGCTACCGCCCATCCCTCGTGGCAAAAGGGCCCCTCGTCGGTCATGGGCAGGACCCACTCGGGGCAGAGCACGGTGGTGACGGGGGTGGGGGTCCCTTCCGGGCCGGTCATGGCGCGTTTCCTTTTTTGCGGCGCGAAAGTATAGCCCAATGTGCCGTTTCTTCGCCCGCTAGGACAAGCACTTAGGCCCCGGGTCGGGGGCTGCTTGGGGGGCGCTTATGGTATGCTTCGCGCTGGCTTTGGGCCGCTCCCGGGAGGGGCCCGTGGGGTCTTCAAGAAATCCTAAGCGAGTATTGAATGTCAGAGCTTGGCAAGGAAGTTTTACCCGTCAATATCGAGGACGAGCTACGTCAGTCCTACCTCGACTACGCCATGAGTGTCATTGTCGGTCGGGCCCTGCCCGATGTCCGCGACGGGCTGAAACCGGTGCACCGCCGGGTGCTGTTCGCCATGAGCGAACTGAACAACACCTACAACCGCCCCTACATGAAATCGGCGCGGGTGGTGGGCGAGGTCATCGGTAAATATCACCCCCACGGGGACTCCGCGGTATACGACACCATCGTGCGCATGGCCCAGGATTTCTCCATGCGCTACCTGCTGGTGGACGGGCAGGGGAACTTCGGCTCCGTGGACGGGGATCCCCCGGCGGCCATGCGCTATACGGAAGTGCGCATGTCGAAGATGGCCGAGCCGCTCCTCGCGGATCTGGACAAGGAAACGGTGGATTTCGTCGCGAACTACGACGAAACGCTCCACATGCCTTCCGTGCTGCCCACCCGGGTGCCGCACCTCTTGGTGAATGGCTCCTCCGGCATTGCCGTGGGCATGGCCACGAACATTCCGCCCCACAACCTGACGGAAGTGGTCAACGCCTGCATCGCGCTCATCGATGACGACAGCCTGTCCATCGACGATCTCATGAACATCGTCACGGGCCCGGACTTCCCCACGGCGGGCATCATCAACGGCCGTGCGGGCATCGTGCAGGCCTACAAAACCGGTCGCGGTCGCATCTATGTGCGGGCCCGGGCCGAAGTGCTCGTGGACGAAAAGACGAATCGGGAAACGATCCTCATCACCGAGCTGCCCTACATGCTGAACAAGGCGCGGCTCATCGAGAAGATTGCCGAGCTGGTGAAGGAAAAGCGCATCGAAGGCATCAGCGAACTTCGGGACGAATCGGACAAGGACGGCCTTCGGGTGGTCATTGAGCTGCGCCGAGGTGAGTCTGGGGAAGTGGTGCTCAACAACCTCTATGCCCAAACCCAGCTGCAGTCGGTCTTCGGGATCAACTGCGTGGCCCTCGTCGATGGGCAGCCGAAGATCCTCAACCTAAAGGAAATGCTCGAAGCCTTCCTGCGCCACCGCCGGGAGGTCGTCACCCGCCGCACCATTTACCTGCTTCGCAAGGCGCGGGAGCGGGGCCACATCCTGGAAGGGCAGGCCGTCGCCCTGTCGAACATTGATGAGGTCATCGCGCTGATTAAGGCGTCTCCCACGCCGGCAGACGCGCGGGAAGCGCTCTGCGGCCGGGGCTGGGCCTCGGACACCGTGGGCCGTTTGCTGTCCCGCACCGGCGCTGAGGCCTGCCGCCCCGATGACCTCGAGCCCCAGTATGGGTTCCACGATGGCCAATACTGGCTGTCTCCGCAGCAGGCCCAGGCCATCCTCGACCTTCGCTTGAATCGCCTCACCAGCATGGAGCAGGACAAGCTCATCGAGGAATACGAAGGGCTGCTGGAAGAGATCGCTGGCTACCTTGAGATCCTCCGGGATCGCGCCCGCCTCCTTGCTGTGATTCGGGAAGAACTCGTGGCGATCCTCGAGCAGTATGGCGACGAGCGGCGCACGGAAATTCGCGGCAGCTTCGAAGATCTCACCTATGAAGATCTCATCGAAGAAGAAGACATGGTGGTGACGGTTTCGAACCGGGGCTATGCCAAGGCGCAGCCCCTCACCAGCTACGAAGCCCAGCGCCGGGGCGGTCGCGGAAAGGCGGCCACCTCCGTGAACGAAGAGGATTTCGTCGAGCACCTGCTGGTGGCGAATTCCCATGACACCATTTTGTGCTTCACCAATCGGGGCAAGGTGTACTGGCTGAAGGTGTATCAATTCCCTCAGGGCTCCCGCACGTCCCGGGGTCGCCCGGTGGTCAACATCCTTCCCCTGGCGGAAAACGAACGCATCACCACGCTCTTGCCCGTGAAGGAGAACGAAGATCAGGGCTTCATCTTCATGGCCACGGCCAATGGCACGGTGAAGAAGACGCCCATCGATCAGTTCTCTCGCCCCCGGTCCGTGGGCCTCATCGCCATCGACCTTGAAGAGGACAACCATCTCGTGCGCGCGGTGTACACCGACGGCACGCGGGACGTCATGCTGCTGACCTCCTCGGGCAAGGCCGTGCGCTTCAAGGAGTCGGACGTGCGGGCCATGGGCCGGACGGCCCGGGGCGTGCGCGGGGCGAAGCTCGGTAGCGGCCATCGCATCATCGCCTGCATCGTCCCCGATCCGGGCACCATGATTCTGACCGCCAGCGCCCACGGCTATGGGAAGCGTTCCCAGGTCGAGGACTTCCCCCTCCGGGGCCGGGGCGGGCAGGGCGTCATCGCCATGCAAACCACCGAGCGCAACGGCGATATGGTAGGCGCCGTGCAGGTAGGCGAGGGCGACGAAATCATGCTGATTTCCAACCAGGGCACGCTGGTGCGGACCCGGGTGGGGGAAATCTCCGTGCTCGGCCGCAATACGCAGGGGGTTCGCCTCATCAATCTTCGCGACGGCGAGCAGCTCGTGGGCCTTGAGCGCATCGTCGAAACGGAAGAGGACGCAGCTGACAACCAAGAGGAATCTAACGAGTGAACCGCGCTTTTAACTTTTCCGCAGGGCCGGCCGCGCTGCCCACCGCTGTGCTTGAGCGAGCACAGCAAGAACTCCTGGATTTTCAGGGTACGGGCATGTCCATCATGGAGGTCAGCCACCGCGGATCCACCTTCCTGGCCGTCGCCGAAGCGGCGGAGGCGCGGCTGCGTTCCCTCATGGGTATTTCGGATGAGTATGCCGTGCTCTTCCTTCAGGGCGGGGCGACCATGCAGTTCTCTGCGGTGCCCCTGAACCTTTCTGCCCCGGGGCAGACCGTGGCCTACGTGAACACCGGCGCCTGGTCCAAGAAAGCCATTAAGGAAGCGGGGCGCTACGCCAACGTCGTGGTTTCGGCGAGCAGCGAAGGGGAGAATTTCACCACCATTCCCGAGCGCGCGAGCTGGAACGTGCCCGCCGATGCGGCCTACCTGCACGTGTGTACCAACGAAACCATCGGCGGCGTGGAATTCCCCGAAGCCCCCGATGCCGGCGGCGTGCCCCTGGTGGGGGATTTTTCTTCAACGATCCTGTCCCGGCCCATCGATGTGAATGCCTGGGACGTGATCTATGCCGGGGCTCAGAAAAACGTGGGCCCCGCGGGGCTGACGCTGGTGATCGTGAAGCGCGAGCTCCTGGATCGCGCCCGCAGCGATATTCCGGCCCTGCTGGCCTGGAAGGGCTTCGCCGACGAAGACTCCATGCTCAACACGCCGCCGACCTTTTCCTGGTACCTCGCCGGGCTCGTGTTCGAGTGGATCGAGCAGGAAGGCGGCCTTGCGGTGATGGCCGAGCGCAATGAGCGCAAGGCGAAGAGCCTCTATGCGGCCATCGACGCTTCGGATTTCTACACCGCCCCGGTGGACCCGGCCTACCGGTCCTGGATGAACGTCCCCTTCACCTTGCCCGATCCCAGCCTCGATAAGCCTTTCCTGGCCGGCGCCGAAGCCGCGGGGCTCATGAACCTCAAGGGGCACCGAAGCGTGGGAGGCATGCGCGCCAGCCTCTACAACGCAGTAGGCCAGGACGCGGTCGATGCGCTCGTAGCCTACATGGCCGACTTCGAAGCGAGCCATGGCTAGGGACGAAGGCGCTCAGGAGGCGGACGCCCTCGCGGCCCTTCGCGCGGAGATCGACCGCCTCGATAGCGAGCTCCTCGAGCGTTTCAATGCCCGGGCCCGGGCCGCGGAGGCAGTGGCTGAGGTTAAGCGCCGCTTTGCCGAAGCTGGGTCGGGGGATGGCCTGGCTTTCTACCGCCCCGAGCGGGAAGCGGCGGTGCTGGCGCGGCTTCGCGCAGCAAACCCCGGCCCCCTTTCGGACGATGTCATTGCAGGCCTTTTCCGAGAAGTGATGTCCGCCTGCCTGGCCTTGGAAGCGCCCCAGCGGGTTGCCTATCTAGGCCCGGAGGGGACCTTCACGGAACAGGCCGCGGAGCGGCACTTCGGCGCCTTCGCGGACTTCCGCCCCGCACCCTCCATCACGGAGGTATTCCGCGCGGTGGAGGCGGGGCAGGCAGATTTCGGAGTCGTTCCCGTGGAGAACTCCACGGAAGGGGTAGTGAATCAGTCCCTCGATGCGCTGCTCGCGACGCCCCTGACCATTGTGGGCGAGCTTGAACTACCCATTCACCAGCACTTTTTGCTTCACCCCGAGGCTTCCCTCGAGGGGCTGACGGCGGTGTGGTCCCATCCCCAGTCCCTGGCCCAGTGCCGGGGTTGGCTCGATCGGCATTGGCCCCAGCTCACCCGCGTGCCTGCGGCTAGCAATGGCGAGGCCGCCGCCCAGGTGGCGAAGAACCCGCAGCTGGCAGCCCTCGCGGGCGATCCCGCACAGAAACGCTATGGCCTTCGAGCTGAGGCGCGCTGCGTGGAAGATGCTCCGGATAACTGCACCCGCTTCTTCGTGCTGGGGCGGCAAGCCGTGGCGCCCTCTGGGGACGACCGCACCTCGCTGGTGGTGACCACGAAGAATGAGCCCGGCGCGCTTCTTCGCGTCCTCGAGCCCTTTAGTGCCGCAGGGGTGAATCTGCTTCGCCTGGAGTCCCGGCCGGCTCGGTTAGGGCAATGGACCTACGCTTTTTTCGTCGATTTGGAGGGGCACCGCGAAGATGAGGCGGTGCGCGGGGCCCTGGGGGCCCTCGAGAGGCTTGCCCTGGATTTGCGGGTCCTCGGCTCCTATCCCCGGCCGCAGCGCTAGCGGCCACAACGATCACTCCCATTCCACGGGTACCACAAGGACAGCACACAGCATGGCAGCACAGGCACTCGACGCCCTTCTTCAGCAGGCTCGCCCGGAAATTCGGGCCATGCACCCCTATGAGCCGGGGAAGCCGGTGGAAACCCTCGAGCGGGAGCTCGGCATTCGGGAAGCGATTAAGCTAGCCAGTAACGAGAACCCCCGGGGCCCCGGGTCGACCGTGCACGAGGCCCTGGCGCGCGCGGCCTCGGACCTATCCCGCTACCCCGATGGCAGTGCCCACGCCTTCCGGGAAAAGCTGGCAGCGCAGCAGGGTCTTCACCCGGACCAGATTCTCCTGGGCAATGGGTCAAATGACGTGCTCGAGCTCATCGCCCGCGTGTTCCTGGCGCCGGGGACGAAGGGGGTGATCGATCAGTACGCCTTTGTGGTTTATCCCCTCGCCATTGCCGGAGCCGGAGGGACGGTCTGCGCCGTGCCCTCCAAGGACTACGGTCACGACCTCCCGGCCATGGCCGCTGCCGTGGACGACGCCACACGCCTCCTGTTTATCGCCAATCCCAACAATCCCACGGGCACCGTGGCGTCCCTCGCGGAGATCGAAAGCCTGCTTCAGGCCGTACCGGCTAATGTTCTCGTGGTGGTGGATGAGGCCTATTGCGAATACCAGCATTCGTCCCCCGCAGGGACGGCCCTATCCCTGTTGCCCCGCTACCCCAATCTGGTGGTGACCCGGACCTTCTCGAAGATCTACGGCCTTGCGGCGCTTCGCCTGGGCTATGCGGTGGCCGCACCGGAGATCGTCAGTCTCCTCAATCGCCTTCGCCAGCCCTTCAACGTGAATAGCCTCGCGATGGCTGGGGGCCTTGCGGCCCTCGATGATCATGCCTATGTGGAAGAAAGCCGCCGTCTCAATGCGGAAGGGCTCCAAGCGCTTGAAGGCGCCATGGCTGAGCGGGGCATTCCCTTCATTCCCAGTGCGGGAAACTTTCTCACCATTGAAGTGGGCGCGGCGAAGGCCTACTACGAAGCGCTGTTGCAGGAGGGCGTGATTGTGCGCCCCGTGGCGGGCTACGGCCTTACTCAGCACCTGCGGGTCAGCGTGGGCTTGCCCGAGGAGATGGCCCGCTTCCTCGCAAGCTTCGATCGCGTTCGCGCGCAGCTGGCGGCTTAGGGTTTGCGTCGCGTCACCATCCTTGGCACGGGGCTGATTGGCGGCTCCATGGCCCGCGGGCTCCGGGCCGCGGGCGGGTGGACGCTGCACGGGGTGGATACGGCGGCGCCGGCCCGCGTAGCGGCGGAGGCCTCCGGAGTCTTCCATGCCCTCACCATGCCGGAAACCCTCGGGCCAGAGGATGTGATCGTCCTCGCCATGCCCACGGCGGCGGCCGCTGCGGTGCTCCCGACCCTCGCGCCGGCCTTGGCGGCGGGGGCCACGGTCACGGACGTGGCCAGCGTCAAGGGGCCCCTTGCGGAAGCCCTCGGTGCCCTACCATCGGCCCTTCGGCGCCAGGTGGTGCTGGGGCACCCCATCGCGGGGTCTGAGCGCAGTGGCATGGCGGCGAGCGATGGCGCCCTGTTTCAAGGGCGGCGCGTGGTGCTGACGCCGCTTGGGGACACGGCTCCGGAAGCCCTCGGGAAGGTCGAGCAAATCTGGAGCGCCCTGGGCGCCGAGATTGAAACCCTGTCCGTGGAGGCGCACGACGCGGTGCTGGCCCGTACCAGCCATCTGCCTCACCTGCTGGCCTTTGCCCTGGTGGACGCGCTCGGCGCCGATCCCCACCGGGAAGCCATTTTCCGCCTCGTGGCCGGGGGCTTTCGCGATTTCACCCGCATTGCGGGCTCCGACCCCACCATGTGGTCCCAGATATTCACCACCAACGGCCCAGCGCTTCTGGAGGCCTTAGATCGCTTCGAGGCGACCCTAAGGACCTTCCGCGGGGCCATTGCGGCGGAGGATGGGGCGGCGCTCTTCGAGGCCATTGCCCGGGCGCGGGCCACCCGCGATGCCGCCTTGACGGAAAGCTATGGAGAAGGCCATGACGCGCCCTGAGGCACCGGTGATCACGGTTGATGGGCCCAGTGGCGCGGGGAAGGGCACGCTTTGCGAAGCGTTGGCGACCCGCCTCGGCTGGCATTTTCTCGATTCCGGCGCCCTTTATCGGGTGCTGGCCCTGGATGGGCAGCAGGCCGGGGTGGCTTTGGATGATGCGGAAACGCTGGCGGCCCGTGCCCGGTCCCTGGCCCTGCGCTTTGCTCCCGGCGGCGCGGTATGGCTTGGGGATCAGGATGTTTCCCTGGCCATTCGCACCGATGCGGCGGGGCAGGCGGCGTCCCAGGTGGCAGCCCTGCTGCCGGTGCGGGAGGCGCTGTTGGCGCGGCAGCGAGATTTCGCCCAGGCGCCGGGCCTGGTGGCCGATGGGCGGGACATGGGGACGGTGGTTTTCCCCGAGGCGCCGCTCAAGATCTTTCTTTCCGCAAGCGCCCCGGCCCGCGCCGAACGACGCTATAAGCAGTTGAAAGAAAAGGGCTTAGATGCTAATCTCCGCGCCCTTTTGGATAGCATCCAGGCCCGGGATGAGCGCGATCAAGCGCGTTCTGCCTCCCCGCTGCGCCCGGCGGACGACGCGCTGGTGATTGATTCCACCGCGCTCGCCATCGACGACGTCTTCGGCGCCGTCTGGCGCGCCGCCCTTCAGCGGGGCCTCTGCGCCGAAGGCTAAATCCAAGGAAATAGGCCGGCCCCTGCCGGCGTGTGGGCCTAGCCCGCCGTGACCGATCCCAGCCGAGTCACGGGCTAGGCAATTTGAGCAGACAGCACCAGGCTGGAGGTGCTGAGGGCGCAAGCCCGATTTAATGAGGTTCTTACCTAATGAGCGAAAGCTTCGCGGAACTATTTGAGGAAAGCCTAAAGGCCGTCGAGATGGAGCCCGGTGCCATTGTCACGGGGACCATTGTCGACATCGATGAAGATTGGGTGACGGTCCACGCGGGCCTGAAGTCCGAGGGTGTGATCCCCCGGTCCCAGTTCGTCGACGAGAAAGGAAACTTCGAACTGTCCATCGGCGACCAGGTTAAGGTGGCCATGGAAGCCGTGGATGATGGCTTTGGGGAAACCCGCCTGTCCCGGGAGAAGGCCCGTCGCGCCGAAGTGTGGATGGTGCTTGAAGAGGCCTTCGAAGGGGCTAAGAAGATTCCTGGCTTCCTCCAGGGCAAGGTTAAGGGCGGTTTCACCGTCGATATCGACGGCATCCGGGCCTTCCTCCCCGGCTCCCTGGTGGACATGCGCCCCGTGCGCGAAGTGACCCACCTCGAGGGCAAGGAACTCGAATTCAAGGTCATCAAGCTCGACCAGCGTCGTAACAACGTGGTGGTGTCCCGCCGCGCCGTGCTCGAGGAAGAGAATTCCGTCGAGCGGGAAGCGCTGCTGACCTCCCTCGCCGAGGGCATGGACCTCAAGGGTATCGTCAAGAACCTCACGGACTACGGTGCCTTCGTGGACCTCGGTGGTGTCGACGGTCTGCTCCACATCACCGATATGGCCTGGCGTCGCATTAAGCACCCGAGCGAAATCGTCAATGTGGGCGATGAAATCCGCGTTCGCGTGCTCAAGTTCGACCGGGATCGTCAGCGGGTGTCTCTGGGTCTCAAGCAGCTTGGGGAAGATCCCTGGGTGGAGATCAAGGCTCGTTACCCGGAAAACCACATCGTGGAAGGGAAGGTCACGAACCTCACGGATTACGGCTGCTTCGTGGAAATCGAAGAGGGCGTGGAAGGTCTCGTGCACGTCTCCGAGATGGACTGGACCAACAAGAACATCCATCCCTCCAAGGTTGTGCAGGTGGGCGACGATGTGAAGGTGATGATCCTCGACATCGACGAAGATCGCCGCCGCATCTCCCTGGGCATCAAGCAAACCCAGATGAACCCCTGGGAGCAGTTCTCCGCCAGCTTCGGCAAGGGCGACAAGATCACCGGCACCATCAAGTCCATCACGGACTTCGGGATCTTCATCGGCCTCGACGGTGGCATCGACGGCCTGGTGCACCTCTCCGACATCTCCTGGAACGACACCGGCGAGCAAGCCGTGCGCGACTACCAGAAGGGTCAGGAAGTCACCACCGTGGTGCTGGCCATCGATCCTGAGCGGGAGCGCATCTCCCTGGGCATCAAGCAGCTTGAGGACGACCCCTTCAACGACTACGTGGCCGTCAATGACCGCGGCGCCATCGTCACCGGTACGGTGGTGGAAGTCACGGAGAAGGACGCCATCATCAAGCTGGCCGAGGAAGTGGAAGGGGTGCTTCGCGCCTCCGAGCTTTCCCAGGAGCGGGTGGAAGATGCGCGGACCGTCCTGAAGGCTGGGGACGAAGTCGAGGTGAAGATCACCGCCGTCGACCGGAAGAACCGCACCTTGAACCTGTCCGTGAAGGCAAAGGACATCGAGGACGAGCGGGAAGCCATGCGGGAGCACAAGGAGCGCGAGCAGGAAAGCTCTGCGGCAACCACCATTGGCGATCTGATCCGCGAGAAGATGGATCAGCAGGGCAGCTAAGGCCCGGCTACGGCGCCACGCGTCCGCCCGGGCGCGTGGCTTCGCCGTTGAGCGTCCCGGAAGCCTATGCTAGCTTCCCTAAGCGTTTGATTTTCGTAATGATGAGTGGGCACCGGGGTTCCCCGGTCCACTATTGGGGTGAGGGGCATGACCAAATCGGAGTTGATCGAGCGCATCGTGGCGCGGCAAAGCCAGCTGTCCAGCAAGGACGTAGAGCTCGCCGTGAAAACCATGATCGAGCAGATGGCGCAAACCCTCGCCCAGGGTGAGCGGATCGAAATCCGGGGTTTTGGCAGCTTCTCTCTTCACTATCGCGCCCCGCGGGTGGGCCGCAACCCGAAGACCGGGGAAGCGGTGGGCCTTAGTGGTAAGCACGTACCGCACTTTAAGCCCGGGAAGGAACTTCGGGATCGGGTGAACGCCAGCCTTCTTACCCACCCCGAGCCGGCAGCGGAAGCCTAATGCTTCGGGCCCTTTCGGTCCTCACCTATGGGGGCTTGGCCCTGCTTCTCCTCTTGCTGGGCGTACTCCTCGGGATGGATAACTCGGAGGACGTTTCCCTGACCGTCCTCACCTGGGTCAGTCCTCCCGCACCGCTCTTCCTCTGGCTTTGCCTAGTCTTTCTAGCCGGCTTGCTCCTTGGTTACGCGGTGGCCGGGGTGGGAACGCTTCGTGCGCGCCTCGCCCTTCGTAAGCTCGCGCGTAGCCTTCCTGGCGATCGGGCACCGTCCTAGCCTCGAGAATTTAGTGCGCCTAGGCTGACGTTCCTTTCCGAGGCGTCTTACCGCTACCCCTGCTTCCTTCGCGCCTTCCCGGGCTAGCCCCTGGGGAATCCTAGTGATCCGCCCTCCGGGGCGTCTTCTAAGGATAAGGAGCACTCCTATGCATACAGCACACCCTGCGGGCCCCGCGCTCGCGCGAGCCCTCTTGCTGGGCATGCTTGCCCTTCCCCTGGCCCTGTCTGCGCAGGCGGCTGAGCCGGCGCCCGTAGCCGTTGTGGAGAAGGTGGATATCAACACGGCGGATGAGGCGGCGTTGGCTGCAGCGCTGAAGGGCGTGGGCCTGCGTAAGGCCGCGGCTATTATCGAATACCGGGATCAACACGGGGGCTTTCGCACGATTGATGAGCTCGCCAATGTTCGGGGTATTGGTCTTAATACGGTCGATCAAAACATTGAACGGCTGACGCTCAGTCAACCCTAGCGCACCAAGACTAAAGTCCACGGATATTACCGGGGCCTTTTGGGCCCCGGGTTTTAGTCTAGCTGAAAGGATCGGTTTCCTTGTCTTTTAATATTGGTAAGAAGAGCGCTGAAGCAAGGGCGCTTTTTCTTCTTATTTTGGCCCTTATTTAGGAGACGGTTCTAAAAAACGTTTCTTCCTAAAATAAATAGGGCCGAGGTATTTGCAATTTACAAGTGTTGGAGTATAAATACGCCCATTCCAACCAAGTGGGGGTAGTTGCGTGACCAGCCTTGTACAACTTCAGAAGAAGCAGGAAGAACTCGAGCGTTTACAGCGTGATATCGAGCGCATGAAGGCCAGCGAAGAAGTTCAGAAGGAGATGGCCTTTATTGAAGACTTGAATCAACTTCTTGCGAAGTACAATAAGACCCTTGCCGATCTGGCGCCCATGGTGCCGGCGAAGGCCAGTGCCGCCGCTCCGGCTGCGGGCCGCCGTCAGCGCAAGCTCAAGGTCTACGTGAATCCCACCACGGGGGAAAAGATTGAAACCCGGGGCGGTAATCACAAGGTGCTCAAGGCTTGGAAAGCAGAGCACGGTAACGATGTTGTGGAAGGCTGGCTTCAATAGGCAGCAAGTCTTTCTGGGATCCTCGAGGCCCCAAATAAAGAACCCGGCCCTCAGCGCCGGGTTTTTTTTGCCCAGGCCTAACGAATCGTAAATGTGGCGAGGGCTTGGCTAAGTAAGGTAAAAGTTACTGTTTATTAAAAGAACAGTTATAGAGATCTAAGCCACTCAACGGAATGGCGCGGGGGGCGACGCCCTAGGGTAGGCTTGAAGGATTTTGTGAAACTCGGATAGTGCTATGGCTCTGAAGTCCCTGACCCCTTACCACACCCTCGGGTCCCTCGCCTCCGTGGGCGATGTGCAATTGAATTACGTACTCGAGGGGGATCCCCACAAGCCCCTGCTTGCGCTTATCCCCATGGCGCGCCACAACCTCACCATGTGGGAGCGGCTGATGCCCGATCTGCTCAGCCAGTTTCGCGTGCTGCGCTTTGATCTTCGGGGCATGGGTCGCAGCACCGGGGGGGCTCCGGAGGGTTATTGCTTCGAGCAGTACGCCGATGATCTTGCCGGGCTGATGGCCCACTGCGACCTCGGCTCGGCGATTGTGGTGGGGGTGGCCTATGGGGCGCGAACGGCCGCGGCCTTTGCTCTCCGCCACCCCGGGCGCCTCGCCGGTCTTGCGCTGTTCGATGTCTCCCTGACCCCGCCCGTGGATCAGAAGCGTCAGGGCGTGCTGGGGGAGGCGGCGCGGGCGGCCCTTGCGGCGGCGGGGCAGAGCCCGGCGCCGGCAGAGCGCTACTGGCGCTTCTACGAGGATCGGGAGAGTGCCGATGCCATGCACCGAGCCCACGAGGGGGCTCCGGATCTCACCGAGCCCCTTGGGGCGGTGCAGGCGCCGACGCTCATCGCCTGCGGGGCCTACGATGAAAATCTAAAGGAGGCGCAGCGCATTGCGGCCTGGGTACCCCCGGCCCGTTTCCACCTCATGCCCATGACTGGGCATGGCTCCCCGGTATACCGGCCAGCCTACGTGGCCGCCCTGCTGGCGGCGCACTTCGGGCGGCCTGCCCAGGGCTTCTAGGCCCCGCGCGCCCTTGCGGAGCCCGCTCGCCCATGGCATACGGTGTTAAAGCAATTTCATTAAAACTAAGTGGGTAGGGGAGTCGAACATGGATCTGGTGATTCGCGGGGGTACGGTTGTCGACGGTACGGGCGCTGCGCCGCGTACGGCGGATGTGGCCATTGCGGATGGGATCATCCGAGAAATCGGCCAGGTGTCCGCCAAGGGGGCCGAGGAAATTGATGCCCAGGGCGCTCTGGTGACCCCCGGTTTTGTCGATATCCACACCCACCTGGATGCGCAGCTTGGCTGGGACCGGGCCCTCACGCCCCTCAGCTGGCA
>JAUILI010000161.1 GCA_030433075.1 Gammaproteobacteria bacterium | reverse complement strand
GCTCGAGCCGGGCGAGGAGCGTGACGTTGTCCCAAACAGTGAGATGGGGAAAGAGCGCCGAGCCCTGCACCGCATAGCCAATGCGCCGGCGAAAGGCCGGAAGATCCTCCGGAAGGGGCGCGCCAAAGACCTCAAGGCGCCCCCGGGAGGGCTTCAGCACCCCATTGATCAGCTGAAGAAGGGTGGACTTGCCGCTGCCGCTGGGGCCGACGATGGCCGAGGTTTGCCCCGCAGGCAGGGTGAGGGTGAGTTCCCGCAGCACCACCGCATCGCCATAGCGCTTTTCGACCCCCTGGAAGGCGACCGCGGGCGTCGCCGTGGGCGCTCCCCCAGGCGTCCTCGCAGCCGCCGTCACAGCCCCCATCGGCGCCGAAGATGCGCGTAGTGTTCGGCCAGCTCCTGCAGGGGCGCCGGATCGGACGCCTCCGGGAGCAGCGCAGCCAGGCGCGCTTCCGCTTCAGCCAGGGGCGTCGCCCCGTCCCGACCGTTACGGAGCCGGTCGCGAAGGCGAGCTTCCCAGGCGCTCCGCTGGGCCGGATCGAGGGTCTCCGGCGCCCAGCGCGCCTGGTAGGCCTCGAGAAGGGCCCGGCTTTTGCCATCCCGCAGGGGCGGCGGCGCGGCAAGGTCCGCCACCGGACCCTCGCGGAGCGCCGTGAGCGTTGCCCGATCGTCCCGCGGAATAAATCCTTCATAGAGGGCCGCGTCGATCTCCTCCGCCGGGGCAAACTCCGCCCCCCCGAAGGCCTGGGCCACCCGCTGGCTAAGCCCTTCCACCCGGGAAAGGCGATCCCGCACCGTATCCAGCCGATCGAGATCCAGATCGAGCCGCTGCCGATCTTCGCTGCGAAGCACGGACAGGGGCGCCAGGGCCGGCACCTTATTGACCGAAACCACCTTCAGCGGCGGCCGGGGTCCGTCGAACCCCTTGGTAAAGAGGGCTTCTCGCAGGGCCTCGGGGGACGCGGTGAGCCACCGATCGTCCTCGAAGCTCAAATCCGCCACGATCACCCCGTTGCCGTTGGTGGGGTGGGGCGCCACGGGGGTAATCACGGCCAGACGCCGACGATCCAAGGAAAAATGCCCGGAGACGTAGAGGCAGGCGCCCGCAAAGGGCTTCGGCAACAGGTCCCGCACCGTCTGCTTGTCGCGAAGGCCGAGGTAGTAGGCGAAGAGCTTGGGCTGGGCGGCTTTCAGCGCCCGGGCCAGGCCCAGGGTCGCCCAGACGTCATCGCGCGCATCGTGGGCTCGCGGCTGGCTAATGCCGTTCGCCGAGGCCAGGGCCTCGAGGCGAAACACGGCCCGCCCGTTTTCCTCGGGCCACTGGAGCCCCTCGGGGCGCAGGGCGTAGGCGAGACGGACCAGGTCCATCAAATCCCAGCGGGAGTTCCCCCCCTGCCATTCCCGGGCATAGGGATCAAAGAGATTGCGCCAGGCCCCAAAGCGGATGAATTCATCGTCGAAGCGCAGGCTGTTGTAGCCCAGGGCGCAGGTCCGGGGCGCGGCGAGGCGCCCTAGAAACTCCCGAAAAAAGGCCCGTTCCTCGAGCCCACCGGCCACGCGCTGGGGGGACAGGCCCGTAATGGCCACGGCCTCGGGCTCGGGCACCACGTCGTCGCCCACGGCCACGGTCCAGGCCTCGGGGTCCGAGAGGGGCTCGAGGTTGGCATCGGTGCGCACCCCGGCGCACTGCACGATGCGATGCCAGCGGGGATTGCGCCCCGTGGTCTCCAGGTCATAGAAATAGAAACTGTCCACCGTGCCCCGCCTCCCTTACAGCCCCGGAACCGGCGCCTTTTCCTCACCTTGCAATCCCCACACCCCGTTGGCAACCTTCAGAGCCTCGCCCAGGAGAGCCTCCCCGTGTCCGAAAGCCCCGAAACCCCGAGCGAAAGCGACGGCGCCGCATCCCTGTGGACGCGCCTTGCGCTCTTTGCCGGGCCCCTGGCCGGGCTCCTCGGCGCCTGGGCCATGACCCAGGCGGGGTGGCCCGAAGACGCCAGCTACGCGGTGCTCGTCACCCTTTGGGTGGTGGTGTGGTGGGTGTTTGAACCCATCCCCATCCCCGTGACCTCCCTATTGCCCCTGGCCCTCATGCCGGCCTTTGGGGTCCTGCCCCAGGCAGAGGTCGCCCGGGCCTACGGCTCGCCCCTTATCCTGCTTCTCCTCGGGGGCTTCATCCTATCCACCGCCATGGCCCATTCCGGCGCCCACCGCCGGGTCGCCCTCACCATGGTGCAGGCCTTCGGGGCCCACAGTAGCCGGCGCCTCGTACTGGGCTTCATGGCCGCGGCCGCCGTCCTGTCCATGTGGATTTCCAACACCGCCACCACGCTCATGCTGCTTCCCGTGGCCCTGGCCGTGCTCGAGCGCGCCCCCTCCCCGGCCCTGGCCACGCCCCTGCTCCTCGGCATTGCCTTCTCCGCCAGCGTCGGCGGGGTGGGGACCCCCATCGGCACGCCACCTAACCTTATTTTCATGCAGGTTTACGAGAACACCACGGGCACGGCTCTAAGCTTTCTCGACTGGATGGGCTGGGGTGTACCGGTGGTGCTGGTGATGATTCCCGTGCTCTGGCTCTGGCTCACGCGGAAGCTCGGCGCCCTCGGCCCCGTGACCGTGCCGAGCCCCGGCCCCTGGCGCCCCGCCGAGGCTCGAGTGCTTGGCGTCTTTGCCCTCACGGCCCTGGCCTGGATTACGCGCAGCGAACCCTTCGGGGGCTGGAGTGGCCTTCTGGGTATGCCCGGGGCCAGCGACGCCGGAGTGGCCTTCATCGCC
>JAUILI010000160.1 GCA_030433075.1 Gammaproteobacteria bacterium | reverse complement strand
ATGCCCGGTCCCGCGGTGGCCACGTCGGACCAGCGGGTGAGCTTGCGCCGATCTTCGAAGGGGAAGTCGAAGAGGGTGGCGAGCATTTGCGCGGTCAACTCAATGGAGACCTTGTCGACCCAGTTGAAGGCTTCCCCCACGGGGAGCTCGTCGAGGATCTTCCCTGCGCGCTCCCGGATGAGGGGCTCGAGGTTCATGAGGTTCCGGGGAGACACCACCCCCTGCACCGTTTTGCGCTGAACGTCGTGCTTCGGCTGGTCCATGGCAATGAACATGGGCAGCTTGAAGTCTTCGTCTTCGTCATTGAGCGTGATGCCCGTTTCCGACGAGAAGATCTGATGCGACTTATCGACGTGCATGATGTCTTCGTAGCGCGTCACGGACCAATAGGGACCGAATTGGCTGACCTCGGTTTTGTGAATGGGCGCTTCTTTGCGCAGGCGCTCGAAGTACTTGTACTGCTGATCGGCCTCAAAGAGCTCGGGCTGCGCCGGATTCAATTCCTCGAGGGGAATGCTGTAGGGGTCCATGCCAAGGTGGCTGGGGACATCGGGGAAGGGGTTTTCCCAATCGATCGTGCCAAGGGTGGGCGCTTCGCTCATGGTGGCTCCTAAAGGTGAGTCGCGGCTCGCATTTGCCCCAAATGTCCTCCGCCCCCGCCCTTCTGTCAAGAGGCGGGGGGAAGAGGGGGGAAAGTCCTAAGCGGTATAGAGGACGCCAAGCCCTAGGTAGGCCACCAGCGCAATGGCCCCGGCGCAGAGCGCAAAGGGCAGCTGGGTGCGCACGTGCTCGATATGGGAGGCTTCGGCGGCCAGGGAAGCCACCACCGTGGTATCGCTGATGGGGGAAGCGTGGTCTCCGAAGACCGCACCGCCGAGCACCGTGGCCAGCAGCAAGGACGGCGGAAGGCCCAGATCCAGCGCCAGGGGGATGGCCAGGGGAATCATGAGAGCGAAGGTGCCGAAGGAGGAGCCGATGGAAAAGGCGGTGATCCCACTGACCAAAAACACCAGGGCCGGGAGTAGGAAGGCGGGCACCTGATCCCCCACGAGCTGAGCCAGATAGGGGCCCGTACCCAGGGCCTTGGCGGCCGTTCCCAGGGCGAGGGCGAAGAGCAAAATCACGGAGATGGTCAGCAGGTTGGCCGCGCCGGCGAGGCTCGTTTCCATAATGTCGGCGAAGGCCGTGCCTTGCCGTGCGGCCTGCAGGGCGGTGACCGTGAGCCCCGCCAGCACGCCCCAGAGCACGGCCTTGGACCCGGAGCCCGCCATAAAATCACCGTTTCCCGTAATCCAAAGACCTAGGGGCACGGTGAGCAGCAGGGCCAGCAGGGGAAGGAGCATGTGTCCCGCATGGCCCTGGCCCGCGCCTTCCTCCCCTTCGCTGGCCAGGGGGGCGGCCGCTGCGCCCTGGGCCGCGCGGTCGTCGGCGGCGCCCATGGGGCCGAAGCGCCAACCAAAGGCGATGGTGGCGGCGGCAAAGGCCACGGCGCTAAAGGCATAGATGTTTAGGGGGATGGCGCTGACGAACACGCCGAGGGGATCCTCGAGCCCGGTATTCTCGAGAAGGCCAAGGTTGATGGCCCCCCAGGCATTTAAGGGGATGAGAATGCACACGGGAGCAGAGGTGCTGTCGATGAGGTAGGCCAGCCGCTCCCGGGAGAGGCGGAAGCGGTCGAAGAGGGGCCGGGCCACGGCGCCGGCCACGAGGAGGGTGACCGTGGACTCGATGAAGATCACCACCCCCGTACCCCAAGCCAGCCACTGGGCACCCTTGGGACTTTGGCTGAAGCGCAGCTTGGAGAGGGCTCGGATCAATCCTCCCACGCCACCGTTGCGTTCGATGAGGGCCATCATGGAGCCGATCAGCATCATGAAGATCAGCACCCGCGTATCGCCGGGGCTCTCGAAGACCCGAAGGATGCCGTCCACCGCATCGGCCAGGGCGCTTAGGGGATTCAAGCTGCCGTCTGCCTCAAAGGCGAGGAGGCCATAGGCCAGCCAAATACCCGCGAAGAGCGAGGGAAGCACCTGGCGCGTGAGCAGGGCGCAGCCGATGGCCAGGGCCGGGGGCAGAAGGGCGGTCCAGCTCACGTCGCTCATGGGAAGTCCTTAGGGCAGTTATGCGTCTCGTACCGGCCTCGAGTATGCCGTGCTTTTAGAGAGTTGCACCCCATGGCGGAGCGAGGCAGGCTCTGGACCTTAGGGAAAAGAGGTGAGCCTTACAGCCAAGGCTCCGGGGGAGGAGACAGCCAATGGTGAAGTTAGCGGATCGTTTTGATTCCTGGGCACCGATCACGGCGGACGACGCCGCCATTCGAAACGCCCTGGCCAGTGCCAACATTCCGGCGCTCATGTGCGCCCTGGTGCACCTGACCGGGGATCCGTCCCTGCTTCGGGGCACCATTAAGCCGAGCGCGGAATTCATGGGCGATCCCCAGGGGGGGATCTCGGAGGCGGATCAGGCGCAGATGCGGGAAGCGGCCTTCGAGGCGATTGTCGCCTATCGCGATGGGGGCCAGGCCCTGCCGCCGGCGCCGAGCCTCGAGGTCGTGCGGGAGATGATCGATTTCATCGCCGGCCAGCCCTTACCCGAACACTACGGCCCCTTCCTCCTCGGGGAGCTGGGGCTGAACCACGAGGACCCTTACGCCCAGCCGGCGCTCTTCGAAGTTGATGAAGGGAAGCGGGGCGCCTTTCACGTGCTTATCATCGGCGCGGGGATGTCCGGGCTCCTCGCAGGCTATCGTCTGAAGCAGGCTGGGGTGCCCTTTACCATCATCGAGAAAA
>JAUILI010000001.1 GCA_030433075.1 Gammaproteobacteria bacterium | reverse complement strand
CTGGGTGAAGCCGCAGTAGAAGAAGATCCCTTCCAGCACGCAATAGAAGGCGATGAGGTTCCGCAGCAGCTCCCGGTCCGTTTCCGGCGTTCCCGTGGAGAAGGTGGGATCGGAGATGGCGCGGGTGTAGGACAGGCCCCAGGAGGCCTTCCGGGCCACGCTCGGCACCTCGTGGTACATGTTGAAGATCTCGCCCTCATCCATGCCGAGGGACTCCACGCAGTACTGGTAGGCGTGGGTGTGGATCGCTTCCTCGAAGGCCTGGCGCAGCAGGTACTGGCGGCACTCGGGGTTGGTGATGAGGCGATAGATCGCCAGCACCAGGTTGTTGGCGACCAGGGAGTCGGCGGTGGAGAAGAAGCCAAGATTGCGCTTCACGATCTGCCGCTCGTCCGGGGTGAGGCCGTCTTCGCTCTTCCACAGGGCGATGTCGGCGTTCATGTTCACTTCCTGGGGCATCCAGTGGTTGGCGCAGCCGTCGATGTACTTCTGCCAGGCCCAGTCGTATTTGAAGGGCACGAGCTGGTTCAGGTCCGCGCGGGCATTGATCATGCGCTTGGCGCCGACCGTGACCCGCTCTACCGATTCGCCGCCGCCCTGGGTGCCATCGCCCAGCTGGGCAAGGGCGCGCTGGGCCGCCTGCAGGTTATCCGCCGGGGCGCCGATGTCCGTCTCTTCCGCGAAACTCTGGGGCGCCGCCGGAGCCGGGGCTTCCGGTGCGGCGACCGCCGCTGCGGCGGGGGCCGCCGGGGCTTCGACGGCTACCGGTGCTGCCGGTGCCACCGGAGCGGCTTCCCGGACCGGGGCGCTCGGCGGAGGCGGCGGAGCCGCGGTGGTGGTCTCTTCGTTGTAATCATCCCAGCTCAGCACTGTGATTCCTCCTTGGTACGTCGTTTAGGCGCCCGTTGCCATTCGTGTGCGCGGCCTACTGGCACGCTTCGCAGTCCGGATCGTCGAGGGAGCAGGCCATGGGCACGGGGGCCGGGCCGGCGGACAGATCGGGGGCCGTGTCGGCCATCGGAGCCGGCGCAGCTGCTGCCGGTGCCGGTGCCGGTGCCGGGGCGGCCTCGCTCTTCGCCGATACGGCGTTGAGCTTGCTGCCTTCCACCGTGGACTTCTCCGTGGAGGTGGCTCCCAGGGCACGCAGGTAGTAGGTGGTCTTGAGGCCGGAGAGCCAGGCCATCTTGTAGGTGACGTCGAGCTTCTTCCCCGAGGCGCCCTTAATGTACAGATTCAGGGACTGAGCCTGGTCGAGCCACTTCTGCCGGCGCGAGCCCGCTTCCACCAGCCACCGCGGCTCGACTTCGAAGGCCGTGGCGTAGAGGGCCTTCAGGGCCTCGGGCACGCGGTCGATTTCCTGGAGGCTGCCGTCGTAGTACTTGAGGTCGTTGACCATGACCTTGTCCCAGAGCCCGGCGGCCTTGAGGTCGCGAACCAGATAGGGGTTCACCACGGTGAATTCCCCGGAGAGGTTCGATTTCACGTAGAGGTTTTGGTAGGTCGGCTCGATGGACTGAGAAACCCCGGTGATGTTGGCAATGGTTGCGGTCGGCGCAATGGCCATCACGTTGGAGTTCCGCATGCCCTGGGTCCGGACCTTTTCCCGCACCGCGTCCCAGTCGAGGCGCTGCGTTTCGTCCATCTGCAGGTACTGATCGCCGCGCTCCCGGCGGAGGATAGCGATGGAGTCGATGGGGAGAATGCCCCGGCTCCAGAGCGACCCTTCGAAGCTGTTGTAGCGGCCCCGCTCCACGGCGAGATCGCTGGAGGCTTGGATCGCAAAATAGCTGATGGCCTCCATGGAGCTGTCAGCGAATTCCATGGCTTCGCTGGAGCTGTAGGCCAGGCGCTGCTTGTAGAGCGCGTCCTGGAAGCCCATGAGGCCGAGGCCCACGGGGCGGTGACGCATGTTCGACCGCCGGGCCTGGGGCACGGAGTAGTAGTTAATGTCGATGACGTTATCGAGCATGCGCACGGCGGTACGCACGGTTTTCTCGAGCTTCGCCATATCCAGCCCGCTTTCCGTGGTGTGCTGAGCCAGGTTCACGGACCCGAGGTTACACACGGCGATTTCGTCTTCGCTGGTGTTCAGGGTGATTTCCGTGCACAGGTTCGAGGAGTGCACCACGCCCACGTGCTGCTGGGGCGAACGGAGGTTGCAGCTGTCCTTGAAGGTGATCCAGGGGTGGCCCGTTTCAAAGACCATGGACAGCATCTTGCGCCAGAGATCGGCCGCGCGGATCCGGCGGAAGTTCGTGAGTTCCCCGCGATCGGCCATGGCCTCGTAGGCCTCGTAGCGGGCTTCGAAGGCGCTCCCCGTGAGGTCGTGGAGGTCCGGCGTATCGCTGGGGGAGAAGAGGGTCCAGGCGCCATCTTCCATGACCCGCTTCATGAACAGATCGGGGATCCAGTTCGCCGTGTTCATATCGTGGGTGCGGCGGCGATCGTCGCCGGTGTTCTTCCGCAGCTCGAGGAACTCCTCGATATCCAGGTGCCAGCTTTCCAGGTAGGCGCAGACTGCCCCCTTCCGCTTACCCCCCTGATTCACGGCCACGGCGGTGTCGTTGACCACCTTCAGGAAGGGCACCACGCCCTGACTCTTGCCGTTCGTGCCCTTGATGTAGGCGCCCATGGCCCGCACCGGCGTCCAGTCGTTGCCGAGGCCGCCGGCGAACTTGGACAGCATGGCGTTGTCGTGGATGGCGCCAAAGATGCCGTGGAGATCATCTGGCACCGTGGTGAGGTAGCAGGAAGACAGCTGGGGCCGGAGGGTGCCCGCGTTGAAGAGCGTGGGCGTCGACGACATGTAGTCGAAGGACGAGAGGAGCTCGTAGAACTCGATGGCCCGGGCTTCCCGGTCCTCTTCCTGGATGGCGAGGCCCATGGCGACGCGCATGAAGAAGCACTGGGGCAGCTCGATGCGCGTTTCCTGGGAGTGCAGGAAGTAGCGATCGTAGAGGGTCTGAAGCCCCAGGTAGGT
Organism: Gammaproteobacteria bacterium; assembly: GCA_030433075.1. Classification (GTDB taxonomy): domain Bacteria; phylum Pseudomonadota; class Gammaproteobacteria; order Pseudomonadales; family Azotimanducaceae; genus Salivita. The sequence goes on along the minus strand of JAUILI010000001.1, from coordinate 93,063 downwards.
GAACTTGAGGTCGCCGTCCGCCTTCAGGGCCTTTCCGAGGCGGTCGAGGTCGAAGCGGGCCAGCTCCGGGTCGAGGAGTTCCAATTCCACTCCGCGCTGAATGTAGGCGGCGAGGGCCGGGGCGTAGAGCCCTTCCATCTGCCCCTGGGTGGCGGTGTAGTCGCCTTCGGCGGCGTCTGGGCGGCGTAAGTCGAGGAACGTGAGGGCTTCCCGACGGAGCTCATCGGCGAGGAGGCGCGCCGTGGCGTAGGTGTAGTTGGGCTCTTCCTCCACCAGGGTGCGGGCGCTGATCACGAGGGAGGTGCCCACGTCGGCCTGGGAGATGCCGTCGAACATATTCTTGAGCGCTTCGTCGAGAATGCGCTGCCCATCCACCCCTTCGAGGCCCTGGCTGGCCTCCTGGACCACCACCCGGAGGCGTTCGACGTCCAAGGGTTGGGTGGTGCCATCATCGAGGGTGACATTGATGCCCGTATCCCGGGGCACCTCCACGGCGTCCACGGCGCGCTCGGCTTCCCGGGCCTGGGCGCGGGATTCACGATAGAGCACGTAGGAGCGGGCGACGCGCTGTTCCCCGGAGCGCATGAGGGCCAGTTCGACCTGGTCCTGAATATCCTCGATGTGCACGGTGCCGCCGGAGGGCATGCGGCGCTTGAAGGTGCCCGTGACCTGGCTGGCGAGATCGGCGACCAATTCGCGGATGCGCGAGCTGGCGGCGGCGTTGCCCCCTTCCACGGCGAGGAAGGCTTTCGTAATGGCCACGGCGATTTTGCTCTCGTCGTAGCTGACCACCGTGCCGTTACGCTTGATGGTGCGCAGTTGCCCCGGCGCCGTGGCATCGAGGGTGGAGCGCTGGGTAGCGGGGCTTGTGCCTGCCCCCAGGGCCCCGGCAGCCGGTGCGGTGGTGCCGTAAGCGGATTGCGATTCAGTTTGCATAGTGCCTTTGCCCCCAAAGAATTCACCGTCGCTAGGCTCACCAGGTTCCGGCCCGAGACGAATATCAATATGTTGTGTCTAGCGTTTTGTCCTCGCCCGTCGTCTTGGGGCCAGCCATCCCTAGCGCCGTGAGGCCCAGGCCGCGCTGCTTTGCCCCGCTTTTTCGCCCCTGTCTTCGCAGCTTCGGCGGATTTTGCGGGCAAATAGGCTCTGCGCCACTCAAGACGAAGCCTCACTGTAGACGCTAGATATGGGGGAGTGCAAGGCACTTCTGCCCCATATACAGGGGTTTTTCCACAGCCCCTGTGGATAACCCGCCCCGCCATCTCACAAAACTTGTGGATAACCGTGCTAAGCGCTCAGATTTACTGAATTTTCTGTTTTTTCCGCCTCGTCCCATGGGCAGGTGGAAGTCGCCAAAATTCTACCGCCGCTAGATATGGTATGTATACCTATACAGTAACCGCTCGTCGAGTGACCCGGTAGCATCAGGAAAAAGCGCATCCCGAGGGCGCAAGGGGTGGCTAGGGATGAATAAGGGAGGAGAACGCCATGCGACCGATTCTGGCTCTAGATCAGGGGACCTCCAGCTCCCGGGCGATTCTCTTCGATGACGGCGGCGCGGTGCTGGCCGTGGCCCAAACCCCCTTTGCCCAGGCCTACCCCGCCGACGGCTGGGTAGAGCACGACGCGGAGGAAATTTGGCAAACCACCCTCGCCGTGGCCCGGGAGGCCCTCGCCAAGGGGGGCGTTTCGGCTCAGGACCTGCTGGCCGTCGGCATCACCAATCAGCGGGAAACCACGGTGCTCTGGGATCGGGCCACGGGGCAACCCGTCGCCCCGGCCATTGTTTGGCAAGATCGGCGCACTGCCGAGCGCTGCGAAGCGCTGCGCGCTGAGGGCCTCGAGCCCCAGGTGATGGCGGAAACGGGGCTCTGCCTCGATCCCTACTTCTCCGGCACCAAGCTCGCCTGGCTCCTGGACCAGGATCCGTCCCTGCGGGCCCGGGCGCAGGCCGGGGCCCTGGCCTTTGGCACCATCGATAGCTGGCTTATCTACCGCCTCACGGACGGCGCGGTACACGCGACGGATGCTACCAATGCCTCCCGAACCCTCCTGTGGAACATTCATGACGGGGCGTGGTCCCCGGGACTCTGCGAGGCCCTAGCCATTCCCTTGGCGGTGCTCCCGGAGGTCCGGGATAGCGCGGGCTTCTTCGGCGAAGTGGTGCCGGCGCACCTTGGGGCCGCCGTGCCCATCTTTGGGGTCGCGGGGGATCAGCAGGCGGCCCTCTTTGGCCAGGCCTGCCTGGCGCCGGGGGATGCGAAGAGCACCTTTGGCACGGGCTGCTTTGCCATGAGTCACTGCGGTACGGAGGCGCGCCTCTCTCAGCATCGCTTGCTCACCACCGTGGCCGTGCAGCTTGGCGGCGTGCGCCAGTACGCGCTCGAGGGCAGCATCTTCGTCGCCGGAGCTGCGGTCCAGTGGCTCCGCGACCGCCTCGGGGTAATTGCCTCCACGGGGGAAACGGCGGAGATCCTTGCTCGCACCCAGGGGGATGCCAAGGGCGTCTATCTCGTGCCGGCCTTCGCGGGGCTCGGGGCCCCGCATTGGGATCCGGACGCCCGGGGCCTGGTGACGGGGATGACCCTGGCCACGGGACGCGACGAGCTGGTGACGGCGACCGTGGCCTCCGTGGCCTTCCAGATGCGGGACCTCCTCGACGCCATGAGCGAAGATGGGGCGCGCCCCGCTCGCCTGCGCATCGACGGCGGCATGGTGGTGAATGACGCCTTCTGCCAGCTTCTGGCCGATACGCTCGAGCTGCCCGTGGAGCGTCCCCAGCTGGCGGAGCTCACCGCTGCCGGGGCTGCGGCCCTCGCTGCCCTGGGGGCGGGTCACTACCCGGGACCCGAGCAGGTGCGGGCCCAGTGGCAGCTAGATCGGGCTTTTGAGCCCCAGCGCAGCGCCGATGAGGTAGGCGCCGCCCTTGCGGGCTGGCGCCGCGCCGTGGCCCTCACCCGGAGCGCGTAACAACCATCGCAGCTTAAGGGCGCTTCGGCGCTAAGGAATCCCCATGAGCGGACGCAGGGACGCGGCCATCATGATGTTCACGGTCTTCGGTGTGGCCCTGCTTTGGGGCCTGGCGCTTGAGGCCCCCGGCGGGGCGCTTCCGGCGGCGCTTCTTCTTTTACCCGCGCAGCTGCGGTTGCCCCCGCTTCCGTCCCCGCGCGTGGGTTGGCTGGGCGCGGGGCTTCTGGCCCTTGGCGGCGCCGGGGCGCTGGCCTTCGCGGGTTATCCCGCGGCAGGGCTCGCCTGGGGCGCCGCCCTCCTGGCCCTTCACCACCGGCGCCAAGGTCAGGAGACGCGCCTGGCCGCCCTGGAGCGCGAAAGCCATCGCGACGCGCTTACCGGCGCCTTCAATCGCCACCGCCTCCCCCAGCTCGAGGCCGAGCTGGGGGCCCGGGGTGGGGTACTCATTTACCTGGATATCGATGGCTTCAAGGCGCTCAATCGCGCCCGGGGGCAGGGGGCGGGGGATGCGGCCCTGCGGCGCTTGACCGAGGCCCTGGGGGCCGCGCCCGTGGTGCGCATGGGGGGAGACGAGTTTCTCGTGTTCTATGGTGAGGCTGCGCTGGGCAACGCGGCGTCGGGGGCGGCTGGGCCGGCCGAGGCCTACCTTGAGGCCGTGCTCCGGGCGCTCACCGCCGAGGGGCTGTCCTTCTGCGCGGGCCTCGCGCCCCTTGAGGGGCCCCTGGCCCCGGCCCTGGCCCGGGCCGACGAGGCCCTGGGGCGGGCAAAAGCTCGGGGGCCCGGACAGCTGTGCTGGGCAGGTCCCGTGCGCTAGCCCGCGTCCTTCAGCAGGTACTCCAGCAGCGCTTTCTGGGAGTGCAGCCGATTGCCGGCCTCTTCGAAGGCCACGGAACGGGGGTCTTCGAGCAGATCCTCGGAGATCTCCTCCCCCCGGTGCGCGGGGAGGCAGTGCATGAAGAGCACATCGTCCTTGGCGCGATCGAGCAGCCGCTGGTTTACCTGGAAGCCCTGGAAGCGGCGCAGACGCAGTAGCTGTTGATCCTCGTGGCCCATGGAGGACCAGACGTCCGTGACGACAAGATCGGCGTTCTCCACGGCGGCTTCCGGGTCGTGGCCCAGGGTGGTGCGATCGCCGTAGCGACGGAGCCATTCCGCGTTGGGCTCGAAGCCCCGGGGGCAGGCTACGGCCAGGTCAAACTGGTAGACATGGGAGGCGATGACGTAGCTCTGGCACATATTGAAGCCGTCGCCAATGAAGGCCACGCGCTTGCCCTGAATGGGGCCCCGATGGCTGTAGTAGGTCTGCATGTCCGCGAGCACCTGGCAGGGATGCTCCCGAGAGGACATGGCATTGATGACGGGGATGGTGGCAGCCTGGGCGAAGTTATCGATTTTGGTCTGATCCGGGGTGCGGATCATGGCCACGTCGACCATTTCCGAGAGCACGCGCGCCGCATCCTCAACCAGCTCCCCCCGGCCCAGCTGCGTATCCCGGGCCGACAGGAAAATGGCGTGGCCCCCGAGCTGGGCCATGCCCGCCTCGAAGGCCACCCGGGTGCGGGTGGAGGCCTGCTCAAACAGCATGGCCAGGGTTTTGCCCTTCAGCGTGGCCTCGTGCTGCCCCGCGGCGTGGGCCGTGCGGAGCGCCATGGCGCGATCAATGAGGGCTTCGTGGGTGGCGAGATCAAAGTCCGCCACCGATAGGTAATGCTTCAGCGTCATGCCTAGGGTCCTTGCTGCGCGATGCGCAGAGTTAGCTGCGGATGAGCTCGACGACCTGGTCGACGATGTGGTCGGCCTCGGCGTCCGTCAGAATGAAAGGCGGGAGAAGGCGAATGACCTTTCCCTGGGTGACGTTCAGAAGGAGCCGGGCTTCCAGCGCGCGCTCCACGAAGCGCTCCGGCGCCTCGGCGAGTTCGATGCCCAGCATCAGACCCTGGCCCCGTACTTCGCGCACCCGGTTGTCGCCGGCGAGGGCTTGCTTAAAGCGGCTTTGCATGCGCTCCCCGAGGGCAGCCACCCGAGGCAGGGTGTCGCCGTTGGTGAGCACGGAGAGGGTGGCGAGGGCGGCCGCGCAGGCCAGGGGGTTGCCCCCAAAGGTGGAGCCGTGGGTCCCCGGGCCCAGCACCTCATGGGCGGCGCCGCCGGTGAGGGCCGCGCCGATGGGGAAGCCATTGGCGATACCCTTCGCCGTGGTCAGCACGTCCGGCAGGATCCCGGCGTGTTCGTGGGCGAAGAGGCGCCCCGTGCGCCCGGCGCCGCTTTGTACTTCATCGAGCATAAGCAGCCAGCCCTTGGCGTCGCACAGCGCCCGGAGCCCCGGGAGGTAGTCCGCCGGCGGCACGACGATGCCGCCTTCCCCCTGGATCGGCTCCACAAACACGGCCACCACATTGCTTTGATGCTCGGCGATGCTTTCCACCGCAGCCAAGTCGCCAAAGGGGGCCCGCACGAAGCCCGGGACCAGGGGCTCGAAGCCGGCCTGCACCTTGCGGTTGCCCGTGGCCGTCAGCGTGGCCATGGTGCGGCCGTGGAAGGCCCCTTCCATCACAATAATGGCCGGGTTGGTGACGCCCTTGCGATGACCATAGAGCCGGGCGAGCTTGATCGCCGCTTCGTTGGCTTCGGCGCCGGAATTGCCGAAAAAGGCCTGCTTCATGCCCGTGAGCGCGCACAGCCGATCGGCCAGCTGCTCCTGCAGAGGAATGCGGTAAAGATTGGAGGTGTGGATCAGGGTTCGGGCTTGCTCCGCGATGGCCTCGGCGACCACGGGATGGGCGTGGCCCAGGCCGCAGACCGCGATGCCGGAAAGGGCGTCGAGGTAGCTCTGGCCGTCCTCGTCGGTCAGCCGCGCACCGGCGCCGCTGACGAAGGCCACGGGAAGACGCGCATAGGTATTCATCACGGAGGCGGAAGCCACGACCCACTCCTCAAAAAACAAAACGGCGACCCAAATGTCGCCAAGCGCGTATGCTACGGTGCGCCCACCCTGGAGGCAATTTATCTAGGCCCTTTCTTCAAGCTTTCTGCGGCTTTAGCGGCTGCTGAGGGGCGTAACGGGGGCCCTGCGGGAGAACGCATGGACGGAATCGCGTTGGCGCTCCTGGCGCACCGCGCTGGCGCCCTCTGTGAAGAGATGGGCGTGGTGCTTCGGCGCACCGCGCTGTCGCCGAATATCAAGGATCGCCTCGACTACTCCTGCGCCCTTTTTGACGCTGAGGGGGCGCTGTTTGCCCAGGCCGCCCACATCCCCGTGCACCTTGGCAGCATGGCCTACGCCCTTCGCGATGTGGTGCGCCAGTTCCCCTGGGCCCCGGGGGATGCGGTGGTGTTCAACGATCCCTTCCTCGGGGGCACGCACCTTCCCGATGTCACCGTGGTGGTGCCGGCGTTTCTCGCCGGGACCCTCCTCGGCTTCGCTGTCACCCGCGCTCACCACGCCCATATCGGTGCCGCGGTCCCCGGCTCCATGCCCCTGTCCCAACGCCTTGAGGAGGAGGGGCTGTGTCTTGCTCCCACCTACCTCCTGCGCGGGGGCGTCATGCCCGAGGCCACCTTCGCAGCGCTCGCTAGCCTCCTTCGGGGGCCACGCCCCAGCCGCGAGGCCTGGCGCACGGCGCCGGGCCTCGAAGACTTCGCCGCCCAGCTCGCAAGCGCCCAGGCCGGGGCGACCGCCCTGGCGGCCCTCGCGGAGAAGGAGGGGGGCGCGGAAGCCCTCGCGGCGGGGGTGCTGGCCCTTCATGACTATGGGGAACGCCTCGCCCGCCAGGCCCTGGCGGCGCTTCCGGAGGGGCGCTTTGAAGCCGAGGACGCGCTCGATAGCGACGGCTTTTCCAGCGAGCCCATCCCGCTCCGGGTAGCCATCACCCTGGAAGGGGGGCAGGCGACGGTGGACTTCACGGGCTCTGCGCCCATGGTGGCGGGCAACCTGAACTGTCCGGCGGCGGTGACCGCGGCGGGGGTGTTCTACGCCTTCCGCTGTCTTATGCCGCCCCAAACGCCGGCGAGCGCTGGCGCCTTTCGGCCCATCGAACTGGTCCTTCCCCGACCCTCCCTGCTGGCGGCGGAGGCTCCGGCGGCGGTGGCCGCAGGGAACGTGGAAACTTCCATGCGGGTGGTGGACGTGGTGCTTCGGGCCCTGGCCCAGGCCCTCCCTACGCGCATGCCCGCGGCGAGCCAGGGCACCATGAACAATCTAGCCCTTGGCGCCACCGGTGATAACCCCTGGGACTACTATGAAACCTTGGCTGGGGGGCACGGCGCCTCGGCTAGGGGCCCCGGGGCCTCGGCGCAGCACAGCCACATGACCAACACCCTCAACACCCCCATTGAAAGCGTAGAGCTTCACTATCCCCTGCGGGTGCTTGCCTACGGCCTTCGCCGTGGCTCCGGCGGCGCGGGGTGTCACGCCGGGGGGGAAGGGGTCCTTCGCCGCTATGCTTTCCTGGCGCCAGCGACCCTGACCCTCCTTACGGAGCGGCGGAGCCTCGCCCCCTGGGGCCTCGCCGGCGGCGAGGCGGGGCAGCCGGGACGCAACGTCTTAAATGGCGTGGCGCTGCCCGGGAAGGTGAGCTGCGAAGTGGCGCCGGGGGATGTGCTCACCATCGAAACCCCCGGGGGCGGGGGCTACGGTGAGAGGGCGCCAGAGCGTCGCCCATAAAAAAAGGGTCGGCAGAGGCCGACCCTTTTTCGTCGTCTTCTAAGCGTTTCGCTTAGAACTCCATGCGGATGCCGAGGCGGATCCGATAGACCGAGTTACCGGCGCTGTCGAAGCCCGTGGGATCGGCGTCGAAGTCGTTGTAGCGATAGACGCAGGCCGCTTGGCTAACGCAGGTGGTACGCACCGCATCCCCGGTGAGGGCCGTGGCCCCGTTGACGCCGTTGGCGGCGAGATCCGCTGCGCTGATGAGGTCCGCCTGCACGATGTTGGCCTGGCCGAAGCTCGGGCCGTTCGAGAAGGTGCCCCATTCGTCGTTCAGCAGGTTCAGGAAGTTCTCGATATCCAGCTGAAGCTTGATCCGGTTCTCCCCGACGTAGCGCTCAAGGCCCGGGATGGAGGGCAGATCCTGCTGTAGACGGAGATCCCAAATGTTGTTCCAGACGCTGCTCTGGGCGTTCACGGCCTGGACGCCCGCGGGAATGCCCTTGCGGTCGAGGTAGGCGAAGAAGCCGTTAACGTCGAAGTTCTCCCCGTAGACCACGGCCGCATCGTTACGCCCATTGGGCACGTAGAGCGGGTTGTTGTCGTAGGGGCCTTCCCCGAGGCCAGCCCGGCCAAAGAGATGGTTGGTGTTGTTGATGTCGTAGGTGAGGGTGTAGGGATCCTGGCGCAGGATCTGACCGAAGACATCAAGGCGCGTGCGCAGGCCGCGGAAGAACTCCCGCTCGTAGCCCAGGCTCACCTTAAAGGCGTGCTCGACTTCGAAGGGGGATACGCGGGGCTGGGGGTTGTTCCGGTCCACGGCAACGATGCCGCGCCAGTTGGAAATCCCCCGGCTCGAGGTGCCTTCCGTGACCGCTTCCACGTCCTGGTAGGCGTAGCTCACCTGGAACTCGAAGCCATTGTCGAAGCGCTTGGAGAGGCCTAGGGTCATGACCGTGCTTTCGCCTTCGTCGTAGTTCCCAAGCTGGGTCACGTTGGCGATGTTCAGGTCATCGAGATCAGCGTAGATGGGGCGGCCGTCCGGAGCCACGCCCAGGGGCTGGGTTTCCGCGAGCTCCGTTTGCGCGAGGTTGGTCCACAGGAAACCGTCCCGAACCTGGGTGTAGAGCACCTGAGCGGTCACCGTGTAGTCATCGCCGAGATCAAAGTCGCCGATCTTGGCATCGAAGGTGTGGTCCACCCGAAGGGAGGCCTTCCAGTCCGAGGGCACCTCGAAGTCTTCGCTGATGACGTCGATGGGCACGCCCGTGCCGGCGGCGACGTTATCGAGCAGCACCTGGGGGATGGTGCTGAGGTTGCTGATGTTTGCGTCGGTGCGCGCGAAGACCGTGAGGGGTTGGAAGGCGTTGGAAATCCACACCTTCGGATCGCCGCCGGCGAAGAGCCCGAAGCCGCCGGTGACCTCCGTGCGGGGCAGGCCGGTCCAGCGGAAGCCGACCCGGGGCTGGATCAGGTCGAGGCCATCGATGTTGGCGGCGCTGGAGATGCCGTAGCGATCCCGAAGGTCCTGGCTGAAGGCCGGGGCGTCGCTTTGGGAGAAGGTCTCGTAGCGCAGGCCGAGGTTGAGCTCGAGGTCGTCCCGGAGCTGCCAGGTGTCCTGGAGGAAGAGGGAGGTTTTCTCGAAGCCCCAGGCCGCGGCGGCGTCGTTGGCGTTATTGCTGGTCGCATTGACGTACTCAATGCGGGCATCGCCGTTCACGAACTGATCGTAGCTGAAGAAGCGGAAGCGACCCCGGGAGCTCGCCACAAAGGCGTTGAAGAGATCGTACTCTTCGTACTCGGCGCCGGCGGTGATGAGGTGATCGCCCAGAAGGTAGTCGGCGGAGGCAAAGATCTGCAGCCGCTCATCCTCGAAGGCGTTGAAGTGGCGGAAGCGGTCACAGCCGCCGACGAGGTTTAAGCCATCGTCCGTAAGAAGCCCTTCGAGGGGGCCGCCGACGAGGTCCGCTTGATCGAAGTTTTGATAGTCGATGTGGCCCACGCCGGCCCCGGCGCGGCAGTCCTGGCCCTTGACGTTCTCCTTGTAGTTCACCCGCAGGGTCGTGGAGAGCTGATCGGTCCAGTTGCTAAAGAGCTGCCCCGTGTAGGCTTCCACGGTCACGGGAACGTCGTACCAAGCGCTGTCGAACTGGCTGGCGCTGACGCTGGTGCGAAGCTCTTCCGTGTTCTGGTAGGTCAGGGACGCCCGGTGCTGATCGTTGATGTTCCAGTCGAGCTTACCGAGGGTCCGCTCGGAGGTGATGGGCGTGTTGGCCACGGCCGGACGGGTGCCCGGGTTGTAGCCGTAAAGGGCTTCCGTTTGCGCCGCCAGGGCATCAAAGAATCCCGGCTGAATACCATTGGCACGATCGAAGCTGGCGAAGTCGTTGGAGGAGAAGCTCTCGTATTCGTCGTAGGAGACGAAGAAGAACAGCTTGTCCTTCAGGATCGGTCCGCCGACGGTGAAGCCATACTCCTCTTCCTCGAACTCGCCGGGGTTGAACTCCCGGTCGCCGGCGTAGGTGTCCCCGATGTAGTCCGGATCCTGGTAGTAGTAGAAAACGCTACCGTCGAATTCGTTGGTCCCGGACTTCGTGGTCACGTTCACCAGGCCGCCGGTGAAGCCCGACACCACCACGGAGTAGTCCGCGGCGCGCAGAGAGACGGACTCGATGGCGTCGATGTTGATGGGGGAGCGGTCCGTGGCGTAGGTGTTCGAGCCCAGGCCAAAGTCGTCCTGCTGCAGCGCCCCGTCGATGGCGAAGCCGTTGAAGCGCGGGTTCACCCCGGCCACGGAGAGGTTGGCTTCCCCGTCAGATTGGGCGAGGGGGTCGCGAAGGAGGGTACGGATGACGTCCCGCTTCGTGGCCGGCTGGTTGGCGACGTCTTCCGAGGTGTAGGCGGAGCCGAGGCCGTTGTTGAGATCCATGCCGCGGAGGGCCTTCGCCCGCACCACGAGCTCTTCCGTGATGGCTGCGCGCTCGCTCAGCACGAGGGAAAGGGCGCGCTGGGAACCCGTGGTCACGAAGTAGTCCTCGATCACCGTAGGTTCAAAGCCCGGGGCCCGCACGGTGATGCGGTAGGGGCCGCCGGGGCGTAGGCCGCTGCCGAAGAAGGTGCCTTCGTCCCCGACCTTGGTGCGCTTCACCGTCGCGGAGGGCACGTGCTCGATAATAATTTCTGCGGAATCAAGGACCTGACCCGCATCGCTGGTCACGGCGCCGCGAATCACGCCGGTGGTGAGGTTTGCGGCCTCGGCAACGCCGCCACCGAAGCTCAGGGTGGCCGCCAGGAATAGGGCCAGGGGCTTCAGCTTAGGGCTCGTGGGGGTGGGCGCCTTCTGCTTCACGATGCTCTCCTTTAATGAGTCAATGAATCGCCAACCGGTCGATTGCGGCGCGCACTTTAGGGGGGCTGTGTGACCGATTCGTTACGAAAAGGTTTCGCCTTCATCAAGTTTCCGTGTCGCCCTCCGGGGGCGGTCGCGGTAGGCTGAGGCCCTGGCGAAACAGGGGGCTTCCGTGCTCAAGGTGGTGCAGTCCAACCGGGTGGAAAACCTGGCGGCGGAGCTCCTCCGGACTCAGGCCGAGGTGCCCCTGGCCGAGCCCCTCGCGGAAGAGGTGGTGGTGGTGCAAAGCCCGGGCATGGCCCTCTGGCTGCGCACGGAACAGGCGAAGGCCTTTGGCATCGCCGCGGGCGTGGCCTACCCCTTGCCCTCGCTCTTCGCCTGGCGCCTGATCCGCACCCTCGTGCCTGCGCCGATCGACGATCCCTACGCGAAACGCAGTTTGCGCTGGACCCTTTTTGGGCTGCTGGCGGCCCTGCCCTCGGAGGCCCCGGAGTTTGCCCCCCTGCGCCATTACCTTGAGGGCGGGGAGCAGGCCCTGAAGCGCTTCCAGCTGGCGGAGCGCATCGCTGATTTGTTCGATCAGTACCTCGTGTATCGCCCGTCCTGGCTTGCGGCCTGGGGGCGGGGGCAGCGCCTCGGCTTGCCCGGGCCCCACGAGGCCTGGCAGAGCGCCCTCTGGGCCCAGGCCGTGGCGGCCCTGGGGGCCGTGCCCGATCGCGCAGCGCTTCTGACCGCAGCTCTCGAACGGCTCGCGCAGAGCCCTCCTGGATCCCTCGACGACCTGCTCCTTCCCGTGGCGCCCCGGGTGGCCCTCTTTGGCCTTTCGGCCCTGCCCCCGGGGCAGCTTGCCCTCTTCACGGCCCTGGCTCGCCATCGCCCGGTCACGCTGTATTTCTTGAACCCCTCGGCAGATTACTGGGCCGAAGTGCTGCGCCCCGCCGTGGTGGCGCGGCGCCAGGCGGAGGCCTTGAAGAGCGGCGGCGCGGAGGCGCTGGAGGCTTACGAGGCGGCGGCCCTGGCCTACCTCCCGGCCCACCCCCTGCTGGCCCAGAATGGGGCCCTGGGGCGCCAGTTTCTGAACCAGCTCCTGGCCCTTGATGGGGCGGCGGAGGTGCTCGACCACTTTGGGGAGCGGGACGAGGACACGGCGCTGGCCCAGCTCCAGCAGGCCGTGCTGGTCGGGGATGATGCGCCCCTCGTGCTGACCCCCGAAGACCCCTCCCTACGCTTCTTGCCGTGCCCCAGTCCGCTGCGGGAAATCGAGGTCCTCTACGATGCCTTGGTCGACGCCTTCGAGGCCGATGCCACCCTTCGTCCCCAGGACGTGGTGGTCATGATTCCCGATATCGACCACTACGCGCCCCTTATCGAAGCGGTCTTCGGCCGGCCCGAGGTCCCGCTCGCACTGCCCTACAGCATCGCCGACCGCCAGGGGCAGGCGGAGGCGCCCCTTCTCGCCTGGCTTTCGCGCCTGCTGGCCTTGCCGGCGGGCCGCTTTGAGCGCAGCGCGGTGATGGCACTCCTGGCCCTCCCTCAATGCCAGCGCGCCTTTGGCCTTGCGGCAGAGGACCTCTCGCTTTTTGAACGATGGCTCGAGGGGGCGGAGGTGCGCTGGGGCTGGGATGGGCAGGATTGGGCCGCCACGGGGCTTTCCGAGGCGGACGTTGTTCACAGCTGGCGCCGGGGCCTCGATCGCTTACTCCTTGGCGCCATGACCGGCGACGCCGAGGGGGTCTTTTCTGGCCTCGCGCCCGTGGCCCTCGCGGAGGGGGAGGGGGCGCGCCTCGGCGCCCTGCACGCCGCCGTGGAAACCCTGGCCCGCTTCCGGGAGCGCCTTGCCGGGCCCTGTCTGCCGGCGGAATGGGCCGCATTGCTAGGGGACGCGCTGCAAAGCTGCCTCGCGTTGTCTCCAGAGGACGAGCTCGTGCTGGCGCCCCTCCGGGAGGCCCTCTCCGAATTGCTGACCTTGCCGGAAGCGGTGGCGAGCAGCCCCCTGCCGCGCCTGGCCCTGCTTGAATCGCTGAAGGGGGCCCTGGAGGGCCCGGGAACGGCCCATCGCTTTTTCGCGGGGGGCGTGACCTTCTGCACGCTCATGCCCATGCGCGTTCTGCCCTTCCGCATCGTCGGCCTCGTGGGGATGAACGAGGACGCCTATCCGCGCCTCGAGCAGCCGCTGCCCTTTGATCTCATGGCACAGGAACCCCGTCCCGGGGACCGGCTGCGGCGAAGTGAGGATCGCTACCTCTTCCTTGAGGCCCTGCTTTCGGCCCGGGACCGGGTGCTGCTCAGCTGGACCGCCCGGGATAGAAACTACCGGCCCCTGCCGCCGTCCCTCCTGGTCACCGAGCTTCAGGCCGCCCTGTCCGGTGAGGTTGAGAGCGAGGCGATGGGGAAGGCCCTGGAGCCCATCACCGTCGCGCCGCCCCTTCAGCCCTTTTCCTCCCGCTATGGGGAGGCGGGGCTCGAAACCTATCAAAGCCTTTGGCGTCCTCGGCGAGAAGACAAAGGCAGCTCGGAGGCGCTGATCGAGTCTTCAGCTCCGGGGGGCGAGGGCGCCCGCCGGGGGCCCGGCGAGGCCCGGGCGCCGGCGTTGCTCCTGGCCTTCTATCGCGATCCCCTGGGCACCTACTTTAGGGAGGGCCTGGGGGCTGCGCTCCGGCGCCTGCCTGAGCACGTGGAGGATGACGAACCCTTCACCCTAGATCCCCTCGGCCGCTACCGGCTTCTAGAGGACAGCTTTACCCGCGCCGGCAGCGACGCGGTGCTGCGGGCCCGGGGTCGCTTGCCCCTCGGCGCCGCCGGGGACGGGGCTCTGGCCGAAGCCCAGGCCAGCACCGAGGCCCTTCGCCGGGCGCTCCCGAAGGCCTTTTGGGCGGCGACGGCGGCGCAGGTGCCGCTCGATCTCGCGCTGCCGTCGGGGCGCCTTTTGGGGCCCTGCCTGCGCTGGTCCGATGGGCTCGTGCGAGCGCAGCGCTTTGGCCGGCTTCGCGCTCAAGATCGTCTCGGGCTTTGGGTTACGGTGCTGCTGTATGCGGCGGCGGGGTGGGGGCGCCATGGGGTCCTGCTGGGGCCGGACAAAGCCGCGGTGGTGACGGCGCCGGAGGCGCCCGAGGCGGCGCTGGAGATCCTCCTCGGCCTGCTACAGGCGGGGCTTACGGAACCTCTGCCCCTATTCCCCGAGGCCTCCTGCGCCTGGGCCGAAGCGGTCCGGGAGGGCAAGGCCGGAGAGGATACATTTGCGTCCCTGGCGGCGAAGTGGCGCCCGGAACGGGCGCGAGGCCCTACCCCGGAAGGGCTGACGCTGGCTGCGCGCCAGGCCTTCCCCCAGGGCCTTGCGCCGGTGCGGGCGCCGTTCTGCGCCCTCGCGGAGCAGGTGTTTATGCCCCTGCTGGAGGCGGAAAGCGGGGTTTCCCTGGGGGAAGCGTGGGAGACGCTCGAGGCTCGGGGGGCCCTCCCATGACCCGCTTTGATCCCCACCGCATGCCCCTGATGGGGCGCAAGCTCCTTGAAGCCAGTGCTGGCACGGGGAAAACCTTCGCTCTGGGCTCGTTGGTGCTCCGGGCGGTGCTGGGGCAACGGGCGCCCCAGGCCTTAGATGCGCCGGCCCTGCGCATCGACGAAATTCTTATGGTGACCTTCACCCGGGCGGCGACGGCGGAGCTTCGGGATCGCCTCGGGCAGCGCCTTCGGGGTGCCCTTCAGGCCTTTGTCGACCCCGAGCCTCCGAAGGACGCTTTCCTCGCTCAGCTATGGAACCAAAGCGCCGATCGCCTTCGGGATCAGGCGCGGCTTCGGGCGGCCCTCGGGCAGCTCGACGAAGCGCCGGTGTTTACCATCCACGGCTTCTGCCATCGCGCCCTCCTCGAAGGGGCCCTGGAGCAGGCATCGCCCTTTACCTTCGAAAACCTCGAGGATGACAAGGCCCTGCACCGGGAGGCCTTGCGCACGGCGTGGCGGCAGGGGTTTTACTCAGCGTCGGCGTCCGTGCAGGCCCTTTGGCTGCGGGTTTGGGCCGAGCCTGAGCAGTGCGAACGGCTCTTCAGCAGCTGGCTGGCCCCCGGCACCCTGACCTTTCAGGGCGTACCGGAGGGCGATCTCGACACCCTGGGCGCGGCCCTTGCCCAGGCCCTGGCGGCCCTGCGCGTGGCCTGGGCGCGGCGAGACGAAGATCCCGCCGCGCTTGGGCTGCCGGGCTTCGGTAAGGCGGGAACGGGCTGGGGCGCGCTGACCGAGCGCTATAACGCGCGGTCTCGGGGACCGGGCAAGCCCGGCCTACAGGACACCCTCGATGCGGCGCTTGGAGCAGAGGCGCCGCTGCCCGAGGCCCTAAAGGCGCTCCTGGGGGAGGGCAAGAAAAAGAAGGATTCCGTGCTTCTGGAGGCCTTCACTCCGGAGGCCTTCGCCGATACCCCGGTAAAAAAGGGCCAAAGCGCCGTCAGCGGAGGCGCGCTGGCCACCGCAGCGGAGGCGCTCTTAAGCGCTGCCGAGGCCTTCGAAGCGGGACTGACGCATACGCTCTTTAGGGCCTTTCAGGAGGCCCTTGCCGCGCACAAGGACCAGCGCCAGCTTCGGGGCCCGGAGGATGCGCTGCGCCAGCTGGCCGCGAGCCTCCGCGGCGCCAGCGGCAAGGCGTTGGCGGAACGGCTGGGCGCCCGCTATCCCCTGGCGTTTATTGATGAGTTCCAGGACACGGACCCGGTGCAGCTGGACATCTTTGAGGCGCTCTACCCCGTCGAAGGGCCGGGCACGCTCGTGCTCATCGGCGATCCTAAGCAGGCCATCTACGGCTTTCGGGGGGCCGATCTCTTCGCCTACCTTCGGGCCCGGCAGGCCCTTCCCGGTGGCGATCGGCTGCGCATGGATCAGAACTGGCGTTCTTCGCCCCCGGTCATCGAAGCGCTCAACCGCTTTTATCAGCGGCAGTCCGATCCCTTCCTGAGCGAGGCCATGGGCTATGAACCGGTGACCGCCGCGAAGGGCGATCCGGCCCAGCCCTGGGCCCGGAACGGCGCCCCGGCGCCGGCCCTCGGGTTCTACCGAAGTACCACCGTAGGCAGCGACGAAGCGCAAGCCCAAGCCACCGTGGCCCTGCTCCAGCGCCTGCTGGCGGAGGCGACGATCGAAGGGAAGCCTCTGAAACCTCAGCAGTGCGCCTTGCTGGTGAACACTCACAACGAGGGGGCTCGGCTTCAGCGCTGCCTGCGTGCCGCTCGCCTGGGCTCGGCCTTTGCCTCCAAGCAAAGCGTCTTTGCCACGGAAACGGCGGAGGATGTCTTTCGCGTGCTCCGCGCCATGGCGGCCCCAGAGGACGGCGGCGGCCTGCGCGATGCGCTTTTGACGCCGCTTTTGGCGGTGCCGCCGGCGGCCCTGGGGGGAGCCGATGCGCTGGCCGCGCACCAGGCGCGCTTCCGCAGCTTCCGGGAGCGCTGGGAACGGCAGGGGGTGCTGACGGCCCTCTTTGCCCTGCTCGAGGCCTACGCCGTGCCGGCCCGCTGCCTCGGGGAACCGGAGGGCCCCCGGATCCTCACGGACCTCCGGCACCTCGGGGAGTGCCTCGAGCGCTTTGATCGTGCCGGCGGAGGGGCAGCGGAAACGCTCCGGGCCTTTACTCAGGCGCGCGAGGCGGGCGATGACAATGAAGCGCACCAGCAGCGCCTTGAGAGTGACGAAAACCTGGTGAAGATCATCACCGTGCACGGCGCTAAGGGGCTGGAGTACGACGTGGTGCTGCTGCCCTTCCCCCGGGTAGAGAAGGCGGAGCCCTTCCCCCTGTTCCACGATCCCGCCGTGGGGGCTATGGCGGTGGATCTGCGCAGGGGGTCCCGGTCCCAGGCCGCCTCAGCGCGGGAGAAGCTGGGGGAAAGCCTGCGCCTTTTATACGTGGCCCTGACCCGGGCTTGCCACGCCGTGTACCTGGGCATGCCCGAGGCAAAGGGGGAAAAGAGCGAAGCGGCGCAGCAGGGTTCGGCCCTGGCCCATGCGCTCGGGTTCCAGGGGCTGGCCCCGAAGGCCTGGGCTGAAGCCCTAACTGCCGCCGGCGGTTCCCTCGAGGTTTTTGATCCCGCCGAGGCGATGGGTGAGGAGCGCCTCGCGACCGCAGGGAAGGGCGAGGCTCTTGCTCCAGCGAAGGTGATCGCGCCGCGAAGCTTCGCCCGGGAGGCGCGGGTGAGCTATTCGAGCCTGCTACGTCAGGATGGGCAGGCTGGCGCGGAGCCTGCCGGCTTCGGGGATGAGGGGCGGGATGCTCCGGTGCTGGAGAGCCCCACCCCCTTAAGCCCCCCGGCGGCCCAGTTCCCCGCCGGGGCCATTCCCGGCGTATGTCTGCACGACATGCTCGAAACTTGGCCTGAAGCGCCGGAGGCCCTTCCGGCCCACCTGGAACGATGCCTGCGGCGCCATGGGCTTTGGGGGGCGCCGGGGGTCAGCGTGGAGGGGGTGGGGACCTGGCTTAGCGCCGTGCGGGCCACGCCGATCATCGAGGGCCGCGCGCTAGCCGATATTCCTCAGCAGCGCGCCGAGCTGGCCTTCGATCTGCGGCTTAAGGGCTTCGCGCTACCGGCCCTTGAGAGCCTCATTCGAGAGGCGGGCTACCCCATGCCATCCCTGCCGGAGCAGACCCTCACGGGTTTCCTTCGAGGCTTTATCGATGTGGTCCTCGCCGTAGAGGAGCGCTACTACGTGGTGGATTACAAGTCGAATCGCCTTGGCCTGCACCGGGAGGCCTATGATGCCGGGGGGCTTCGGGCGGCCATGGACAGCCATCACTACGCCTTTCAGTACCTCATCTACGCCGTGGCCCTGCGCCGGCTTCTGCGCCGGCGCCTTGGTCCCTCCGGAGCTGCGGCCTTCGGTGGCGTTCGCTATCTCTTTCTGCGCGGCATGGCGCCCGATTCGACCCTGGGGATCTTTGCTGACGACCCCGATCCTGCGCTCCTCGATGCGCTGGATCGCTGCTTTTCCCCGGAGGTGCGCTAATGGCACCTAGCCCCGAGGCCCGAGGGCCCCTTTGCCAGGCGCTGCTGCGCTGGTGCCGCTATGCGCCGGGGACGGAAGCCCATAGCGCCCTGGCGACGCTGCTCGAGCAGCTAGAAGCAGGGGTGGCGGCGCAGCACAGCTGCCTGCCCCTGGAGCAGGTGCCGCCTCCGGCCAGGCTGGCCTGGGCTTCGCTGCTTAAGGATTCGGGGCTCCTCGGGACAGAGGGGGCTCCGGCGCCCCTCGTGCTCTGGGAAAATGCCCTCTACCTGGCTAAGGATGCGCGCTACGAGGCGCAGCTCGCTGAGGCCCTTTGCGCCCGCGCGGCCGAGCCCGCGCCCTTGGCCCCGGCCCCGGGGCAGCTCAGGGGGTGGCTTGAGGTGCTCTTCGGCGCCCCGGGGGAGGCCATCGACTGGCAACGGCTTGGGGCCGCCATGCTCCTAGAGCGGCGCCTCCTCGTGCTCACGGGCGGCCCGGGGACGGGGAAGACTTCCACCGTCACCCGAGCCCTGACCCTCCTGGCGGCAGCCCTGCAGCACGAGGCGGGGCCCGTGCGCATCGCCTTAGCCGCCCCCACGGGGAAGGCCGCGGCGCGGCTGGCTCAGGCTGTGGCCGGGGCCAAGGCGTCCCTAGCGAACACCCCCTTGCCCCCGGCCCTGGAAGCGGGGCTTGCGGCCATTCCCGATGAGGCCGTGACCCTGCACCGGCTCCTGGGCTACCAGCCCTACGGCAATCGCTTTTCCCGGGGCGTCGATGCGCCCCTTGCCGCCGATGTGGTGCTGGTGGATGAGGCGTCTATGGTGGATTTGCGCCTCATGGCGCAGCTGTTCTCTGCGCTGGCGCCGGAGACGCGCGTCATTCTGCTTGGGGACAAGGACCAGCTGGCCTCCGTGGAGACGGGGCAGGTGCTCGGGGATCTGACCGCGGGGGTGGGCCAGCCGACCCTGTCCAGCGCGCGCTGCCGGGCTCTCGAGGCGCTCACGGGCGATGATCTCGGTCCCTATGAGCAGGCCACCGTGCCTCCGCTGGCAGATTGCCTTTGCCACCTGCAGCGCAGTTACCGCTTCGATCCCTCCGGCGCCGTGGCCCGCTTTGCGGCGGCGGTGAATGAGGGACGGCGCGAGGACGCGTGGGTGGCCCTGGCCTCGGGAGACGAGGCGCTTTGCTACTCGGAGGTGCCCGAGGCGGTTTTGGATGAGGCTAGGGAGGCCTACCTCACGCTGTGGCGCCAAGAGGCCGCTGGGGTCGAGGACGAAGCGCTCCTTGTTCAGCTGGGCGCCTTCACCCTCCTGACGCCGACGCGCCAGGGCCCCCTGGGGGTCTCGGGCTTAAATGCCCAGGTGGCCACCGCGCTGCGGGCGGCCGGGGCGCCAGTGCCTGCGGAGGGTCCCTTCCCAGGCATGCCTCTCATGGTGCTTCGCAATGATCCCAGCCTCGGGGTGTTCAACGGCGATCTCGGCATAGTCCGGGGCGGGGAGGGGGGGCTAGTCGCCGTATTCCCCAGCGCCGGCGCTGCCCCCAAGCGCGTGCCCCTCGATCGCCTCCCGGCTTTCGAGCCGGCTTACGCCTGCACGATTCATAAGAGCCAGGGGTCGGAGTTTGCGGAGGTGTCCGTGGTGCTGCCGTCGGGGCTTGGGGACGCGGGACAGCAGCTGCTGAACCGCGCGCTTCTCTATACCGCCGTCACCCGAGCTCAGAAGCGTGTGCGCCTGTTCGCAGCGCCGGCGGCGATCGATCGCTGTCTGGCGCAGGCGCCCCTGCGCCGCTCGGGCCTCGCCCGGCGCTTGTGGTCTGCGGCGCCCTAGGCCATGGTGCGCCCCGAACCTAGGGAGACCACGTATGGGGCGATGGAGCAGGCAATGGGGATGGCGAAGGATGCTAGGGCTTGCCATGGGCTTGGGCCTTTTCTGGGCCCAAGGGGGCGCCGCCATGAGCTTTGATCCGGTTACCGAGGACCCGCCCCCGCAGGTGCCCGGGCCGAGCCTCGAGTCCGCGACCATACCCAGCGGCGATGTCGCCATGAATGCGGTTTTTTACCTGCCCGGGGGAGAAGCCCCGGCGCCGGTGGTGGTGCTGCTTCATGGGCTGCCCGGGGAGGAGCGCAATCAGGATCTCGCCCAGGTGCTGCGCCGTGCCGGCTACGCGGTGCTCCTTCCCCATTACCGGGGGGCCTGGGGCAGCGCCGGCACCTTCAGCTTCCGCCATTGCCTAGAGGACATCGATGCGATGTTGCGCTGGCTCGATGACCCGGCGGTGCGAACGCGCTTTTCCCTCGACGCCCAGCCCCGGGCGCTCGTCGGTCATTCTATGGGGGGCTATTTGGCCCTTCGCGCCGGCGCCGGGCACCCTCGGGTGAGTACGCTGGTGAGTCTCGCGGGCCCGGACTTTGGGATCATGGCTGAGGCCCTGGGGGCCGATGAAGCCTCGGCTCGGGCCACCGCCGAGCGCTTTGAAAGCTGGGTTGCGGGCCCCCTCGCGGGCACCAGCGGCGCGGCCCTCGTGGCAGAACTCACGGAAGACCCGAGCTTTTTCTCCCTGGCCGCCCGGGCCGGGCACTTCGTGGGCCAGCGGGTCACCCTGGTGGCGGGATCGGAGGATGCCTATGTCTCCCCGGCGCGGCTAGAGGCGCTACAGAGCGCCCTGGTGGCGGCGCACAGCCCGGCGACGCTGAAAACCCTTCCCGGGGATCACGCCTTCTCGAGCGTGCGCGTTGCCCTGGCCCGGGCGGTGCTATCGGCCCTGGGCGAGGCTGGGCCCTAGCCCGGGTCGGTGCCATGACTGCTCCCGTGCACATGATTGATACGCTCATTGCGGAGCGGGCGCCCCGGCTCTTTGGCCCCTCCCTCGGCGGGCGAGTCGCCCGGCGCCTGCTCTACCCTTTCCTCGGCTATCGCCAGGCTGTGGCGCTGGCGGACGCGATGCAGGGGCGCTCGGGCTTTGAGGCCCTTGGGGTGGTGAGCGAAACCCTTCGTCTAAGCCTCGAAGTCACCGGCGCCGAACACATCCCCCGAAGCGGGCCGGCCCTTTTGGTGGCGAACCATCCTACGGGGATTGCGGACGGCATTGCGGTCTTCGACCTTTTGAAGGCGATCCGGCCCGACTTCATGATCTTTGCCAATCGCGATGCGGTGCGCATTGCCCCGGCGCTGGAGGACGTGATCATTCCCGTGGAATGGCGCGTGGCGGAGCGCTCCCGGGCGCGCATGCGGGAAACGCTTCGGGGTACGCAGCGGGCCTTTTCCGAAGGGCGCCTCGTGGTGGTCTTTCCCTCCGGGCGCCTGGCCTACCGGGAGGGCGGGCAGCTTCGGGAGCGGCCCTGGCAGAGCACGGCCCTAAGCCTCGCCCGGCGCCATCGGGTGCCCATCATCCCCATGCACATTGGGGCGCAGAACTCCCCAGTGTTCTACAGCGCCGCGCGCCTTTCCGACCAGCTTCGGGATATCACGCTGTTTTACGAGGTGATGAACAAAAAGGGGCGCACTTACCGCATGACCCTTGCGCCGCCCCTGGCGCCCGAGCCCTGGCTTGCGGAAAGCGCTGAGCTGGGTGCAGCCACGGAGGCCCTCGCGGCCTACGTGGGCTCGGCCTTTCGCACGCCGCGCCCGGGCCTACTCCCGGGCCCGCAGCACGATCAGCCCCGCGGTAATGATGAGCCCGGCCCCTGCGATCATGGGGCCGTTGGGCACCTCGCCGAAAAATAGCGCCCCGAAAAGGCTGGCCCAGAGCACGGCAGCATATTCCATGGGGGCGACGGTGGCCGCCTGGGCGAGGCGGTAAGCCATGATCACGCTGAAGTGCAGGGTGGCGCCGGCGGCCCCCACGCCCAGAAAGATTGCCAAGGACCACGCTTCTAGCGGCACCCAGCTCGAGACCGTCAGCGTGCCCGCAAGCACGAGGGAGACCGGCATGGTGGAGAGCACCATGGCTCCTGCCGGTTCCTCGGCCATGCGCCGGGCGCTGAGGGACAGTCCGGCCCAGCACAGCACGGATCCGGCCACGGCTAGGTAGGCGGGATTCCAAGGGGCGTTGCCCGGGTTAATCATGACCCACACCCCCGCCAGGCCCACCACAATGGCGAGGCCCCGGCGCCAGCCTAGGGGCTCCCCAAGGAGAGGCCAGGCCAGCACCGCAATGAGCAGGGGCGCAGTGAAGGAGAGGGCCACAAGCAGGGTGAGGGGTAGCTCGCCCAAGGCGAAGAAAAAGCCGAAGGTTGCACCGCAGGAAAGCACGGCCCGGAGCCCGTGGCCGGGCCAGCGCTTGGGCTTTAGATTCTTCAGATCGCCCCGAAACCCCGCAATCAGCAGCACAAAGGGCAGGCCAAAGACCAGGCGCCCGAGCACTATCTGGGGCGTGTCGTAGTGACTCGACAGGGCCTTCACCCCGGTGTCGATGAGGGTGCCCGCGAGGCTCGCCAGGAGCATCCAGGCCATGCCCTGAAGCGTGGGGGAGGACAGCGCTTTCATGCCAAGGGTCCTTAGGATGGGCGCGAAGTATACTCTGCCGACACCGCCGCGCTGGGCGCGGCTTACGGTAATGGTTCACGGGGAAGGCTCTCGGGAAGGGTAAGGGGGAGAGGAGCATGGCGGCGGTAGGTATTAAGCAACAGGACGATGCGGCGCTTCGGGCGGCGGGCTTTGAGCCCTACGAAACCCCCTCACCCTTCATCCATTTTATCGGCGGCCTCTGGTGCAAGGTGGAGAACGATCGGGCCTTTGCCGCCGTGCGCATTCAGGATCCCCATTGCAACAGCTTTGGCTCCATCCACGGCGGCATGCTGCTGGCCCTGAGCGATCAGCTGATCGCCATGAGCAGCCGCCTGCTCACGGGCCGTGCGGGCATGACCATGCACGTGGATGCGGATTTTCTTGACGCAGCCCCCGCGGGCACGGTGCTTCAGGGGGAGGCTCGGGTACTCCGGGCGACGCGCTCCACAGCCTTCCTCGAAGGGCATTGGCACGGGGAAGATCGGCAGGTGATGCGCGTGAGCGGCCTCGTGCGCCTCATGGGCGATGCGGACGGACCGCGGCGGGCGCCAGGCTTGGATCGCTGGGGTAAAGCGCCAGAGGCCTAGGCTGCTGGCCTAGAGCAACGCGAAGAATCGGGCACCGCCAAGCCCTAGGGCCCCGGCGAGTACGAGCCAGGGGCCGAGGCGCAGCAGCGCGCTGCGGCTGCGTAGGGTTGCGAGGCGCAGCAGGAGAAAGGCAAACCAGGGCAGCGCCAGGGCATTGGCACCTTGTGCCAAGAGAATCATCTGCAGGGGCTGGCCCCCGAAGGCTGCGCCGAGGGCGCCCACAAGCAAAACAAGGAAGGCCACCCCCCGGGTGCGGGGATCCTCGAGGGCGGGATTCCAGCGCAGGAGCCCAGCCAGGGCCCAAGCCGCCGCCAGGGGCGCGGTGAGCGCGCTGCTCAGCCCCGCGGCAAAGAGTCCCAAGGCTAAAAAGGGTTCGGCCCCGGCACCCAGCAAGGGACCGAGGGGCGCGGCCAAGCGCTCCAAGCTTGATCCGTCTGCGCTGCTCCCCGCCGCCAGCAGCAAAATTGCCCCGGTGATGAGGCCCCCCACGGCAATCGCACGCAGCGTATCCCGCCGGGCGTCCTGATGAAGCGCCGCGTCGGCGCGGGTGCCCGGTTCCTCCGCGGGGGGAAGACGATCGAGCAGGGCCCTGCCGTGGAGAAAGAGGTTATAGGGGACTACGGTGGTGCCGATCAGGGCCAAGGCGAGGGCGCCGGCTTGCCCTGCGGGGGCGGTGAGGGTGAGGGGCGGCACGCCTGCGCCAAGGGAGGCCAGGGCGGCAAGGCAGAACACCGCCGCCATCACGGCGATCAACCCGAGCAGGAGCCCTTCCAAGCGCGTCCGCAGGGGCGTTAGCAGAAGCAACGCCGCCAGGGACGCGAGCCCGGGCCCCAGCAGGGTAGGGGGAAGGGGCAGCCAGGCCCCGAGGCCTAGGGCCGCCCCCGTGAGGTTCCCCGCCTGGTAGGCCGCATTTCCAAAGCCAATGGCCAGGGCGGTAAGGATCACGCTAAACCAGCGAAGCCCCGGCGGCTCCAGCGTCTCCCGAATCAAGGTGCCGAGATCCCGGCGCCGACCGATCACTAGCTGCACCAGCAGGAGCTGCAGCCCCGCGGTGAGGGCAAGGGACAGGACCAAAGCCCAGAGCAGGCCGAGCCCCGTGGCCTGCCCCGCCAGGGTGGCGGTGGTGAGCGTCCCCGGACCGAGAAAGGCCGCGGTGACGAGCCAGGCCGGGCCTCTTTTCACCGGCGTCCTCGCCACCAGCGGCGAAGGCCCTGGCTGACGGCGTGCAAGACCTCAAGCATGGCGTCGACGGCCAGGGCCAGGGCGGTGCGCAAGCGCAGGCCCGGAGGTGCGCCCGCGCTTCGATCCCAGCGGCGGAAGAGACGCTCAAAGAAGGGCCAACGAAGCAGGGGGCGGCGAAGCGCTGGCCACGCCGCGGTGAGGCACAGGGCCGCAAGCACCGCGAAGGGCGGGGCGGGCCAGAAGGGCAAAAGAACCCCCAGGGCAGCGAGAAAAAGACAAAACAGGCCAGCGCCTGCCCAGATGAATCGAAGGGCCATGCTACGCTCCTTGGGCCCGCCGACTCGGGGCCGGGGACCTTGGGGGAAAAGTCTATGAAGAGCGTCAGCAAGTGTCATGCCAGGGAGCATAGCGCGAAAGGGCAGGGGTTTTCGTGCTCATGGCTAGCGGAGGTGGTGAGGCTCACCACCTTCCGGCGGAATTGGCTCCGTGGCTAGCCTTTGGGCCGTGCTCCTCGTCGCCCTGGCGGAACTGGGCGATAAGTCTCAGGTGCTAGCGCTTATGCTGGCCATGCGCTATCAGCGGCCCGGGGTTCTGACCCTGGGCATGGCGGTAGGGATCCTCGCCAATCATGGCCTTGCGGCTTGGCTCGGTGCCTCCGTACTGGCTTGGCTGCCCGCGGAGGGCATGCGCTATGGGCTTGCAGCGGCCTTCCTGGCCATGGCCCTTTGGCTCCTCTGGGAGGGTGACGAAGAGGAAGAGACTTCCGCAGAGGGCGAGAAGGGCCCCCTCGGTGCCGGTTGGCTGGGCGCCTTCACCGCCGCTGCGGGACTCTTCTTTCTCGCGGAAATGGGCGATAAGACTCAGCTGCTGGCCTTGGGCTTGGGGGCGCGTTTCGAAAGCGTCGTGCCCGTGGTGCTGGGCAGCGTGACCGGCGTGCTCCTCGTGAATGCCCCCCTATTCTGGGGTGGGCAGTGGCTCGCGGCCCGCGTCTCTATGGTTTGGGCGCGCCGCGGCGCGGCGGCCCTCTGCCTAGCCCTTGCGGCTTTTACGGTGTGGCTGTAAGACGGGTGCGCGTCGTGGTTTGCGCCTCGAGGACAGCTCGATCCCAGGTGACGGTGCGTAGCGTTTCCGCAGCAAAGGCTTCGGCTTGATCAGCGTAGTGCGGGCTCCTGGGCCGCGTGCTGGCGCTGCCGAAATTGTGGCGCGTGCGCAGCCGCGGCGTTCCGTCCGCCGCCCATTCCGCAAAAATCATCAGGCCGTCCCCAGCCACCGCCGTGAGCCGGCCATCGTTCGTTTGCTCCCGGCCATAAATGGCCCTAAGCACATCCGGGCCCCCGGCGATGGGGATATCAAGCGCGCCCCGACGTAGCCGATTGACCGATCCCCAGGGGGGATCGAGGCGGCCGAAATGGGTCTTAAGCTTCTCTGCGCAGGTGAGTACCTGTTCTTCGATGGGGGCCGGCGCGCGAGGAGCGCGTTCCGCGAGCCATTCCTCCGAGAGCACGCAGACCCCAAGGGCAGCGCCGGGGTTGTCGAGATCGGTGTTCCGGTCCCAGGCAGCGAGGACGGCCTTCGCCTCGGCGAGAAGCGAGCCCGCCTCGGCGTCCAGGGCCTGAGCACTATCCACATAGGCCATGGATCGGCTGTGCGCTGCGTAGGCCTTATCAAACTTGATGGCCTCGAAGGCCTCGGCGCTCACCTTCGGCAGGCTCGCGAACAGCTCCAGGCCCCGGTCTGCCCGATTGGTCATGCGCGTGGGCAGACCCAGTTCGGTTGGGAAGGCTGCGGGGTCCGGGTTGTCTCCGGGCGCCGTGACCTTGAAGGGCGATTGATTTGCGCTGAGCACGAAGCCGCTGGCGGGGTTCAGCACCTGGGGGTTGGCTCGGAAGGCCTGGGTGTGTTCCCAGATCAGATCGCTTCGGTCTCCGGGAAGGCGCTTTTTCCAGTCCCAACCGGGGGCGCGAAGCGGGCTTCGGCTGTTGTGCACAAAGGCAATGTTCCCGGCGCGATCCCCATAAACAAAGTTGAAGCTGGCAATGGCATTGAAATCCATGGCGGCCTGCCAGCTCTTGAGATCCGTGGCGCGGTTCATGGCGTACCACTGCTCGGGCTGGCGGATTTCCCGGTGCCCCGCAAAGCGCAGGGCATAGAGGCCATGGTCCGTTTCCAGCACGGGGCCGTGAACCGTGCTGCGTACGGTCTGCGTGAGGGGCCAATAGAGCGCTCCGATCAGGGGCACCTTCAGGGTGATGGACCGGGTCTCGAAGGGCACCCAGGCCCCATCGAGCCAGTAGTGGTCGGGATGGGCGGCGTCCGTGGTGAGCACGAATTCATCCACCAGGTCCGGCTGGTTGACGGTCACGCCCCAGGCCAGGTTGGGCGTGGCGCCGATGGTGGCAATGGGGGAGCCGGGGAAGAGGCCGCCGTGCATGCGCCAGCCTTCCGCGCTCTCCAGATGCACCTCATACCAGGCCACGGGGCCGCTCAGAGGTTGATGGGAATTGCCCAGCACGCGGGTGGCGCCGTCCGTGCTCCGTGCCGGACTGACGGCGAAGGCGTTGGACCCAATGGGTAGATCCCCCCCGAGATAACGGTTGGCAAGAATCGGAGGCGCCTCGGCCACGGCGCCCGGCCCCGCCATGACCCGCTTAACGGCGCCGTCAAAGCCGTAGAAAAAGAGATGCTGGATGGAGAAGCCCGTAACCAGATCCTTTGCAGAAACGGGATAAAGGCGATGATCCACCTCCTTGGGATGACGCGCCGCATAGAGATTGAGCCCCGCGGCATAGCCCTCGAAGACCGCGCGGACTTCCGGGGACAGGCGGGTCTCGTAGCCCGCCTCGACCGCGTCCCGGGCGCCGGTCCAGGCGATGAGGTAGTCCACGGGCAGGGCGTCCCGGCCCGAGAACAGGGCCGCTTCCCCCCGGTAGAGGGGGAGGATTTCCTCGAAGGTGGCGCGGTCATCTTCCATGTGGGCGTAGGCCAGGCCAAAGGCCACGTCCCGATCTCGGGCGCCGTAGATGTGGGGAACGCCGAGGGCGTCGCGAAGGATTTCTGCCTCATAGCCCTTGGCTGCGGCTTCAAAAGCCTCCGGATCGAAGGCGGCGCGCTGCTGGGCCTGCACCGCGAGGTCCAGGGCGATGAGGCTAAAGCCGAGGACGATGGTTAAAAGGAGGAGGCGTTGTCGCATGGCAGGCTCTTCTTTTTAGGCGCGGGACGGCGGCTGTAAAGCTCGCTAGCATAGCGCGGGAAATTCCATGTCACAGGAGGGGAGTATGAGCGAATATCCATTGCCCAATGCGGGGCACGATCTGGGTGGCCAGGTGGCTTTGGTGACCGGGGCGACGTCGGGCCTGGGCTGGCGCTTTGCCGAGGTGCTGGCGGCCGCTGGGGCTCGGGTGGTTATTTCCGGCCGGCGCGTGGAGCGCCTTGAAGCCCTCGCCGAGCAGCTTCGGGCCAAGGGCGCGGAAGTCTTCCCCGTGGCCATGGACATGACCGACCGGGCCAGCCTGCGGGCAGGGCTCGATCAGGCCGAAGCGGCCCTCGGGCGGGTACAAATCCTCGTCAACAATGCCGGCATCCCCGATGCGCAGCGCGCCCACAAGATGAGCGATGAGCTGATCGATCGGGTCTTCAACACGAACCTCATTGCCCCCTGGGTGCTGTCCTGTGAAGTCGCTCGGCGCCTCATCGACGCTGGGGAGAAGGGCCGCATGGTGAACATCGCCTCCGTGGCCGCCTACAACTACAGCGGCAATGGGGCGGCCCTCTACTCCGTGACCAAGGCCGCGGTGGTGCGCATGACCGAAGCCTTGGCGGTGGAATGGGCGAAGTTCGGGATCAACGTCAACGGCATTGCCCCCGGCGCCTTTGAGTCGGAAATGATGGATGGCATGCTCGAGCGTATGGGGGACATCGCTAAGTACTTCCCCCGGGGTCGGGTGTGCCCCTCGCCGCTCATGGACTCGACCCTGCTCTATCTCGTGAGTCCGGCGTCGGAAGCGGTCACGGGCACGGTCATCAAGATCGACGACGGCCAGGGTCCGCGCTAGTGGCTTCGGGGCGACGCGGAATTCAAAGCCTCAGCCTGCTGGGGCTGCTAGGCCTCGCCCTTTTGGGCTGCGGCGCCGCCCCGGAACGGCCCGCCGTGGATTGGGAGATCCACGGCGGTCAGCTCATCGATGGTACGGGGTCCCCGCCGCGCTCCGGCACGCTTTGGCTGAAGGACGGGCGGATCCATGCCATCACGGAGGCTGGGGCCGTTCCTTATAAGGCCGCCCAACGCTTTGACGCCGCCGGGCGCGTGGTCGCCCCGGGCTTTATCGACCCCCACAGCCACGGCGATCCCCAGGAAACACCGACCTTCGAAAACTTTTTGGCCATGGGGGTGACCACCATCACCCTCGGCCAGGACGGCTCGAGCCCGGAGGTGGCGCCCCTGGCACCGCTGCTGGCGGAGCTTGATGCGCTGCCCCTGGGGCCGAACCTCGCACTCTTCGTGGGCCATGGGACGCTGAGAACCCTGGCAGGCATTGGCCGCGATCCTGCGCCGAGCCCGGAGGCCATCGCGCGCATGCAGGCCCTGTTGGATGACGCCCTCGATCACACCTTTGGGCTCAGCTCGGGCCTTGAATACAACCCGGGGCTCTGGGCTCCGGAGGCCGAGCTCCTGGCCCTCGCCGAGGTCGTGGGACGCCGGGATCGAGTGATCATGAGCCACCTGCGCTCGGAGGATGACGACGCGCTTTTTAAAGCAATCGATGAGCTGCTCGCTCAGGGTCAGCATGCTCGCGTACACATCTCCCACCTGAAATCCGTTTATGGCCGCGGTGCGGCGCGGGGGGATGCGATCCTCGATAAGCTGACGGCTGCGCAGCGCTTGGGCCTTAGGGTGAGCGCCGACGTCTATCCCTACAGCGCAAGCTATACGGGCCTGGCCTTGCTGTTCCCCCCCTGGGCGAAGGCCCCGGAGCAGTTCGCCGAGGCAAAGGCTACGCGGCGCGCCGAGCTCGAGGCCTATCTCAAAGCCCGGGTGCTTTCCCGGAATGGCCCGGAGGCGACTCTGCTCGGCTCGGCGCCCCATGCCGGCCTCACCCTCGCGGAGCTTGCCGAGCGCCTTGAAAAACCCTTTGAAACGGTGCTGGTTGAAGATCTCGGGCCCCAGGGTGGATCCGCTGCCTACTTCATCATGGATGAGGATCTACAGCGCCGCTTTATCCAGGATCCTCGGGTGTCCATCTCCTCCGATGGCAGCCCTACGGGCTTCCACCCCCGGGGCCACGGAACCTTCGCCAAGATCATCGAGCAATACGTTCGGGAAGAGGAATCCCTGACCTTGCCGGAAGCGGTGCGCCTCATGACCTCGCTGCCGGCGGCGCAGCTGGGAATCCGAGATCGGGGCCAGCTGGCCCCGGGCCTGGCGGCGGATATCGTGGTGTTTGACCCCGCCGCCGTGCGGGCTCGGGCGACCTACGCCGACCCCCACCGCCTGGCCGAGGGCTTCGACGCCCTGTGGGTGAATGGAGTGCAGCTGCGAAGCGGCGGCGCCTTCATCGGCGCCGCCGGGGGCCGGGTGCTGCGCCCAAGCCCCTAGGGCGCACGCCCTCAGCCCGTGCGCGAGCCGCCGTCGACCCGGAGCACCGTGCCCGTGGTGTAGCTGGAGGCGGCGGAGGCAAAGTAGAGGGCGGCGCCCACGATTTCCTCGGGCTCGCCGCCGCGCTGAAGGGGAATGGTGCTGGCGGCCCGGGCTGCGAAGGCTTCCATATCCCAGGCCTTGGAGATATCCGTGAGGAAGGGCCCGGCGGCAATGGCGTTCACCCGCACCTTCGGCCCGAAGGCCCAGGCGAAGGACTCGGTAAGGGCATTGAGCCCGGCCTTTGCCGCGCCGTAGGGCTCGGCGTGGGGCGACGGCTGAAGGGACGCAATGGACGAAATGTTGATAATGCTGCCCCCGTCCCCGGCGGCCATGTGCGTCCCGGCTCGGGCCATGAGGCGGAAGGGGCCCTTTAGGTTCACGCCCACCACCTTGTCGAAAAGCGCTTCGGAAACGGACTCCAGATCGGGATAGAGGGGGGACATGCCCGCGTTGTTCACCAGGATGTCGACCCGACCGTAGTGGGCGATGGCCGCATCGAAGAGGGCATCGCATTGATCCCAGTCGGCAACGTGGCAGGCAAGGCTGAGCACTTCAGCGCCGGTGGCGCGGAGGGCCTCCGCCGTTTCCTCCACCTGCTCAAGCTTGCGGCTGGCGATGACCAGGCGCGCCCCGCGCTCGGCGAAGGCGAAGGCCATAGCGCGCCCCAGGCCCCGGCTGCCGCCGGTGATTAGGGCCACCTTTCCCGTTAAATCGAAGTGATCTTTCATGTTGCGCGTCTCCCTAGGCAATCGAGGTCTTGCATCCCCCAAGACAGGAGGGCCAGAGTAGCCCAATCGTTTCCCCTCGTCCCCTGCGGAGGACCCATGGCCAAAAGCATTCCCGAGCTGACCCCGGAGCTGGCGGGCTGGATTGAAAAGCAACCCCTGTTCTTTGTGGCGACGGCGCCCCTGTCCGCCGAGGGGCACGTGAACCTGTCCCCCAAGGGGCTCGATAGCTTTCGCGTCCTCGACCCCCTGACCGTGGCCTACCTCGATTACACCGGCAGCGGCGCGGAAACCCTGGCGCACCTCGGGGAAAATGGGCGCTTGACCATTATGTTCTGCGCCTTTGAAGGGCCGCCGCGCATTCTGCGGCTCTATGGCAAGGGCACGGCGACGCAGGTGGGAACGGCGGCCTTCGACGAGGATGTTGCTCGCCTCGCCATCTCCCCGGGCCCCGGCGCCCGAGCCGTCATGACCTTGAAGATCTCCCGCATCAACGACTCCTGCGGCTACTCGGTACCGAAGATGGCGCTGCTCGAGGAGCGGGACGTGCTGGATCGCTGGGCGGAGAAGCGAGGCCCCGAGGGCCTGGCGGCTTACCGGAAGAAGAACAACCGGCGAAGCCTCGATGGCTTGCCGGCTTTCGAGGAGCGCTAGCTTCGCGCCAGGGGCTCGGCCCCGTGGTCGATGATGAGCTGGCGGAGCGCCTCGAGCACCGTATCTAAGCGCGCTTCATCCGTGCCCCGGGCCACGAGGGTGGTGCCGTAGCGGCCCTCATCGTTGAAGGGGTAGGACCCAAGATCGATGTCGTCGAAGCGGTTCTGTAGGGCCGTTAGCGCATCGGCAATGGTGCTTTCCCCGAGGTAGGCACCGACGCTGCGGCTCCGGACCGGGCGGGCGCCCCGAAGGGTGGGGGCGAGCTTGCTGATCATGGACTGCATTACCGCGGGGATGCCCGCCATCACATGGACGTTGTCGATGGCGAAGCCCGGGGCGCCGACGTCCGTAGGCAAAAGCCGTGCGCCCTCGGGCACGCGCGCCATGCGCAGGCTGGCGGTGAGCACCGGTTCGCTCATGCCTCGCACCTTGGCGTAGCCGCGGATGGTTTCGGCAATCTCTTCGTTCATCACCAGGGGGACGGCAAAGGCTTTAGCGACGCATTCCGCCGTGATGTCGTCGTGGGTGGGGCCAATGCCCCCGGTGGTGAAGACGTAGTCAAAGCGGGCCCGTACGCTGTTTAGGGTCTCGATGATGACTTGCGGGTCGTCGGGGATGACCCGGGCCTCGCGCACGGAAACGCCCACTTCGTTGAGGGTCGTGGCCAGATGCGCAAGGTTCGCATCCTGCGTTCGACCGGACAGGAGCTCATTGCCGATCAAAAGGACGCAAGCGGTAACGGGTTGAAAGCTCATGGCACCTCCCTAAATACGAGGCGCCAGTATACGCGCCTAGGGGGCGCAGAGCGCCTCAAAGACCTTGGCCAGGGCGATGTCCTTCTCCGTGAGGCCGCCGGCGTCGTGGGTGGTGAGGCGCACTTCCAGGCGGTTATAGCTGTTTGCCCAGTCCGGGTGATGCCCGAGGGCCTCGGCCTCAAAGCCCACGCGGACCATGGCGGCCAGGGCACTGGGGAAGTCGGGGAAGGTAAAGCGCCGGCGGATGACCGTGCCATCGGCCTCGAGGGTCCAGGCAGGCAATTCCGCAAGGGCCGCGCCGCGCGCTTCTTCGCTCAGTAGGGGCATGGTCTAGGGCGCCTCCGTGAGGGCTGGGGGTGTAAGGCCCAGGCGGGCCCGATCCGCCGTAACAAGGGCAAAGTCCGCGACGGCCTGCTGGAAGGCCAGCTGGGCATCAAGCGCCCGTACCCGGGCGTCGGCGGTGTTTTCCTCCCGGGCATTCAAGATGAAAAAGCTGCTCGCGCCTTCGCGAAACTTCACCCATTCCGCCGCCTCTAGGGTTTCCGCTGCGGCCGCCTCTTGATCGGCGAGGGCCGCGAAGTCCGCCGCAGCGGCGACCGTTTCCTGGAGGCGAAGGATCGCCAGGCGCAGCCCATCCGTTTCCCGGGCTTGCCGAAAGGCGACGGCCTGGAGGGCCGCCTCCGCTTCCTCCTGAGCGCCCCGGGCCTTCCGGCGCTGCAGGGGCAGGGAGAACTCGAAGCCCGTGATGACGTCATTGCCATTCAAGGTTCGAGGGCCTTGCCCCAGATCCTTTGCGAGCTTTAGGGAAAAATCGAGTTCCGGGCGTAGATCGTTCTGGGCAAGGTTGCGCTTCAGGCGCAGACGCTGGGCCTTCTGCGCTAGGGCCTGTAGCGTCGGCGTTGCCTCGATAATGGCGGCAAGACGCGCGGGCGCGAGCTTCGCCTCCGTTCCCGCGATGGGCGGGAAGGCAGAGGGCAGCGCACCGCTGTCCACGGGCTGCATGGCTCCGTCCTCGTCTCGAAGGAAGAAGCTCAAATCCGTGGCCGCCAGGGTGAAATCCCGAGCTGCCCGGCGGGCCAGTTGGCGCCGCTTCAGCAGGTTTTGCTGGTTCTCCACCACGGCGATTTCCGCGATATCCCCGACCGCGGACTGGGCCCGGAAGGCCCGGTCGCGCTCCTCGGCGATGGCGAGCAGCTTTTCGAAAATAGCGAGCTTTCGTCCTGCGGCCACCCAGCGCCAGTAGGCGATGAGGGCATCGTGCTGGACGTCCAGCTGGGTTTGGAGCAGGGAGGCGTCGGCCTCGGCAATGGCCAGGGTGGCGTCCTGCCGGGCGAAGCGCCGGTCATCCAAGGTGCGATCCTGGAGTAGGGGAATGGTGAGGCCCAGGCTCAGTTCTCCGCCGCCGAGCGTTTGGCGTTCCGTTTCGTAGCGGGGGAAGCTGCCATCGCTGATGCGATAGGCCGCGGTGAGATCGCCGCCCAGGGTGGCCAGGGGTTGGGTGAGCTTGAGATCGGCGTCGAAGCCGTCGTAGTCCCCGAGCACCCATTGCCGCGTGCCCTGGGAGAGGGTGCGGTCGAAGCCCCCCTCTGCGGCCAGGCGCCGGGCCACCACGGCGGCGCGCTGGGATCGGGCTTCAAGGATCGTGGGGACGGCTCGCGCTGAAGCGGCGAGGACGGCCTCGGCGGTGAGCACCTTCGTTCCCTGGGCGGATTCGCCCTGCGCGGTTGCGGCCGAGCCGCTCGCGGCAAGGGTTAGGCCTAGGGCAAACAGCAGGGGCCTAAGCACGGGGCGTGGCCCCGGCGCTGTTTTCCGGGGGGAAGCCGTTGAGCCGGCGCCACAGTTCGTACCCCACGGACACCGTATCGAGCAAAATCCAGCCCCGGGCCTGGGCGCCGAAGCGCAGGTAGGCGTTGGAGGGCCAGGGGGCATCGTCGGGGTCCGGGACCAGAAGCACGCGGAAGCGGCCGTTGGGGGAGACCACGGGGTCGACCGTGCTCACCACGGCGCCAAAGGTGCCCACGGCAACCTCGGGCCAGCCCCCAAACTGCACCGCGGGCCAGCCCTCGAACATCACCCGGGCCTTCCGCCCGGGGGTCACAAGGGAGGCGTCGAGGCCGGAAATGTAGAGTTCAACGGCGGGATTGGCGACCTTAGGAACGAACTCGGCGATCACGTCGCCCGCCCGCACGAGCGTACCCATGTCCCCGGCGCGAATGCCGAGGATGGTGCCATCCCGGGGCGCGACGACCTGCTGAGTGGTTTGTCGGGTCACGGCCACCCGAGCCTGGTTCAGCGCGGCCTCCGCTTCGCTTTCCTTCGCGCTCAGTTCGTTGACGCGAATTTGTGCGCGCTCAAAAGCGACCTGGGAGGTAAGGCCCTGCTCCAGCAGGCGCCGCTGCCGCTCCAAATTCAGGCGCGCCGTGCGCGTGGCCTCCTGGGCCGCTTCGAAGGCCGCCTGCACTGCGCGCTGCTCCGCCGTAAGGCGCTCCACGAGCTGGGGATCGATATCGACGATATCCACGATGGGGTCGCCCTGGGTGACGTAGCTGCCGTCCCGGACGTGCCAGCGGGCGAGGCGCCCGGAGGCGAGGCTGGTCAGGGTTTGGCTGCGCTCCGCGGGGTTCAGGGTGGTGACCCGGCCGTCCCCGGCGGCGTTTTGCACCCAGGGGGTGTAGGCCAGGAATACGACGATGAGCAGGAGAGCCCCGAGGATCAGGAGCCGCAGCGTTTTCAGTACCCCCGGTAACCGCTGGCTGGCAAGCGCCGTGAAGGCTTCCCGATGGGCCGGGGCGACAAAGCGCTCCAGGGGAGCGCCGCTCAGGGTTTCCGTTTGGGCATTGCGCTTCATAGCAGGGCTCCAGCGGGGTGAGCGGCGTGCTCGGCATCGAGCAGGGCTTCCAGAGTGTCGTAGCGCTGGCCGTAGCCGTCCCCAAGGCGCAGGTAATGGTCAAAGCCCTCGAGGTCTAGGCGGTTGGAAAGCACGATGAGCGTGCGGCCCCGTTCCTGAAAGGCCCTCAGAATGGCCCGGCGGCGCTCCACCCGGAGCAGATCGCAGGTGGGCGTCAGAATGAGGATCTTCGGATCGTAAGCAAGCGCTCGGGCGATCTTGAGGCGGAGCGCCTCACTGGTGGTGAAGGGCCCGCCGCTGGGCGTCAGCGCCGTATCGAGCCCCTCCGGTAGCCCCTCCACGATCTCCGCCAGGCCCACCACGGTGAGGGCCTTCATCATTTCGCTGCGGGGGAGGGCAGGGTTCCCAATGCGCAGGAAGTCCGCGATGGAGCAGGCTAAGAGGAGCGTATCGCTGACCACGAGGACGTCGTCTCGAAGCGTGCTCGAGGGGAGGCGTTCCCCGTCAACGTCACCAAAGCGTAGCGTACCCCCGGTAGGAAGCTGCAGCTCCGTGGCGCCGGCGCAGAACGCTTCGGTTACGCTCACCGTTTCGGGGGCCACGAGGGTGGCGCTGCCCTCGGGGAAATGGGCCGACAGGGTCAGAGTGCGGTGGCGATGCTGAAGCTTTGCCCCCTCAAAGGTTAGGGAGGGGCGCCAGTCCGGGACCTCGCCCTCGTCGATTCCGTGGGGCTCCTCGGGGGGCAGCAGGTAAAGCTGGGCAAGCTTCTCCACGGCCGGGCGTAAGCTGTACCACCCCTCCAGCACGGTGGCGAAGCCGCCCATGTTCAAAAAAATCGTGCCGAGGATGAGCTCCGCAGCCACCAGCTGGCCCACGGTGAGCTGGCCCCGGACCACCAGCCAGCCCCCAATGCCGAGAAGCAGGGCGCTGCCCGCCGCCATGAGGAATTGGTAGGCGAGCACCTGGGTGAAGCTGTAGCGAAAGTGCTCCCGATGAGCGGCGAGGTAGTCCTCCGTGAGGGCGTTGGTGCGGGCCGCGGCCCAGCCCAGGCCTCGCTCGGACTTAAAGAGCCGGTGGCGCAGGGCGAGGGACTCGAGCCACGCGCCCATGCGGTACTTCGTATTGGAAAGGCCCTTCACGCCACGGACGGCGCCCGCATCGGTGCTTCGCCAAATCAGGTAGATGAGGGCAGCGTGGACCACGCCGACAATGAGGAAGTAGGGGTGATAGAAGGCCACCACCACATAGCCCACGAGGGCCTGAAGCACGAGGTTTAGCCCCGTGGTGAGCAGCACGGGGACCTGGCTCTTGATGGTGTCGATCTCGAAAAAGCGGTTGTAGAGATCTTCCCGGTGGCTAGCTTCCAGGGCCTCCGTGTCTGCGTAGCGGGTCCGCAGGGTGATTTCCTGCGCCGTGCGCGCATAGAAGCGGCGCTCGAAGCGCTCCAGCACAAAGTTCTGCAAGGCGACCAGGGCGCCGGCGGTGAGCAGCACGGCAAAGAGGACGCAGGACAGAATCAAAACGGGCTGGAGGGCGCCGAGATTGGCAATGGAATCGATGAGCAGCTGCACCGCCACGGGCACGCCGAGGGTCAGGGCGCTGAGCACCACGCCAAAGAGGATCGCCATGTTAAAAAAGGCGGTCTCGCCGCCTAGAACGAGGCGAAGGGCGCTCAGCAGGGAGGGCGCTTGCCGTGCCATGATCACTCCTTAGGGGGCGCCGCTTCCGGTGGCTACCCATGGGATGGGGGGCGAAGTGACGCGGGGGCCCCGTGTTCGTTTGCCGTGCGCCTCGGGGGCGCGGATGCGGGGCGCCGGAGCGCCCTGCGAAGATGGAAGGAGCATCGAACGATGACCGTTCGGGAACGAAAGTCTAGCATGGCTCCCTGCCGCCCGGGGCGGTGGAGGTGGCGCCTCCTAGGGACGTTCCTTGCGCTCCTAAGTTCCCTAGGAAGTGGCGCCTTCGCCGAAGAATTTCAAGGGGCTGCGCCTTCAGAAGTGCCTTCTGCCTCGGCTCCGGGGGTCGAGGCGCTTCGGCGGGCCCTGAAAAGCCTGCGCCTGCCCGAGGACAGCGCGTCCCTTTGGGTACTCGATCTTGACCGGGACGAGCTGCTGACCGCGGAGGCGGCGGAGCGGCCGCGCCCCCCAGCGTCCCTTGTGAAGCTCCTCCCCATGGGTGCGGCCCTGCTTTCCCTGGGCCCGGCGTTCCGCTGGCACACGGAGGCCTGGGCGGAAGGACCGCTACGGGACGGGGTGCTGCAGGGGGATCTTTTGCTGTGGGGCGAGGGCGATCCCTTCTTCAATGACGAAGCGCTCTATCGCTTTGTGTCGGCGCTTCGCAGTGCCGGGGTGTCCCGAATCGAGGGGGCCCTGCGGGTGGACGGGAGCGCCCTGTCTCCCACGAACCGGCCCCGGGACGCCTTCGACGGGCAGGGAGATCGGCTCTACAACCTGCCCGCCCACGCCCTCCTGCCCAACTTCACCGCCGCTACCGTCGCCCTTCGCCCCGGGGCCAGCGCCGTGGAAGCGCAGGTGTCCCCGCTGCTGCCTTCCCTCCGCATCGAAAACCGCATAAAGCTCGTGCCTGGGCCCTGCCGAGGTTATCAGCGTGGGGTGGCCATCAACGTGCTGGGCTCCGCTCGCGATGCCCTGCGCCTCGAGGGCACCTTCCCCTCGGGCTGCCAGCGCTATGCGCTCACCCGCAGCGTGCTCACGCCAGAGCGCTACCTCGGGGATCGCTTTCGCGTGCTCTTCGAAGCGCTCGGGGGACGGTGGGAGGGGTCCGTGATGCCCGGCGCGCTTGCGGCGGAGGCCCGGGCCGAAGCGGATGCTTTTGATCGGCTTCCACCCCGCGCGGCCGAGCAAACCCCCGCGCCCGCGGCGCGCCTGCTGCGCCAGCCATCCCCACCCCTTGATGAAATTGTTTGGCGGCTGGGGAAGTACAGCAACAACGTGATGACCACTCAGCTCCTCCTCACCCTGGGCCGGGTGTATGAGGGGTCGGGTACGGAAGGGGCCGGGTGGGGAGCCCTCCAGGATATCTACGCGGCCGAAGGCGTCGATCTTGGCGATGCGGTGCTTACCCATCCCGCCGGTCTAGCCCGGGAGGACCGGCTGCGCCCGGCGCAGCTGGGCGCCGTGCTCCGCCTTCTTTGGCAATCCCCGCGCATGCCAGAGTTTTTGCACGCCCTGCCCATTGCCGGGGTGGACGGCACGCTCCGGAGTCGTTTCGAGGACACGCCCCTCGCGGCGCAGGCGCACCTGAAGACGGGCACCCTCGCCGGCGTGTCGAATGTCGCAGGGGTTTTGCGAACCCGCCAGGGGCGGCGCCTTGCGGTGGTGCTGATGTTGGAAGCGGAGGAGGCGGAGCGAGGCCTCGGGCCCTCCCTTCAGGAGGCCGTACTCCAGGCGCTTTGGGCGGATTAGGGGGATTTCTGACCGTTCGTCAACTTCTCCTTGCCACGGGAAATAAAAAGAGTATGGTCGCGCGCGTCCCGAACCCCCACTTCGGAGTAATCCCCCATGTCATTGCTGAAGCGCTTTGCTGAACTCTACCTTAACCAGCCCATGCTGCTGTCCGCTGGGCTTCTGCCCGAGCTTGCCTATCCCGTGGCGTCCTGGCGCTACGCTGAGGTCGTCCCCGTGGCGAAGGCCCCGGAAGCGCCGGCCCCTGCGGTAACGCCGGTGGCCGCCAACGACGACTGCGCAGCAGAGGTCGCGGCCTAAAGCCGAGGGTGCCGGCTTGGCGCCAAGCCGTCGCGCTCGCCTAGCGAGCGCGGCACAATGGCCTCTTTTTGGTGGAGAGGACCATGAGCGACGCGCCCGATCTCAGCGCCCTAGACGATGCGGCCGTAGCGGCCCTCGGTGAGGAACTCCCCCTTCTGGAGGGGATCCGCACCACCCGAGCAATCCGGCGCCTGAAGCCCGATCCCGTGCCCCGGTCCCTCATTCGCAAAATCTGCGAAGCGGGGACCTTTGCGCCGAGCGGCGGCAACCGCCAACCCTGGTTCTTTGTGGCGGTCACCGATCCGGAGCGCCGGGCCTTTATCGCCGAGCGCTACCAGGCGGCCTTCTTTCCCTACATTGCCCCGGCGGTGGAAGCGGCGAAGGACCCGGCCTATCCGGAGCGCAAGCGCCGCAACATGCGTGCGGCAATCCACCTGGCAGAACACCTCGCGGAAGCCCCGGTGCATCTCTTCGTGGCGGGCTGGACCCGTCGCAACGAGCCCCAGTACCAAGCCCTGTACCCCTGCATTCAGAACGTCTTGCTGGCCTGCCGGGCCGTGGGGCTGGGGGCGAGCCTCACCACCACGCACCGGGCTCACGGAGAAGAGATCGACGCCTACCTGGGCCTGTCGCCGGAAACCCCGAGCTGCGCGCTCATTCCCATTGGCTGGCCCGAAGGAAGGTACGGGACGCCGCCGCGGCGTCCCGTGGACGAGGTGCTGTTCTTCGATAAGGCGGAGGGGATCCCCCGCCGGAAGGGTTAGCCCGCGGCGGTTTTCACCGCGGCCTTGGCGTGGCGGTAGACGAGGGTGTCGTCGTCAAGCTTGGCCGCGGGGATCAGCTCCCGTTCCCGGTAGTAGTCCTGGGGGAACTGCCAGGGCAGGGTGGGGCCCTGCTTGGGCAGCTGATCCATGCTGCGTAGTAGATAGCCGGCGTTGAAGTTTTCCGGATCCACAAAGGGCGCCGGCGGTGCGGCTTTGTCCTCGTCCCGAAGGGTGGGGGTGACGATCTGAACTCCCGTCTCGTCCATATGCTTCAGAAGCCGGCAGACGAAATCGCCGATCAAATCGGAGCGCATGGTCCAGCTCGTGCGCAGGTACCCGAACACCCAGCACATGTTGGGCACATTCGAGTAGAGCATGCCGAGCCAGGTATAGCTGTCCTCGAAGCGCAGGGGCTCGCCGTCGATGGTGAAGTCGATGTCTCCAAGGATGCACAGGTTAAAGCCCGTGGCCGTGAGGATGAGATCCGCTTCGATGACCTCGCCGGAACGGGTTTTGATGCCGTTTTCCGTAAAGCAGTCTATTTCATCGGTAACCACCGAGGCCTTGCCTTCGGCAATGCCCTTGAATAGGTCTCCATCGGGGATGAAGGCCAGGCGCTGGCGCCAAGGGCGATAGCTCGGATTGAAATGCTTATCCACCTCGTAGTCGGGACCGAGGTAGGCCTTTGCGGCGCCGATGAGTTCGTCACGGAGGGCCTCGGGCTCCTCAAAGGAGCGGCGGGCAATCTCCTGCCCATCCTTCAGGATCCGACGCCGGACGATCTCGTGCACCCACTCCTCCGGGATTTCGAGCTCCCGGAGCGAGTCTGCAAGCTCGTTGCGGTTCTCCCCCGGGGCAAAGTAGGTGGGGGAGCGCTGGAGCATGGTGACATGGGCCGCCT
Organism: Gammaproteobacteria bacterium; assembly: GCA_030433075.1. Classification (GTDB taxonomy): domain Bacteria; phylum Pseudomonadota; class Gammaproteobacteria; order Pseudomonadales; family Azotimanducaceae; genus Salivita. The sequence continues at coordinate 52,870 of JAUILI010000001.1, read as the reverse complement.
TGTCCGCCATGGCGGGCACCACCGTGGCCGCCGTGGCCCCGGAGCCGATGACCACCACACGCTTACCCGTATAGTCGTAGTCTTCCTTCCACTCCTGGGGGTGGATGATGTCGCCCTTAAAGCTTTCCATCCCGGGCCATTCGGGGGTATAGCCCTTGCTGTGGCGGTAGTAGCCCTGGCACATCCATAGGAAGCGGCCCGTGAAGGTCTTGAGGCTACCGTCGACGCCGTTTCGCACTTCGAGGGTCCAAAGGGCGCTGTCGCTGTCCCAGCGTGCCGTTTCCACCCGATGGTGGTAGCGGATGTGGGGCGCGAGGTTGTGCTCTTCGATAACCTCCCCCATGTATTCCCGGATGGCCTCCGCGGTGGCGATGGGCTTGCCGGACCAGGGCTTGAAGCGATAGCCGAAGGTGTAGAGATCGCTGTCGGAGCGGATCCCCGGGTACTTGTGGGTGAGCCAGGTGCCGCCGAAGCTGCCTTGCGTTTCCAGCACCACGAAGCGCTTGTCCGGGCACTGCTGCTGAAGATGGACCGCACCGCCGACGCCGGAGATGCCCGCGCCCACGATGAGGACGTCGAAATGTTCCGCTTCCGAGGCCGGGCTAGAGAGTTGATTTGCTGCAGACATGAGGGTTCCTCCATCACCAATGTTCCAAGCTTGCGACGAACGGGGCGAGGGTGCCATTGCCTGCGGGGTCATTGACTTGATAATTTAGGACAATAGTAGACCGGCAGAGTTTGATTATGCGGGCACCGGAAGCGCGGGTGCGGGCGGCAGGGGATCTTGCCGCGGCGCCTCGAACCATTGCAGGGCTGATGGGGCAGCTGGGCATGGCGGGCATCAGCGATGAGGCCGCAGCCCGCTTCCTCGAAGCTCAGGGCTTGCCCCGGCGCGCCGCCGAGGATCCCGATTTTCCCCTCACCCTCGCCCAGGAGCTTGCGGCGCTCCAGGCCATGCTGCGCCAAGCCCCCCGGGCCCCGGCGGAAATCATCCAGGCCTTCTCCCTCATCGGCGTGAATCACTACGGCGTGCTCGGCCTGGCCATGCAGCATGCGCCGACCTTGCTGGTGGCGTTGGAACGCTTGCTCGCCCTCCCGGAGCTGAGCTGGGGGCACTGCCGCATCACCGTGCTGTCCTATCCCGCCGGGGCCGTCGTTCAGTTCGAGCCACCGATCTTGCCCGGGGGGGACAGCGCGCTTGCGAACTACTGCCTTTGGAAGGATCTCTTTTCCATTCTTCGGGTGATCTTGGATGTGCTAGGCCCCGCGGGCCGTCCCCAGGAAATCGGCTTGCCCGGCCCGCCCCTGGGGGAGCTTGGGCCCCTTCCCGCGCCCCTGCGCTTTGGCACCGCGGAGGCCCAGCTGGTCTTTGGCCCCCGGGCCCTGGATCAGGCTCCTCGCCTGGCTTCCCCCTTACCCTTTAAGCGCTACGACGCCCTGGCGCGGCGCTTTGCCCGTCAGCTGGGGGAGTCGGTGGGGGTGGGGGAGCGGGTGCGGCGCTTGCTCTGGGCTTACCTGCCGCCGCCCCGGAGGGAGGAGGTGGCCGCCATGCTCGAGCTCGAACCCCGTACCCTGGCCCGGCGCCTTCGCCAGGAGGGCACGGGCTATCAGCAGCTGCTCGAGCAGATCCTCCGGGAGCGGGCCCAGGCTTACCTTCGCCAAACCGACGACTCCATTGCTCAGATCAGCGAGCGGCTGGGCTACGCCGACCCGGCGGCGTTTAGCCGGGCCTTTCAGAAGTGGTTCGGCACGCCCCCGTCCCGGTGGCGTGTCGAGGCTCAGGGCGGTCGCCGCTAGCTTTCCGGGGCGCCAAGGCTTCGGAGGTTTTTCACCAGCGTGGCGCCGGCGCTGGCCGGATCCACGGCGCGGTCGACCCGTTGGATGATGCCCTCGGGATCGATGTAGAAGGTCCAGCGGCGAGCGAGGCCGTTGTCCCGGAGTACGCCGTAGGCCTCCGCCACGGTCTTGCTCGCGTCCGAAAGGAGCGGGAAGTTCGCGTTGTTCTGCGCCGCAAAGCCCCGGTTGTCCTCAAGGTTATCGGTGCTGGCCATGAAGTAGGCGACGTCAAAGGCGCCGAGCTCCCGGCTGGCATCGCGCAGGGCTTTGCATTCGATGGTGCAGCCCCCGGTGTAGGCCTTGGGGAAAAAGGCAAGCACCACCCAGCGTCCCGCATAGTCGCTCAGGCGATGGGTGTTGCCGTCCGTGCCCGGGAGCGTGAAGGGCGGGGCTGCGTCGCCCGCCCGAAGGGCTTCCGTTTCCCCCAGGGCTGGCAGCGTGCTTAGAGCCAGAAGGGCGAGGAGGGCGCCGGTGGTGCTTCTGAGGAAGGCGCTCATGCGCTGAGGTCCAGGGGCTCGGGGAGGGCTTTGCTGAGCATTTTTCGGCATAGGGTCAGGTTCTCTGCGAGGGCCGGCAGGGCGGTCATGCGCTCGTAGAAAGCGCGAAAATGGGGAAAGCCCTCGGGCAGCTGGGCCACGAGCGCGTACTGGGCGAAGACGGAGGCCACGGCGACATCGCCGATGGTCAGGGTTTCGCCACCGAGGTAGGGGCCGGTCTCCAGCACGCCGTCGAGGTAGGCCAGCTTCTCCGGAAGCTTCTCCGCCGCCGACGCCTTCGCCGTGGCGAGGTCCGATTCCTTACCCTGGAAGCGCGGGAACATGATGGGGCGGAAAATGCCACCGCCAACGATGGCGGCGAGGTCCGTGTCCGCGAATTCCTCAAACCACAGGGCCCGGCCCAGGGCGTAGGGGTCCTCCGGATAGAAGCTCGGCTCCGGATACTTCTTGTCGATAAAGGCGCACATGGCGGAGGAGTCGGGGATGGTGCCCGCCGGGCCGTCCTCGGCGATGGTGCGGTCCCGCAGCGTGGGGATGCGGCGCCCGGGATTGATGGCTGCGTACCAGTCGGGCATGCCGAGCACGGGCACGTTTTCCGTGTCGAAGGCGACGCCCTTGCTGCGAAGGAGAAACTCCGCCTTGCGGAAGAAGGGGGAAAGGGGGCTGCCATAAAGCAGGATATCGGCCACGGTGCGCCTCGCATTGCATCAGCTGGAAAGGCTGCATCCTTGCGCAGGGCTTGGGCCCTGGCAAGGGGGGCGGGCGCAGGGCGAGGCCCTAGGCGGGGCGCGCTGGGCGGTAGAAGCGCACGGTCCGAAAGAGGGGGGATTCGTCGAGGTCCGGCAGGGTGGCCGCCTCTCGGGCCCGCAGGCATTCCCAGGCCGGCAGTTTCTCCGGCGCAACCCGCGCATCGGCAATGAGCAGCTCTCGCCCTGTCGCTTGAAGGCCGTCCACGAGAGGGCGGTTCGCGGGGTCGTAGAGCACGTCCGCGAGCAGCAAAAGATCCTCCGCCGCCGGCGGGGGAAGGGCGTCCAAGCTCAGCACCGGATGTAGGGCGGGCGCGCCGTTCAGCGCGGCGTTGGCCTCGATGGCAGCGAGGGCCCGGGGATCCTCGTCCACGGCGTAGACCTCCCGCGCGCCGGCAAGGGCTGCGGCGAGGGCCACCACCCCGGAGCCCGCGCCGAAGTCGATCACCCGACGGCCTTGAACGGATACGCGCCCCTCCAGAATCTCCGCGGCAAGGGCATGGCCGCTGGCCCAGCAGAAGGCCCAGTAGGGTGGGGTGTCCTGCAGCTGAGCCGCGGCCTCCGGGGCGAGGGGCCCTGCGGGCACGGTGGGCCCCAGGAGCCACAGGCGCAGGGACGGAGCGAGGGGAAGGGGCGTTGGCTCCAGGGTCGCGCCGGGAATGAGCGCCGCGAGGTGCGTTTCCAGGGCGGCGGGGGCGCTTGCGGTGCGCGGGGCAGGGGGGTTTCGTTCGCTCATAGGGCGCGCATAATGCCAGAACGTTCGTTTAAGCCAAGGATGCTTCCCATGCCCCTACGCCACGCCTTTCGCGCCGGTCTCCTCGCGACCGCCCTGGCCGCCCTTTCCTCCGCGAGCCTCGCCGATGACCTGTCCATGATTCCCGACGATGCGGTGGCGCCGGCGGTGCGCGCCAAGATCGAAGCGGTCATGCCGAAAGTGGTGAGCTGGCGCCGGGACCTCCACGCCCATCCGGAGCTGGGGAATCGGGAGTTCCGAACCTCCGCGCTCATCGCCGAGCATCTCCGAAGCCTCGGGATGGAGGTGGAAACGAACGTGGCGGTGACCGGCGTGGTGGGCGTCCTGCGCGGCGGCCCGGGCCCCGTGGTGGCCCTGCGCGCCGATATGGACGGCTTGCCCGTGACCGAGTCCGTGGATCTCCCCTTCGCCTCGAAGGTGCGCACGGACTACAACGGCCAGGAGGTGGGGGTGATGCACGCCTGCGGCCACGATAATCACATGGCCATCCTCATGGGCACCGCCGAGGTCCTTGCGGGCATGAAGGATGAGCTTCAGGGCACGGTGAAGTTCATCTTCCAGCCGGCGGAGGAAGGCGTGCCCCCGGGGGAAGAGGGGGGCGCTGAGCTGATGCTGAAGGAAGGGGTGTTTGAGGCCCCGACGCCGGAGGCGGTTTTTGGGCTACACGTGTTCCCCATGCCCGTGGGTACGGTGGCCACCCGCGCCGGGGGGCTCATGGCCTCCTCCGATAGCTACGAAATTACCGTGCAAGGCAAGCAAACCCACGGCGCCATGCCCTGGGGCGGGGTGGACCCCATCGTGGTGGCCAGCCAGATCGTCATGGGTCTGCAAACCATTCCCTCGCGCCAGCTTGATGCGACCCTCACCCCCTCCATCGTCACCGTCGGCGCGATTCACGGTGGCCTTCGAAGCAACATCATTCCCGACTCCGTGGAAATGATCGGCACGCTGCGCACCTTCGACGCGGATACCCGGGTTGATATCCACGAGCGGCTCACGCGCACGGCCCAAAGCATCGCGGAGAGCGCCGGCGCCACCGCCGACGTGAAAATCAACTTGGGCTATCCCGTGACCCGCAACGACAACGACCTGACGGCCCAGATGGTGCCCACCCTGGCCCGGGTGGCGGGGGAGAACTACTTCGAAAGCCCGCGGAATACGGGGGCGGAGGACTTCTCCTACTTCGCCGAGGCCGTGCCGGGGATGTTCTTCTTCCTGGGCGTCGCCCCGGAGGATCCGGCACTGGTAGCGCCCAACCATTCGCCGAAGTTCTATGCCGACGAGCGGGCCCTGCCCGTGGGGGTGACGGCCATGACGGCCCTGGTGCTCGATTACCTCGAGGCGGCGCGCTAGCCGCCGTAAACGATGCCCGATTGGCTGGCCGTGCCGAGCAGCAGGCCATCCCGGGAGAAAAGGTGCATGCGTCCGTGCATCACGCCGGACGCGATGCCAAAGACCTGCATATCGCAGAGCACCCAATCCGTGGGCTGCACGCGAATTAAGCGCAGGGTGTTATCGAGGCTCAGGGTTTCCACGGGTAAATCCAGCGCGGCGGTCACCGCCGCGGGGATGTAATCGGCGATCACGGCCAGCAGCCCTGCCGTGAGCGGTTCCCCTTCCCGGCTGCGAATCCACATGCGAGCCCGCCCCTCGTCCTCCCCGGGGAGGCGCTCGATGGGGCGAATCTCAAAGCGGTTGTGCAGGTCCGCGTCTTCTTCATAGCTTAAGGGCGCCCCTTCAGCCTCCCGGGGTGACGGCACCACGGGGATCTCAGCGAACTGCCGGGGGCTGAACTCATCCCGGGCGCCGAGGGCCGCGTTCACCGTGAGGATCTCCCGGCCGCCGACGTGGCCCATGACCCGTGCTTGGGTCACGGTGTTGCCTTCCACCACCGGGTCGACGTCGATATCGAGGGTGCTGTTCGGTTCTGCGTAGGCGAGGTATTGGGCCGTGGCCCAGATGAGGGGCCGCCCTGTGGCGGTTTCTAGCGCCGTGACCGCGGCCCCAAGGCCCACCCCACCGAAGAGGAAGGACCGGGGCGCCGTACCAATGCACAGGGCCCGGGTGACGGGCAGGATCCAGCGCAGGGGGTTGTGGGTTTCCTGCGGGGCGTAGAAGGGACGAGGGTCCACAGCCATTCCTTAGGGGACACAGAGTTCCCCTAAGGGTACCACCGGGGCCGCCCTAGCGACGAATGAGGGCCAGCAGTTCGTCGGTTTTTTCCTGCATGAGCGCCGCGTCCCCCCGGGTTTCGAGGTTCAAGCGGATCACCGGCTCCGTGTTCGACTTCCGAAGATTGAAGCGCCAGGTGTCGAACTCCAGGGAGAGCCCATCGAGGGTGCTCTCGGCGATGGCCGCCGGGGCATAGTGCGCGCGGACCCGGGCCATGGTTTCGTCGGCGTCGGCAACGCTGGAGTTGATCTCCCCCGGGGAGGGATAGCGGGCCATGCGTTCCTTCACCAGCGCCGCGAGCGAGGTCCGCTTCCGCGCCAAAAGGTCGAGCACGGTCAGCCAGGGGATCATCCCGGAATCGCAGTAGGCGAAGCTCTTGAAGTAGTGATGCGCGCTCATCTCTCCGCCGTAGATGGCGTCTTTTTGGCGCATGGTTTCCTTGATGAAGGCGTGGCCAGACTGGGAGGGCAGGGCCTCGCCGCCAAGGCTGGCCACGAGCTCCTCCGTGTTCCAGGTGAGGCGCGGGTCGTAAACGATTCGGGCCCCCGGGTTTTGCTGGAGGAAGGCTTCGGCCAGCATGCCCACCACGTAGTAGCCCTCGATGAAGGTGCCCTCGTGATCCCAGAAGAAGCAGCGGTCGAAGTCGCCATCGAAGGCCACGCCGAAGTCCGCGCCGGCCTCCCGTACGGCACGCCCCGTCACCGGCTGCTGGTCGTGAAGGAGGGGGTTGGGGATGCCGTTGGGGAAGGTGCCGTCGGGGGTGTTGAACATCTTCTCGAAGCGCAGAGCGCTGCCGGCGCGCTGGAAGGCCGCCTCTAGCCGATCCACCGTGGGGCCCGCGGCGCCGTTTCCCGCGTTCAGGAGCAGCGTCCCCGCAGGAAGCTTCCCCGGATCCACATAGCTCATGAGGTGTTCGATATAGGGCGCGCTGTGATCGAGGCTTTTCAACGTGCCCTGGTGGGCGCCAGCGCCCACCCCCGCTTCCGCCAGAGCCCGAATATCCTGGAGCCCCGTGGCCCCGGAGATGGGCCGGCTGTCCTTCCGCACCAGCTTCATGCCGTTGTAGTTGATGGGGTTGTGGCTGGCCGTGACCATGCAGCCCCCATCCACCCCCAGGGCGCTGGTGGCAAAGTAGACTTCCTCCGTGCCACAGAGGCCAATGTCGATGACCTCGGCACCGAGGGCCTGGCAGCCCCGGGCAAAGGCGGCTTTCAGTTCCGGCGTCGAAAGGCGAATATCCCCGCCCACGACGACGGACTTCGCCCCGAGATATTGGGTGAAGGCTCGGCCGACCCCTTCGGCGAAGTCGGGGGTGAGCTGCGTTTCGAGCTCGCCGCGGATGTCGTAGGCTTTAAAGCTGTCGTAAGGATTCATCACCATTCCTTTGGCCGTTGCTGCGCGCATTGTGAAGCGCCGGTGAGCCGGGTCAAGGCATAAGGGGAGAAAAGGGCTATGGCCTGGATCGGTCGCTTGCTTGGCCTCGGGGGACTCGTGCCCTTCCTTGCCGCCGCCCTCGGGGCCTGGCTTACGGGAGATGGGCGCTGGGCCTTTGCGGGACTGCTTTACGGCGCCATCATTCTGTCCTTCCTGGGAGGCATACAGTGGGGCCTGGTGCTTGGCGAGGGGGCCGAGGCGCCCCGGGGCGCTGCGCGTCTTGGCTTTAGCGTCGCCCCGTCGCTCATCGCCTGGGCGGCCCTGTTTACCGGGCCGCTGCTGGGGCCGCTCATTTTAGCCGCGGGGGTGCTGCTCGCCTGGCTCTTCGAGCAGCAGCCCTGGCTCCGGGAGCGGCTGCCGGCCTGGTATGGCCAACTTCGCCATCTGCTGACCGCGGGGGTGGTGCTCACCATGGTGGCGCTGTTCGCTTTTTCGGCGCAGGCGCGCTTCTAAAACAACGGGTGGCGGCTCGCCACGGGGGGAGGGAACGGCATGGCCGAGGAATCGGGGCAGGGTCTGGGTAATGGCGCTACGGCGCTCATGAGCACGCTGGCCGGGGCAGGGGTGGATCACGTCTTTGCCAACCCCGGCACCTCGGAGATGCACCTGGTGCAGGCTCTGGAGGGGGAGACGCGGATCCATCCCGTGCTCACGCTCTTTGAGGGCGTGGCCAGCGGCGCCGCCGATGGCTTTGGGCGCATGGCGGGCCGGCCCGCGGCCACCCTGCTGCATCTGGGGGCGGGGCTGGGGCACGCCACAGCGAATCTGCATAACGCCCGCCGCGCCGGCACCCCCTTGATTAATCTGGTGGGGGATCACGCCCGCCATCACCGGCCCTTCGATGCGCCCCTGGACGCGGATATCGAAGGCATTGCCCGGCCCTTTTCTTCCTGGGTACGCACGGCCCGGAGCGCCCATGGCCTTGCCCAGGATGGCGCCGAAGCCGTGGCAGCAGCGTCCACGGCCCACCCCGGTTCCCTGGGCAGCATCGCCACCCTGGCTATCCCCGTGGACTGTGCCTGGGGGGCGGCGCCCGGTCCCCGGGCCCCCGTGGCCATTCCTGCACGGGCCCAGGTGCCGGAGGCCGCCATCACCGCGGCGGCGTCCGCCCTCCGGAGCGGCACTTTGCTGCTGCTCGATGGGGACGCGCTCACCGCTGAGGGGCAGCGCTGGGCCGCGGCGCTGGCGCAGAAAACCGGCGCGGCCGTGTCTGCCACCACGTTCCCGGCCCGGGTCGAGCAGGGACCTCAGCTGCCTGCGCTGGCCCGCCTGCCCTATTTCCCGGAGGACGTGCAGCGAGCCCTCGCCGGCGTGCATACGATCCTTCGCGTGGGCGCCGAGGCCCCCGTGAGCTTCTTCGCCTACGAGGGGGTGCCCAGCGATCTCACCCCCGAGGGCGCCCAGGTGCTGACCCTCGCGGAGCGCCATGAAGATGTGCTGGATGCGCTGGCGCGCCTGGGGGCAGCCCTGGGCGTCACCCTGGCGGACGCGCCGGCCCAGGGGCAGCGCCGCCCCGAGGTGCCTTCCGGCGCCCTGGGGGCCCGCCAGGTGGGGGCGACCTTGGCGGCCCTGCTGCCCGAGGACGCCATCGTGACCGTGGATTCCGGGGGCGGCGGCGCCGCCGCCGTGCCCTGCGCGAGCGCGGCCCCCCATAGCTGGCTGAATCTCACCGGGGGGTCCATCGGCATGGGTGGACCGCTGGCCACGGGGGCGGCGCTGGCCTGCCCGGGGCGGCCGGTCTTTGCGCTCCTCGGGGATGGGGGAGCGCTCTATTCCCTGCAGGCGCTCTGGACCCAGGCTCGGGAATCGCTCCCGGTGATCACGCTGATCTACAACAATCGGCGCTACAACATCCTGGATCATGAGTACCGGCGCCTGGGTATCAACGAGGTGGGACCGCGGGCCGAAAGCCTCTTCGATCTGTCCCGCCCGGACGTCGACTTCCTCGCGCTGGCCACGGGCTTCGGCGTCCCTGCGGTGCGCGTGAGCGAGGGGCCGGCCCTGGCCGAAGCCATCGGTCGCGCCCTGGCTGCCGGCGGTCCTCACCTCATCGAGGTCATGCTGTAGGGGAGGCCGCCTCCTGGGTGATCTCCACCCGCAGCCCCGGGGCGGCCCGGGGATGCTGGCTGGTCATCACCGCGTCCCCTGGCGAAAGCCCTGGCACCTGCACCACGAGCTCATCAAGACCCCCGGCGCCGGGCCCATCGCCGAGAATCTGCGCCGGCAAGGCCTCGAGCTGGCCGTCCACCACGCGATAAATGCGGCGCTGCTCAAAGACGGCGGTGGCGGGCAGGACCACGCTGTTGGGCACGGCGGGCAGGGCAAGATCGAGGCGTAGGTTCTGCCCCTCGGCCCCCGGGGGAATGGCGCTGGCAAAGCTGAAATAGGCATCAAAGGCCGTCCCGTCGGCGCGCTGCTGGCCGGCGAGGCGCGTCAGGGTGAGCGTCAGAGGCTGGCCCCGGAGCTGGGCCGTGGCTTGGAGGTGCTGGCCCTGGGCCAGGGCTTCGCTTAGGGCCCGGTAGCGCGCCGAAGCCACTGTGGCGCGTACTTCCAGAGCGCTCTCATCGCTTAAGGTCAAAAGCGGCGCCCCGCCGGAAACCCGCTCCCCAAGGCCCACGGCCAGACTTTCCACCGGCCCCGGGAAGGGCGCCCGCACCACGTGGCTGTCCAGGTCCCGCTGGGCGAGGGCGCGCTGCGCCGCCGCGTCCGCCACCGCTGCGTCCAGTTCCGCTTGCTGGTAGGGAAGGCGGTCGAGGGTTTCCCGGTTCTGGCTGTGCCGTAGCCGCGCTTCCCGCAGCGCCGTTTCTACGCTGTCGCGCTCGCTGTCGCTGAGCATGCCCTGGCTATGAAGGTGCTGGGTTCGACTCCAGCGCCGCTCCGCCAGGGCCAGGAGCCCCGCTTCCTCCGCAGCCCGCTCCCGGAGGGCCCGGGCCGTGGTCTCGAGGAGGGCGCGCCGTGCTTCGGCCGCCTTCAGCGTGGCGTCGGCGCGGGCGAGGGAGAGCTGGGCTTCCCGGTCATCGAGGGTGATCAGCACCGCCCCTTTGCCTACCCGCTGCCCCGGGGCGACGTGAATGGCCCGGATGTCCGCTGTCACCTGGGCCCGGAGCGTACTGTGCTGCCGCGTTTCCACGGCGCCATAAAGGCGCAGGTGCGGGGCGTGGGTGCCCGGGCTCGCCTCGGTCCCGGAGATCGCCAGGGGCGGGGGCGGCTCGGGGCGCTTGCTGGGCTCCGGGGCACTCAGGGTGAGGGCGCCGAGGACCAGCGCAGCAACCCCCAAAAGGGTCAGGGCCGGGGTCGCGCCCTTGAGCCAGGCAGGGACGGTCATAGCGTGGGTTCCTTTACTTTGGAGAAATGAAGCTGGGCGGCGAGGCGTAGCCCTTGAAGACGCAGGCGCAGCCGCGCCAGCACGAGCACGAAGGCCGGCACCACGAGCAGCACCAGCAAGGTGGCGAAGGTGAGGCCAAAGCAGAGCGTCACCGCAATGGGGGCGAAGAACACGGCCCCGATGCTCGAGGGTTCAAACATCAGGGGCGCAAGCCCCGCCACGGTGGTGAGGGTGGTGAGGAGGATTGCGCGAAGGCGTGCCTGGGCCGCCTGGCGCAGGGCCTCCGCATGGGCCTCGAGACTGACGTTCTCCGCCTTGGGCAATTGGTCTTGGTAAACGGTGAGCAGCACGATGGCGTCATTCACCACCACCCCGGCCAGGGCGAAGAAGGCGAGGATGGACATGAGCCCAAAGTCGATGCCCAGGGCCCAGTGGCCTACGAGGGCACCGGTGAGGCCGAAGGGGATGGCCGCCAGGATCGCCAGGGGCAGGGACCAGCGCGCGAAGAGCCACACGAGCACGAGGTAGATGAAGCCCACGGCCAGGAAGGCGCCGAGGCTCAGGGTTTCCAGGAAGAGGGCGTCGTCCTCGGACTTTCCCGCAAGCTCGCTTCGAAGATCGAAGCGCTGCTTGATCCCCGGGAGCGCGCTGGCCTCCACGGCCTTTTGCACTGCGAGGCTGGTGGTGATCTCCCGGTCCACCCAGGCGTTCACCCGTACCGCAAGCACGCCCCCGGCGTGGCGGATCTCATCCAGGCCCCGGCGCGGCTCAAGGGTGGCGACGGCCTCGAGGGGCACGAGGTCTCCGCTGGGCAAGCGCACGGGGTAGGCCCGCAGGCTTTGCAGCGCCTGCCGGTCCTCGGCGCTCAGGCGCACCCGCACCTCCAGTTCCTCCCGCCCGGCGTGATAGAGATGAACCCGGGCCCCGGCGTAGGCGGCCCGGAGCTGGCGGCCGAGGGCCTCCGGGGTAAGGCCCGCGCTCCGCCCCTCGGGGGTGAGCTGATAAATCCATTGCTCCTGGCCCCAGGGCAAATCGTCGCTGACGTGCACAACACCGTCGTAGGCTCGAAGCGCCTCCGTGAGGGCTAGGGCCCCGGCCTTCAGGGCGTTTTGGTTTTCCCCCATGAGGCGGAAAGTGAGGTCCGCCCGGCCGCCCCCGGCACCCCCCTCGGCGCGGATGGCCAGATGCTCCACCCCCGGGGGATGGCCGGCCCGGTCCCGCCAGGCGCTCGCAAACTGTTCGGGGCTGATGGTGCGCGCCCGCTCCCCGGCAAATTCCGCGACGATCCCGGCGTAGCGATCCCCCCGTTCCCGCCGATCATCGATAACCGCGTAGCGCTCCCGGGAGAGCCAGCCCTTGATGTTTTCCGGTCCCAGCTCCGCCGCCGTGTCCGCAAGGGCCGTCTCCAGCTGATCCAACGCAGCCAGGCGCTGAGCGGGGGTGGCGTTTGGGGCGTAGCGCAGATTGGCCTCCACGGAGGGCAGATCGATGCCCGTTACCAGATTCACCCGGAGATGGCCCGTGGCCACGAGGGCCAGGGCAAGGGCAAAGGCCAGCACCGCGGCGAATACGGTCGTTCCCGGGCGCCGCAGGGTGACCTCGAGCGCCGGGGTGAGGGCGCGGGTCCGGAAGGTTTCCAGCGCCCCCTGGCAGGCCCGGCGGAGTCGCCCTGGCTGTCTTTGATGATCGGCTTCCAGGCTCGAACTGAGGTGCCTTGGCAGAATGAAGAAGCACTCCAAAAGCGACGCGATGATGACGCAGAGGAGGACCTTGGGCAGGGTGAGGATGATCTCCCCCAGGGGCCCGGCAAACAGCAGCAGGGGGGCGAAGGCGGCCAAGGTGGTGAGGGACGCCGTGAGCAGGGGCAGGGCCATGGCCCGGGCCGCCTCCCGCCCCGCGGCCTGGGCGCTCGCCCCCTTCTGAAAGCGGTCCACGGCGTTTTCCCCGACGATGATCGCGTCATCGACCACGATCCCGATGGCCATGACAAAGGCGATGAGGGCCACGAGATTCACCGTGCCCCCAAAGATCCCCCAATAAATGGCCAGGGCTAGGGCGAAGCTCACGGGGATGCCCGCGGCAATCCAGCCGGCGCTCCGGGGCGCTAGGAACAAGAGGAGCACGGCCAGTACCAGCACCGTTCCCCCGAAGGCGTTCTCGCCGATGATAGTGAGCTGCTCCGCAAGGAGGGCCCAAACCTCGGACATCACGAAAAGCTGGACCCCGGCGGGTAGCGTCCCCTGTTGGCTTTCAAGGAAACGGCGGAGCATGCGGCCCGAGGTGATGACGTCCGCTTGCCCCTTCCTGAGCAGCTCGAGTTCGATGGCCGGGGCGCCCTGGCGGCGCACGGTGATCTGATCTTCCTTCGGTTCCAGGCGAACGGTGGCCCATTCCCCCAGGGGCAGAAGCGTATCCCCGAGGCGCAGGGTTAGGGCCTCATAGGCGCCGGGCCCCCGGGTTTGATCAAGGCCGCGGAGGGCCCGCCGCGTGCCATCGGTGCCGAGGCGCCCCGCAGGCTGCTCCCTCGCTTGCTCCGTGAGGGTGAGGGCCAGGCGTTCGAGGCTCAGGCCTTGAGCCGTGAGAAAGGTGCTGGGCACTTCGATGTTGAGGGCCTGCTCGGGCAGGCCATTCATGACCACCTGGTCGATGCCGGCTTCGAGGAGCTCGGCTTCCAGGCGTCGGGCGAGGGGGATGAGGTCCTCGAGGCGATCGCCCCCGGTGATCAGGAGCGAGGCAATGAGCTCGTCATCGGTGATGCGGGACACCGTGGGTCGCTCCGCGTCCCGAGGTAGCTCTCGAAGGCTCGCTACCCGCTGCTTCACCGTGTCCAAGGCCAGCACCATGTCCGTGTCCGGGAAGAATTCGAGGGACAGCACGGCCTGCCCGGGACGGCTTCGGGCGTGAATCTCGTCCAGCCCGGGCACGCCCAGGAGGGCCTGTTCCAGGGGCGTGGCCACGGCTTCGGCCACGTCCTCCGCGGCCGCGCCGGGCCACTGGACTTCCACCCATACCCCGGGAATAGTGGCGCTCGGATCGAGGGCCGTGGGTACTTGGCGAGCCGCGAAGAGCCCCAGGGCCAGCATCATGACCATCAAGAGGTTGGCCGCGAGGCGGTGGGAGTGAAAGCGATCGATCCAGCCCATGGGTGTCCTTGGCAGTGGCAGCGTGCGTGACCCTTGCCTATCAGGATCCGTGCCAAGGCGATGCTTACGGTTTTTCAGGGACTTAGGGCCGGCATCGAGCCCTTCTTGTTGCGGCGGTGGCGAAATTGACACGCGTCTTGGCGAGATTCGCTCAGGGCGGGAAAGAGAGGTGAGCATGGCACGGGAAGTCTTCACGCCGGTGCGGTTGTCGGACGACGGTCGTGGTATCGCTCAAGCCGACGGAAAGGTGGTCTTCGTGCGCGGGGCCCTCCCGGGAGAGACGGTGGAAGCGGAGCGCGTGGCCGCGCACCGGCGCTTCGATGAGGCGGAGGTGCTCACCGTGCGTGAGGCAGCGCCGGAGCGGGTGACGCCCCCCTGTCCTCTCTATGGCGAGTGTGGTGGCTGCGATCTGCAGCATCTTGAACTCGACGCCCAGCGCGCCCACAAGGTGGTCGTCCTCACGGAGGCGTTGCGCCGTGCGAAGGTCAACGCCCCAGCGGAGCTTGAGGCCCCGCATCCCAGCCTTACCGGTCTGGCCTACCGGCGGCGGGCGCGCTTCTCCGTGCACTGGGGGCGTGGCGGGCGCTTAACGCTGGGCTTTCGAGAAGGGAAGGGCCATCGCATCGTGGGCCTCCGCGAGTGTCCGATCTTGGTTTCGGCCCTCACGGAAGTGCCGGGACAGCTTCAGGATGCGCTTGAGGGGCTGACCCTCGGCCCCTGGCTGACCCATGTGGATGCGGTGGCGGACGACGCGGGCACCGGCGGTTGGTGCCGCTTGGCCTTTCGGGGGCGCCGGGGCGAACCGGTTCCGCTGCTGGAGGCGGAGGACCGCGCCCGGCTTGAGGGCCTTGCGCAATCTCTCGGCCGTCCTGTCCTTGCCGATCTAAACGGGATGCTGGAAACCTTTGGGGAGGCCGCTCCGGAATTCCGGGAGGGGGGTGTTACCTACGCCCCCGGGGCCTTCCTCCAGGCCAACGGCGCGGTGAACGCCGCCCTTCGAGCCGCGGTGCTCTCCGCCGTGGGCGCGCCGACGGGGGCGCCGGTGCTCGATGCCTTCGCCGGCGCAGGCAACTTTGCCTGGGCCCTCGCCGAGGCCGGGCATGAGGTGCTCGCGGTGGAGGGGGACGGGCGTGCGCTCCAGGGGCTGAAGCAGCGGGCCGAGGCAGCGGGATTGAAGCTGAAGGCCCAACCCCTGGATCTCTTCTCGGAGCTGCCTTTAAAGCTCGGGCAGTTCGAAACCGTGGTGCTCGACCCGCCCCGGGCCGGGGCCGATCACCTGTGCAAGGGCCTTGCGGCCCTGCGCAAGGGCCGGCGCCCGAAGCGCATCGTTTACGTCTCCTGCGCGCCGCCCACCCTGGCGCGGGATGCGGCGACGCTCCAGGGGGCGGGCTATGCCCTTCGCCGAGCCGAGGTTTTCGACATGTTCCCGCAAACGCACCACGTGGAAGGCCTCGCGGTGTTCGAGGGCTAGGGCCCCTAGAGCCAGCCGCGCAGGCGGTAAACGAGCAGGCCGAGCCCTTCCTTCAGCATCCGCGAATTGGTGGCCAAGGCGTCGTGGCTCGGCAGCCATCGCAGCACCGGATCCCACCCTGAGTAATCTTCGAAGTCCGTGGCGGCGGGGATCACGGTAAAGCCCACGGCTTCAAAGCAGCCCCGGGCCCGGCGCATGTGGCTGGCGGAGGTGACAAGGAGGATGCGCTGGGTTTCCGCCGCGAGCGTGCGGCTGAACAGAGCGTTCTCCCGGGTGTTACGGCTATCTCCCTCAAGGCGGAGGCGCCCCTCGGGTACGCCGAGGCGCTGGAGCACCGCTGCCGAGGCCTCCGCTTCCGTCTCCTGCGTTAAGCCCCATACGCTGCCGCCGCTCACCAAAATCGCCGGGGCCTTCCCCGCGTGAAAAAGTTCCGCCGCGTAGTGGAGGCGATCCGCGGCGTGGTTGAAGTCGGCGACCGGGCGCTTCGCCGTAGGCCCTTCCAGGCCGCCGCCGAGCACTACAATGAGATCCGCTGCTGGGCTAGCGCCGGCGCTTCGCGGGGCGTAGGGCGCGGCGAGCTGCGCCCCGATCGCATCGGCGGTAACGGGGAGCGAAAAGAGCGCGAGCTGGCCCAGACCTAGCCCCAGGGCGAGGGTCGCCAGGCCCAGGCGTTGACCGCGGAGGGCCAGAAGCGCGACGAGGCCGAGCAGGAGCGCCAGGCCCGGGGGCAGGGCAAAGGCCGTCAAAACCTTGTCAAGCAGCAGGGGCACGGCAGGGGCATCCTTCGGGAAGCGGAAGAGGGGCTATGGTCCCCAGGGGCGGCGGTGGGCGCAAGCTGGCGCCGGTGCAAAGGCTTCGCTAGCGTAGGGCTTCGAGCAACTGGGGGAGAAGCGGCAATGGATGGGATCAAGGGATTGCGGGTGGTGGTCACGGGGTCGTCCCGGGGGATTGGGCGGGCCGCTGCCGTGCGGTTGGGGGCTCTAGGGGCGCGCGTGGTGATCAACGGCACAAAGGCCAGCGCCCTGGCGGAAACGGCTGCGGCCCTCGAGGCCGTGGGTGCGGAATACCGCATGGTTACGGGGTCCGTCGCCGAGCCAGCGACGGCCCAGGCGCTCATCGACAGCGCTGTTAGCGCCTTTGGAGGTGTGGACGCCGTGGTGAACAACGCGGGCATCGTTCGCGATCGCACCTTGCTAAAGATGTCTATTGAGGAATGGGATGACGTTATCGCCGTGCATCTCCGCGGCGCCTTCCTCGTGACCCAGGCGGCGGCGCGAGCCATGAAGGAGAGCGGCGGGGGGCACATTCTCCAGGTGGTGTCGAACTCCGGGCTGGCCGGGGGCTTTGGGCAAGCGAACTATGCTGCGGCGAAGGCCGGCATGATGGGGCTTTTGCGCACCTGCGTGCTCGAACTGACCCGCCTGAATATCCGCACCAACGCCCTTTGGCCCATTGCGGAAACGGACATGACCCAGGTGGTGTTCGATCGGGCTAGCGAAGCGGCGGCGAAGGCCGGGGCCGAGGCCCCGAGCCCCGCGAGCCTCGGCTTTGGATCCACGGAAGCGGTAGCGGTGGGCCTCGCTTGGCTCCTGAGCGGCCATGCGGCGGCCCTAAATGGTCAATGCCTGACCTTTAACGGCCGCAAGGCCGCGCTCTGGTCCCACCCGCAGGAGTGCTTCGAGGTTTTCTCGGAAGATCCCATGGATGGCGAAGCGCTCACCCAGTGGCTCGGGTCGACCACGCCGCAGCCCCTTGCCCGTCCGAAGATGGTCCCCTAGGGCCATCTGGGCCTATAGTCAGGAGAAGGTCGCCGACGCCTGGGAGGAATCATCATGGCTGCACCGATGCCGAAGCATCCGCACCTGCGGGGGAACCACGCGCCTATCCGCATGGAGAGCACGGCCCCCGACTGTATCGTTCATGGCGAAATCCCGGGGGAGCTCCGGGGCACCTTTTACCGCAATGGCCCCGATCCCCAGTTTGCCCCCCGCGGGATGCATCACTGGTTCGCCGGGGACGGCATGATCCACGCGTTCCACATCGAGAACGGACGCTGTGCCTACCTGAATCGCTGGGTACGGACGAAGAAGTGGGAGCTTGAGCATGCGGCGGGGGAGGCTTTGTTTTCCCCCTTTGATCCGATGCAGAGCGATCCCTCCGTTGCGGGGATCGACTCCACTCTGGCGAATACAAACATTGTTTGGCACGGCAAGCGGCTGCTTGCCCTGGAAGAGGGGCATGCGCCCTTCGAGATGGATCCGATCACCCTCGAATCCCTGGGGGAGTGGACCTTCAATGACGCCCTCGTGGGCCCCATGACCGCGCACCCGAAGCTCGACCCGGAAACGGGGGAAATGCTGTTCTTCGGCTACAACGCCGGCGGGCCCTTCAGCCCGGATGTGCGCTATCACGTGGTGGACAAGGACGGCGTGCTTACCCGGTCGGATCACTTTCTGGCGCCCTTCTCGAGCATGGTCCACGATTTCGTGACCACCCGGGACCACGTCCTCTTTCCGATCTTTCCTCTGACCGGCTCCCTAGAGCGGGCCATGGCGGGGGCGCCGGCCTTTGCCTGGGAGCCGGACAAGGGCACGCACATCGGCATCATGGGTCGGGATGAGGGCTGCGACGCGCTGCGCTGGTTCGAGCATGACCCCTGCTACGTGTTTCACCCCATGAATGCCTGGACCGAAGGGGAGAAGGTCTTCGCGGACGTGATGAAGTACGAGCAAGCGCCGCTCTTTCCCAATCCCGACGGCACCCCTGGGGACCCGGACAAGACGGAAGCGAAGTTCGTGCGCTGGGAGTTTGATCTCGCCGGGAGCACCAATCGGGTGAAGGAAACGCAGCTGGATGACTGGAACGGCGAGTTTCCGCGTCTAGACGAGCGGCGGACGGGCCTGTCCTACCGCCACGGCTACTTCGCCTGCGGTGAACCCGGCGCGCGCCTGAAGGCCTTAAACGCCATCGGGCATATTGATCACGCCACCGGCGCGGTACGGCGCCGATGCTTTGGGCGAGACGACGGCGTTTCCGAGCCGATCTTCGTGCCCCGCAGCGCCGACGCGGCGGAGGGGGACGGATTTGTGCTGGCGCTTGTGTATCGAGCGGCGGAGAACCGAAGCGATTTGCTGATCCTCGACGCCCAGGCCATCGACGCCGAGCCCCTCGCCCGTATCGAACTGCCCGTGCGCGTGCCCTACGGCTTCCACGGCAACTGGCGCCCCGCGGCCTGAGGCGCCCTGCTGAGAAAGCGCCCTAGGCCCAGTGGGCGGGAAGGGCGCCGAGACCCCGGAGCGTGATGGTGGGTTTTTGCTCCGGCGCTTCGAGCACGGAAGGGTCGAGCTCAAGCTTCGGCAGGCGCTCAAAAAGGGCCCGGAGCGCTTCTTCCCCCTCAATGCGGCTGAGCTGGGCGCCAAGGCAGTAGTGAATGCCGCCTCCGAAGGAGAGGGCCCGGGGTGCCTTCCGGTCGAGGCGGAACTGCTCCGGGTCCGGGAAGGTTTCGCCGTCGTGATTGGCGGCCCCCAACAGGGTAATGACGTTGTCCCCTTCCTTGATGTCGTGCCCCTGGAAGGTGAAGTCCTCGAGGGCCCGGCGCCCCGTGAGCTGCACGGAGCTGTCGAAGCGCAGCATTTCCTCCACGGCCGCGGGGAGCAGGCTCAGATCCGCCCGTAGCGCATCCAGACAGGGCCGGTGCTGCCAGAGCGCCCGCAGCCCATTCCCCAGCAGGTTTACCGTGGTCTCGTGCCCGGCAGCGAAGAGCAGGCTGACGTTGGCTACCAGCTCCGCCCCCGTGAGCTTTCCCTCCTCTGTTTCTGCGGCCACGAGCGCCGACAGGAGATCGTCCTTCGGCTCCGCCCGGCGCCGAGCCAGCAGATCATTGAAGTAGGCAGCGGAGTTCTCCGAGCCGGTGTTCGCCTCCGCGAGTTCTTCCGGGGCCATGGGGGTGGGGTCGATCACCCGTCCCGTGATGCGCTCCCCGTGCACGAAGCGATCCCGGTCTTCCTCGGGAATGCCCAGCATCTCGCAGATCACCAGCACGGGCAGGGGGAAGGTGAAGCGGGGGATAAGGTCCCCAGCGCCGTCGCCTTCGAAGCCGTCAATGAGCGCCTGCGCAAGGCGCGCCACCTCCGGGCGCAGGGCCTCGGTGCGCCGGGCGTCGAAGGCCTTGGTCACGAGGCCCCGAATGCGACCGTGCCCCGGCTCATCCATGAGCAGCATGGAATGGGAGAGGTTGCGGTACACGGCGTTCTTCTCAAACACGTCCTCGCCGTGGAGGGCCTTCATGCGCCGGGGATAGTCGTGCCCAAGGCGCTTATCCCGGAGGAGCTTCTGGCAGTCCCCGTAGCGATAGAAGACGTGGGCTTGGATCTCCGGGAGGGCGATGGAGGGCGCCGTTGCATGGAGGCGTTGGTAGCGTTCGTAGGGCGCCTCGTGGAAGTTGTTGCCGAAGAGTTCGGCCAGAAACATCGGGCCTTCTTCATGGGCCTTGCCTACCGTGCTCATGGCGCTGCGCTCCCAGGGTCGTGTTGATCGGGCAGGCTCCGAGTGTAGCCCCTTCGCACCCCTTCCCTTAAGCGTTTATGCTCCAAGCCAGGGAGGGAACACTATGGAAGACAAAACGCTTGTGCCCGTGGCGGGCAATGGTCTCTTACCGCTGGGCGCGCTGAATCGACGCCAGCTCTTGACAGGCCTCGGGGCCGGTGCGCTGGCCCTGCCGTCGGCGGCGCTGGCGGCGGGAGGGCGGCCGTCCTGGATGCAAGGGGCGGGCGCGGGCATGCGCGGTTACGGCACCCCGTCCCCGGCGGAAACGGTGGGCCGGGTCGCCATCGCGAGCCAGCCGGGCACCACGGGCAGCGGCGCCTCGCGCACGCCGCTCGCGGCGCTGGAGGGCACCATCACCCCCTCGGGGCTGCACTTCGAGCGGCACCATAGCGGCGTGCCCACCATCGATCCTGCGGCGCACCGCCTGCACATCCACGGGCTTGTGGAAAAGCCCCTGGCCTTTAGCCTTGAGGCGCTTGATCGCTATCCCCTGGTGACCCAGCTGCGCTTCCTTGAGTGCTCAGGAAACAGCGCCGTAAACCTAGCCGCGCCGGAAGCGCCCGATCTCGACGTGGCCACCCTGCACGGCCTCGTCTCCCAAAGCGAATGGGTGGGGGTCCCCCTTTCCGTCCTGCTGGAGGAAGCGGGGCTGAAGCCCGGGGCGGCCTGGGTGATTGCCGAGGGCGCAGACGCTGCGGCCATGAGCCGGAGCGTACCCCTGGCGAAGGCCCTGGATGACGCCATTGTCGCGCTCTATCAAAACGGGGAGCGGCTCCGCCCGGAGAACGGCTACCCCATGCGGCTCTTCTTGCCGAATTACGAGGGCAATATGTCCGTGAAGTGGCTTCGGCGCCTGAAGGTGACGGATCAGCCGGCCATGACGAAGGATGAAACCTCGAAGTACACGGAGCTCATGCCCGATGGCCGGGCCGCGCAGTTCACTTTCACCATGGGCGTGAAGTCCGTGATTACCCGGCCCTCGAAGGGCTACGGCCTTGGCGCCCACGGGATCTACCCCATCACGGGCCTCGCCTGGTCCGGGCGGGGAGAGATTCGCCGCGTAGAAGTCTCCGCCGACGGCGGTCGAAGCTGGGCCGATGCGGCGCTGGAGGGTCCGGGGGGACCGGGAGCGATGGTGCGCTTCCGCATGCCCTGGCATTGGCAGGGCCAGCCCGCCACCCTCGTGTCCCGCGCGACAGATAGCACCGGCGCGCGCCAGCCTACTCGGGAGATGCTGGTGCAGGCCCGGGGGCCGCAGAGTCTTTATCACTACAACGGGCAGCAGCGCTGGCAGGTGAGTACCGCCGGGGACGTGAGGAATAGCTATGTTTAAGCGTGCCGTGTCTCCGTGCCTTGCGGGGCTCCTCTTGGCGGGCGCCGCGAGCGCGCTTGCTGCGGCCCCGGGCGCTCCGGGGCTTGGGGCGCCGCTCACCCCGGAAGTGCTGGCGGGGATCGAACTGACCGTCCTGCCCACGGGGGAAGGCTTACCCGTGGGCCGCGGCTCCGTGGCCCAGGGCGCGGCGCTCTATCAGCAGCACTGCCAGGCCTGTCATGGCGCTGAAGGGCAGGGGGGCATGAACGGGGATCTGGTGGGGGGCGTGGGTTCTCTGGCCACCGCGACCCCGAAGAAAACCGTTACGAGCTACTGGCCCTACGCCACCATCGCCTTTGATTACATTCGCCGGGCCATGCCCTACACGGCGCCCGGGAGCCTAAGCGCCGATGAGGTCTATGCGATCGTCGCCTACCTCCTTTCTCGGGATGGGGTGGTGCCGAAGGATGCGGTGCTCGATGCCGAGGCGCTGGCGGCGGTGAAGATGCCGAACGCCGAGGGCTTTTACCCTGGGGAATAGGGCGTGATGACCCTCCGCTATTGCCCAGCTTGCGGGGCGGAGCTTCTCGCGCCGGAGACGAATAAGCGCTGGGTGTGCGGCGCCTGCGCCTTTCGCTACTACCACAACGTGGCCACGGCGGTGGCCGTGGTGCTTCGGGTGGGGGAGGCGGTGCTCCTTACCCAGCGCGCCCGGGACCCGCAGCAGGGCTTCCTCGATTTCCCCGGCGGCTTTGTGGATCCGGAGGAAACGCTCGAAGCCGCGGCGGTGCGGGAGCTCGAAGAGGAGCTCGGCCTCACCGTCGATGGCGACGCCCTGCGCTATTGCTTCTCCCTGTGGAATCGCTATCCCTATGCGGGCGTTACCTATCCCACGAGCGACGTGTACTTCGAACTGACCTTGCCCGCCCGTCCCGTGCTTCGCTGCGCCGATGACGTTGCCGGGGCCTATTGGTTTCCCCACCCCGAGGCCATCCCCCGAGAACAGCTCGCCTTTCCCGCGGTGGTGAACGCGGTGGAGCGTTTATGCCGATGACCATGGACCGCGTCGAGGCCTTCCGCGCGGGGGTGCAGGTGGCCGGGGTCCACGATCTGGGCGAGGCCCGCTTGATCCTGGGGGCCGGGGCCACGGCCTTGGGCTTCCCCCTGCGCTTACCAGAACCCCGGGAAGATCTCACGGAGGATGAGGCGGCGGCGGTGATTGGGGCGTGCCCTGGCGTGCCCCGGGTGCTCATCACCTATCAGGGGGATCCGGAAGCCGTAGCGGCCTTTGCCGATGCGCTCGGGGTCGATTGGGTCCAGCTACACGGGGCGGTGACTGTCGGCCAGGTGGAGGCCCTGCGGCGCCTGCGTCCGGCCCTGGGGCTTCTCAAGGCTCTGGTGGTGGCGGAGAACGACCCGGCCCCGGTGCTCGCGGAAGCCGAGGCCTTTGCCCCTCTTGTGGATGCATTCATCACCGATACCTTCGACCCTCACACCGGACAACGGGGCGCCACGGGGCGGACCCATCCCTGGGCCGTCAGCCGAGCCGTGGTAGAGGCGCGGCTTGCCCCGGTGATTCTGGCTGGAGGCCTAGAGCCCGCCAACGTCGCCGACGCGATTGAGGCCGTTCGGCCCTGGGCCGTGGATGCCCACACGGGCCTCGAGGGGCCCGACGGGCGGAAGACCGCGCCACGGGTAGAAGCCTTCTGTCGAAATGCAGCGGAGGCCTTTCGGCGCCATCCCCCAGCGCGCTAGCGCGCCCGCCCTTTGCTATATTCGGGGGCTGGCGTAGCGCGGCTACGCCCCATCGCTATGGGGGCGGTGGGCTTTGGTAGAGGGGAAGCGCGGTGGCAAAGGCAAAGGCGGGGAAAGTAAGCAAGAAGGGGTCCGCCCCAACCTACGTGTACGCCTTCGGGGCGCGCACCGATGGCAATGCCAGCATGCGCAACACCCTGGGAGGCAAGGGGGCGAATCTTGCCGAAATGGCCCTTCTCGGGCTTCCCGTGCCCCCGGGCTTCACCCTGTCCACGGACGTCTGCACGGCCTTCTACGCCCAGGGCGGCACCTATCCCGACGGTCTTGAGGCTGCCGTAGCCCAGGCCGTAGCCGAGGTGGAGGCGCAGCAGGGCAAGCGCTTCGGCGATGCCGCAAACCCGCTTTTATTCTCCGTCCGCTCCGGGGCTCGGGAATCCATGCCGGGCATGATGGATACGATTTTGAACCTGGGCCTCAATGACGACACCGTCGAGGGCCTAGCGGCTCGCGCCGAGGACGCGCGCTTCGCCTGGGACTGCTATCGCCGCTTCATCCAGATGTACGGCGAAGTGGTCATGGGGGTGCATCCGCGTACGGAGACGGAGGCCCATCCCTTTCAGGAGCAGCTCGCGCGTCTGAAGACCGAGCTGGATGTGCTGGAGGATGAAGAGCTGACGGCCACGGACCTCAAGGAGCTGGTCCGTCGCTACAAGCGGGTGATTAAGCAGCGCTGCAAAAGCGCCTTCCCCCAGGATGTTTACGCCCAGCTCTGGGGCGCCATCAGCGCCGTCTTCAAATCCTGGAAAAACGAGCGCGCCATCCTTTATCGCCAGCGCTATGGCATCCCCGTGGAATGGGGTACGGCGGTCAACGTCCAGGCCATGGTTTTCGGAAACCTGGGGGAAACCTCCGGCACCGGCGTGGCCTTCACCCGGGATCCGGCCACGGGGGAAAAGGTGTTCTACGGCGAGTATCTGCTGAACGCCCAGGGGGAAGACGTGGTGGCGGGGCTGCGCACGCCTAAGGCCATCGCCCTGCTCGCTGAGGAGATGCCCAAGGCCTTTGCGGAACTTGAGAAGGTGCGTAGCCGCCTCGAGCGCCACTTCCGGGATATGCAGGACTTCGAATTCACCATCGAGGACGGACGCCTGTACATGCTGCAGACGCGGAACGGTAAGCGCACGGGCCTTGCGGCCGTGCGCATCGCCGTGGAAATGAACCGGGAACGGCTCATGGATCAGAAGACCGCGCTCCTGAAGATCCCCGCGGAAAGCATCGATTCCCTCCTTGTGCCGGTCTTTGACAGCAAAGCCCAGCGGGAAGCCAAGCGCATTGGCCATGGCCTGCCCGCGGGCCCTGGCGCCGCCTCCGGGCACATTGTGTTCTCCGCCTCGGAAGCGGAGCGGGAAGCGCGGCTGGGGAATAAGGTCATCCTCGTGCGGGAGGAAACCTCCCCGGACGATCTTCGCGGCATGCTGCTGGCCCAGGGCATCCTTACGGCTCGGGGGGGCGTGTCCTCCCACGCGGCCCTCGTGGCTCGGCAGCTGGGGAAGGTGTGCGTGTGCGGGGCCAGCGAGCTGTCCATTAACTACGGCGCGCGCACCCTCACGGCAGGCAACGTGACCTTGAAGGAGGGGGAATACCTTTCCATCGACGGCACCACGGGGGAAATCTACGCGGGCATGATCGAGACCACGGACTCGGAAGTGCAGCGCGTGCTCAGCGGTCAGCTCTCGCCAGAAAAGAGCGCCACCTACGGACTTTACGAAACGGTGATGGGCTGGGCCGATAAGACCCGGCGCATGAAGATTCGCACTAACGCTGATACCCCGGCCATGGCCAAGGCGGCCATCGCCTTCGGGGCCGAGGGCATCGGCCTGTGCCGCACGGAGCACATGTTCTTCGAGGGGAATCGCATCGACTACATGCGGCAAATGATCCTTGCTGCGGATGTCGAACAGCGTCGGGCGGCCCTCAAGAAACTGCTGCCTTTCCAGCGTAAGGACTTCCAGGGCCTCTTCCGGGCCATGGAAGGGCGTCCCGTGACCATTCGCCTGCTTGATCCGCCGCTCCACGAGTTTCTGCCCCACGATGATGCGCGCCGGGCCGAGCTTGCCCGTAGTCTGAACGTGTCCACGGAATACGTTATTGAGCGCATGAAGGCGCTCCACGAAGAAAATCCCATGCTCGGATGCCGGGGCTGCCGCCTAGGTATTCTTCATCCCGAGATCACGGAAATGCAGGTGCGGGCCATCTTCGAGGCGGCCGTATCCCTTCAGAAGGGGAAGCGTCCCGTGGCCGTGCATCCGGAAATTATGGTGCCCCTCGTGGGCTTTGACGCCGAGCTCCAGGATCAAGTGGCTATCGTGCGGCGGGTCGCGGAGGAGGTGCTGAGTAAGGCCGGCGTGAAGTTCCCCTACCAGGTAGGAACCATGATCGAGGTGCCTCGGGCTGCCATCACGGCGGACGAAATCGCCCAAACGGCGGAGTTCTTCAGCTTCGGTACGAACGACCTTACCCAAACCACCCTAGGGCTGTCCCGGGACGACATGGGCTCCTTCTTCGATGTCTATCGCGACAAGGAGATCTACGGCCACAACCCCTTCGCCAGCATCGATCAAGCGGGGGTAGGGCGCCTCATGGAGGCGGCCATTCGCCGGGGGCGGGAGACGCGCAAGGCCTTGAAGCTGGGCATCTGCGGCGAGCACGCCGGCGACGCCACCTCCATCGCCTTCTGCGAAGGATTGGGCCTGGACTACGTCAGCTGCTCTCCGCCCCGGGTGCCCGTGGCGCGCCTGGCGGCGGCGCAGGCGGTGCTGCGGGGCCTAACCTGACAGTAGCTTTACCACCCCAAGCAAGGCTGCGACGCCTAGGGCGACGAGGACCCCCGGGCGTTGCCAGAGCGCTTTGGGGGCGCCGCAGCGGCCGCAAAGGGCGCCAGAGAGGCGCATGTGGTGGTCGCAGCGGGTGCAATAGAAAACGCGTCGTTCCGAGCGCAGAGGGCGATCGTCCATGATCTTTTCCGAGAAGAAAACTTCGACACAGGCATAATGGGCCCAATTAATCATGGGCGCAAAACTTTCAGTTGTGTCCTCCATTTATAGTCAAACGCAACCAATCGGCCTCAAGGCTCTAGGGCGTGGGCTTGATAATGATGAGGTTGGCGCCGCTGTTCGCAGCGGCCGCCGCATCTACGCTGGCATTGGGGGCGATCACCACGGCGGCATTGCTCGTTTCTGGCACGGCCACCTGAACCGCCGTGCCCGTTGCGGTGGTGGCGCTGGTGACGCTCACCGCAATGCCCTCACTCGTCACCTCCGAGGCCACCGCCACCTCCGGCGCGCCATCGCTGGTCGAGGCGCTATCCGCGAAGGGGTCGCTGTTAATGCCGTCTGCTTCCGTTTCCGTCAGAAGATCCCGGTCAAGGTCGTTTTCCGTGCCACGGATGGAGAGGAAATCCTGGTCGAGCTCTCGAAAGCGAAGCTGATCCGCATTGAGGGTATCGATGGCGCCGCTCAAGGCATCGCCCGTTCCCGCCTCGGCATTGTCGATGTCCTCCTGGGCGGAGCTTGGTCGGGGCGGCCCGATGGAAAGATCGAGGGAGATGATCGCCGGGGTGCTTGGCGGGATATTCGGGTCGCTAATGCGCGTTCCCTGATTGGGCTGGGACAGGGTGACCGCGCCGGCTTGGCTGGCGATCAAGAGTTCCCCGACCGTGCCATCAAGGTCCCGGAGCAGCACCACCAGGGTTTCCCCAAGCTCGTCGACCTGCACCTCGAAGTAGGTGCCCCGAATGCCAATGACCGCTGTGGGGGAGGTGAGACGGTAGTTGTCGC
The DNA here is from genome assembly GCA_030433075.1 of Gammaproteobacteria bacterium. Classification (GTDB taxonomy): domain Bacteria; phylum Pseudomonadota; class Gammaproteobacteria; order Pseudomonadales; family Azotimanducaceae; genus Salivita. The sequence continues at coordinate 26,044 of JAUILI010000001.1, read as the reverse complement.
TGGGCCGTTCTCCGCTGCGAAACCGACTTTCCCCAAGCTCGAAGCGGGCGGCGAGGGGTGTCGTTTCCGTGGGGCCACTTTCCTCCCCAATAGTGAATTGGCTAAACGCCTCAAGGGAGAGCTGGGCGCCGTCGGTAAAGCTCAGCTCAGCCGTGCCCTCGAGGGTCCGCAGCTGATCCCCCGCGGCCACCTCCAGCCCCGCAGCTAGGCGCTGGGGCCGCGCCCCCGGGCGACGAAGCAGGCCAACGCCCGAGGCTTGCTTGATCGTGCCGACAACATCGCCGGCAGCGGCCCAAAGCGGTGTGGGCGCGGCGAGCAAGCACAGCACGAGGAGGAGGCCCAGGGTGGGAAAGGGCGCCTGACGGGAGGCGAGGGCCATCAGAGCCCCGGGGTGGCGCTTTGCTCGATAGTGAGCCGGTTGTCGCTGCCCGACAGGCGCACCTGAATGCTGGCATCGCTCACGTCGCGCTGAAGGGTGGAAATGGTGTTGCGATTGCCGAGCACCTCAAGATCGAGGCGCGCATTCGTTGCGTTCTCTGCGCTCAGGCTCAAAAGGTTGTCCGCTCCATTCACGGCGACCTGATAGTTCAGGACGGAGACGTTAACCGCGCTAAGGGCCAGGGTGTTGTCGTCCCCGAGAAGGGTGGAGGTCACCGAAGCTTGGTCGGCGCTTTCAAAGCGTTGGGTTAGGGTCGTCCGAAGCCCGTCAACGATTGTTGCCAGCGTGATATCGCTCGCGCCGATGAAATCGAAGGTTGCGGTGCCTTGGTCGCCGCGCCAGCTGAGCGCCTGGGTCGTGATCAGCGTTTCCGTCTGGGTGACCGCAAAACTGTTATCGGCGCCGCTAATCTCCCAGTCGTACTGGGAAATGTCGTTGCTTTGGAGGGAAAAGGCGTTGGCGCCGCCGATGAGTTCGAGATTGAACTCGAATTCCCGCAGTTCCAGCGTTCCCTCTTCCTGGATGAAATTGAAGGTGTTGCCGTCGCCGGTCACGGCGAGGGTAATCGCAGATACCTCCAGCCCATTATCTTGAGTCAGGAAGTCGAGCGTATTGCTGCCCCCGCCAAAGTCGACGTCCACGGCGAGCTGCGCGCCCCGGAGCGTGCCCAGCAGCGCGTTATTTTGCCCTTCGAAGAAGAAATCGAGGGTTTGCTCCCCACCGCCGACGGTAAAGGGGTTCTCCTCGTCGAGCCCGATGGAGGAGGATTCGGGGCCTTGGAAAATGAACTGCAGTCCCGTTTGCGTGGCGTCCGGCGCGGCGATATTGAAGCCGGCTGACAGGGCAGCGGGGGGCGCCATTAAGGCGGCCACGACCAGGGCTGCCCGGGCATGGGGCGCCCAAGGCCACGGGGCGTAGCGTTCGCGCTTAGGTCGACGGCACAAGGCTGGAGGCCGCCCCGCCCTGGTGGATATTAATGACCTGGTCCGCGCCCTTTAGATCTAGGGTGATGCTGTTGTTATCGCTCGTCTGTTCAATCAGTACTTGGCTGTCGTCGATGTCTAAGAGCCCATCGAAGAGGTTCGAGCCGCCGCTTTGGATAAGGGCAAATTCGTTGTCGTTACCCACCAGATCGACGTAAGCCGTGTTGCTATCGCCTGTGATATCGACGAAGCCAAGGTTTCGACTACCCAGCACGTTGAGCTCCACCGTGGCGCCATCCACCGCGGAATTGCTGGCCGCGCCCAGGTTGATATCGAAGGTGTTGCTATCCCCGGAGAAGGCTGCGGCGAGATCGATATTGCTTTGAGGCGAGGCATCTTTTTGCCCCAGATCGATCTCCGTGACGTTATTGTCACCTGTGGCCACGTAGGAGAAATCAACGTTTTCACCGCTTTCGCTTAGGGAGAGAAAGTTCCCGTCTCCAACTTGCTGGAGCTCGAACTGTTGATTCACTCCGAAAATCGTGGCCCGGGTGTCGGTACTGGCGAGCGTCGCGCCCCCCGTGGTGGGGGTCGTGGTGGTCGCCCCGAAGGTGAGATCCGCCCCCAGGCTGGCCGTGGCGAAGGTCGCCTGCTGCAGGGTCAGGGTAAAGCTGATGGTGTTATCTGCAGACAGGGCCGTGTTCGAGCTGTTAGCGCTGTCGTAGGCACCGTAACGACCATCGTTTCCGATGATGTTCCCCGAGCCCTGCTGATTGATATACACCGATGTGGTTTCGCTCTGGGTGCTGGAGCTGTTATCGATGCTCAAATCAATCACGTTGTTGTCGGCGGCCTGGGCGGCGCCCATGCCCGTGAGCACCAAAATGGCGCCAATTCGAAGCGATAGCATGCGCGATCTCCTTCCCTGAGGTTCGCTATGGATAATCATTTGGATGCCCCCCCGCTGGCCGGTGTCCGTCGTGCCGCCCAGAGCGATCGGTCGAAGCCTTCTTCGACGATATCGATCACGGCGAGCTCCACGGCCCGGCGTACGGCGATGTTGGGTGATTCGTTAGAGGCCATGCCGGTCTCTGCCTCCAAGAGGTTTTCGTTTTGCTCGATAAAGCGGAACAGATTGCTGCTCACCTGGTAGCTGAAAATGGTGGCGCTTGTTTCCGTGGTAATCAGCACTTCCCCGGTCTTCGTACTGATGAGGCGCAGCGCAACGCTGACCCGGTCCGTTCGGTATTCGGTAGAAACCCCGACGCCCAGGTACCGTGCCCCGGCACCACCGCTGCGGAGATTGGATTCGTAGGCGATGACCGCCCCTTCGATGATCACCCCCGCAAAGAGCAGGGCCGGCAGGTTTGGATCCTGCCCAAATTCCTGCTGAGTGGAGCGAATGAGCTGCCGTTCCTTCAAGAGGTGATCCAGCCCAATCCGTTCCACGGGCACGAAGCACTGGCCCCGGCAGGCCCGCTTCAGCGCCCGGAGCAGATAGGTGTCGCTGCCCTGACCAATGGCCGTGGAGAAGCTCGTTCCCAATTGGCTGTCTCCGGAGGAGCGCTGTCCCGTGCGGTCGAGAAACTCGTAAACCGCCACCACCACCGGCTCTTCGAAGGGGGGTAGCAGGGAGAGGCGCGGCAGTACGCGCTGATCCACTTCCGGGGGATCCTTGGGCGCGGGCACGGAGGCGCAGCCGGCAAGCGTAAGCAGGCAGCTGAATCCAATCATGGCGAGGCGCTGTGCCCATGCCCTTGTGCTCCCCTGGGTGTTCATCATCTAAAACAGAAAGGCCTCGGTGGGGATGGTGAGTTCCGTTGTGCCCTCCGGGCCTTCTATGACGAGGCGAACCTCGCCCCCCGTATCCTCGAAGGAGATGGTGGAGTCCAGCAGCTGGAAAGACCCGGAGCTCGAGGGGTTTTCGCCGAAGAGGTTATCCACCAGCTGGCGGCTCAGCTGGGAGTAGACACGGGATTCGAGGTTGCGAAGGAATCGTGCCTCCACCGTATTCTCCGCTTCCCGCTCTGCGGCCAGCTGATCGGCTTCCAGGGCATCTTCGCGCGCCTGCTTGCGGGTGCGTTCCTGATTCTCGATGGTCAGCACGTGTGCGCTATAGCCCACCCCGGAAAACGCTGGGTTTTGAAAGCCAAAGACCAGCGAATCGGCCTGCACGGGTAGGGCCAGGGCAAGCAGCATGCCGAAGGTGCCGAGGGTAGCGATGCGCTGTGGGTGTCGAGTCATGGAATGCACTCCTATTCCGGCACCACGAGGGTAAAGGGGGCGCCCGGGGCCGCCCCGCCGTAGCTCACGGTGCTTTCGAAGGTCATGGTGATATTCCCGCCATACTGCTTAAGCTCGATGGGCCCGACGCCGTCCCCAAGGAAGGTGAGGGTGATCTGTGAGCTGGGGTCGTACTGAAGGACCCGGGCCGCGTGCTCATCGCCGAAGCTTTCGATGGCGATGCTCGAGTCCACGGCGCCGGCGGTTTGATTCAGAATGAATTCGTTGCGGTTTCCGACGATCTCCAGAGCGATGGTGCTCCCGGGCTGGGGTCGCAGGCGCGCCTTGTTGTCGTCTCCTTCCGCGGCGAAGGTCACGGAGTAGTGATCTGGGTTGCTGCTGGAGGGGAGCAGTTCTACGGCGTTGCGATCGCCGAACATGAGCATGGCAACGTTTTGTCCCGCGGCCGCGCCAGTCAGTGCGATACGGTTGTCGTTCCCTTCTTGCTCCACAAAGAGGGTCCCGTCGCTGCCGAAGTCCGCAGCGACCTGCCCGGAGCGTGTAAAGAGGGCGCCGGAGTTGACGATGGGCGCATAGCTGTGGAGCCCGTAAACCGTGTCAAAGGTTACGGTGCTGAGGCTCGAGGGGCCGGTAAGGGCATTTCCCTGACCCAGCTGGGTAATGTGGAGGCTTCCCCCCCCGCCGGTGTCTACTTGCCGCAGATTTACCACGTTGTTGTCGCCCCAGCTGGGGGCGGCCGCGAGGGTCAGCAGCCCGAGGCTTAGCGCGCGCGTCCGCACCCTGCCCATCATGGCGTCACCGCCAGTAGGGGCGCCAGGTAGGCCCCGGGGACGGCCAGTTCGCTGGTGACGCCCACAGCGGAGCTCAGGCGAAGGCGAAGCCCTGCGGTTGCTGCGTTTTGAAGCACCGCGGAGGGTAGGCTGACGTGCAGGTACTCCTCAAACTGGCAGTTGGGGATGAGAAGGTCGTCGCTGCAGCGGCGGGTTTTGCGTTCGATGTTGAACGATTCCAGGGCCGCTCCGTCCTCCGTGCGCGCCTTGGTATAGAGACGGTAAGCCCCGGAATAGCGAAGACGAATGCGGAGCGCGTGATGGGCGCCGAGGGGATCGGGCTGAGCGGTCCACTGAACCCAGCCCCGGGCGCGCTCGAGCAGGGGGTCGGAGATGGAGACCTCGAGGGGCCGACCTTGGGCGGACGAAAGCACACCGCCGCGGACCGTCTGGTCTACGGAAGCGCAGCCGCCAAGGATCCCAAGCAGGATTCCGGTGACGGTGGTCATCCACAGCTGCCGACGCAAGCATCCCTCCCGTGGACGCTTCCCTAATGGTTCTCATTGAATCGATAGCGTCGGTAAAGAACAATGCTGCTTTTGTAAGGAAAATTTACAAAACGACTTTTAATAACCTTGGGGTATATTTTATGGGACCAAAGCCAGGTGGCGGGCATAAAAAAGAGGGCCCAGAAGCAGGTCCGTTGGGGTGAAAGGAGTAGGGTGCCAACGATTAAACAAGGGGGAGGCGGTGCCTTCCCCCTTCTCCTGATGGCCTCGACTCAGGCGGCGTAGCGCTCGAGGTGGTAGTCGGCGTTGCCGAACTGGGTGTCAATGACAAAGAGGCGCTTGAAGTAGTGGCCAATGGCCAGCTCCTCCGTGACTCCCATGCCGCCATGGAGCTGCACGGCATTTTCGCCGATGAAGCGGCCCGCCACGCCCACAAGATGCTTACAGGCGGAGACGGACTTGCTGGCGTCCATGCCGTCCTGGGCGAACTCCAGGGTGGCGCGGTAGAGCAGGGACTTGCACTGCTCGTACTCCATGAACATCTCCACCATGCGGTGCTGGAGCGTCTGGAAATCCGAGAGGGGGTGGTCGAACTGCTCCCGGTTTTGCGTGTACTCGACCGTGTCCTTATAAAGACGTTCCATGGCTCCGAGGCCTTCCGCGGAAAGGGCGAGGGTCGCCTCCTGGGCCACGGCATCGAGGATCTCGTAGCCGCCGTGGAGCGGACCCAGCAGCGCATCGCTGGGCACGGAGACCTTCTCCAGGGTCAGCTCGGCAGCCCGAAGCCCGTCCACCGTGGGGTAGGCCTTCAGGGAGACCCCTTCGGCCTTCGGATCGACCCAGAACAGGCTGATACCATCCTTGTCGAACTGGCCGCCCTGGGTGCGGAGGGAAACGATGATCCCATCCGCGCTGGCCCCGTGGAGCACCACGGACTTGGTGCCGTTCAGCACGAAGCCATCGCCGTCCGCCGTCGCCGTGCTCACCACGTCGTGCAGATCCCAGCGCGACTGGAGCTCCGTGGTGGCGAGGGCGAGCTTCATATGCCCTTCCATCACGGCATTGATGCGCGCAGTTCGGCTTTCGCTAGGCGGGAGGCGCTTTAGCACCCCGCCGCCGAGGATCACGGTGGCAAAGTAGGGCTCGAGGATGAGGCCCTTACCGAATTGCTCCATGACCACCATGGCGTCAATGATCGTGCCCCCAAGGCCACCGTCCTCTTCGCTGAAGGGGAGGGCCAGCCAGCCGAGTTCCGCAAACTGCTTCCAGTGGTCCTCGCTGTAGCCGAGCGTGCTGTCCGCAAGCTTGCGCCGCGCTTCCAAGCTGTAGTGATCCGCGACGAAGCGGGCCACGGAGTCCTGAAGGAGCTGCTGTTCTTCCGATAGCTCAAAATTCACCGCAGCCTCCTTAGCTGGCTTTGCCCTTGGCCTTCAGGCCAAGAACGTTTTTGGCAATGATGTCCTTCTGCACTTCGCTGGCCCCACCGTAGATGGTGTAGGCGCGGCTGCCGAGGTAGCTCTGGGTACCGCCGGAGGCGAAGCTGGGGCCGACGCTTGCGCCGCCCCAGGGGGCGGCAAAGGGGCCGGCCGCTTCCGTAGTCAGAAGGGCAATGCGCTGCTGAATTTCCGTGCCCTTCAGCTTCATGATGGAGGACTCGGGTCCGGGCTGGGCGCCGGCGGCGGCCCGGGCGAGGGAGCGGAGCTCCGTGTATTCCAGAGCCTTCAGGTCAATCTCGAGCCGCGCCAGCTTGCTCTTGAAGCTGGGGTCGTCCAGAAGGGAGCCGTTGCCCCGCTTCACCTTGCCGGCCTGGCGCCGAAGCTTTTCCAGGGCCACGAGGGAGCGGCTGACGCCGGCGAGGCCCGTACGCTCGTGAGCCAAAAGGCCCTTGGCGTAGGTCCAGCCCTTGCCTTCTTCCCCGATGCGATTTTCCACGGGCACCTTCACGTCCGTGAAGTGCACGGTGTTCACCGTATGGCTGCCGCCGAGGGTGATGATGGGCTTCACTTCCACTCCGTCCTGCTTCATGGGGAAGAGCAGGAAGGTGATGCCCTCCTGCTTCTTGCCTTCGCTCGAGGTGCGGGTGAGGCAGAAGATCCAGTCCGCGATGTGGGCCATGGTGGTCCAGATTTTGGAGCCGTTGACCACATAGTGGGTGCCGTCTTCCGAAAGCTCGGCTTTGGTCTTGAGGGCGGCAAGGTCGGAGCCTGCGCCGGGCTCGGAGTAGCCCTGGCACCAGTTGACCGTGCGGGCCCGGATGTCGGGAAGGAAGCGCGCCTGCTGCTCAGCGTTGCCGTAGGTCATGATGATGGGGGCCACCATTCCGACGCCGAAGGGCAGATCCCAGGGCAGGTTCCGCGTGGCCGTTTCCTGCTCCCAGATATAGTGCTGGGTGGGCGTCCAGCCCGGACCCCCGAAGGCGGCGGGCCACTTGGGAACATCCCAGCCGCCCTTTTCTGCAGCGGCCTTAAACCAGTTTAGGCGCCAGGCGGCGTAATCCTCGCCGGGCTTGTAGGCATTTCCATCGAGAAACGCCGTGACCTCTTCCCGAAACTCGAGATCGGCCTTTGAAAGCTCAATATCCATGGTGACTCCTGCGTTGCCATTCCCACCCGTGGGGCGCGGGGAAGCTTACCGAACCGGTCCCGGGCGGCCAACCTAAAGGGCGCGCCCGCAGGCCTAGCTGTCGCCGGCGAAGCGGAGCCGTTCCCCGCAGTGGCGGCAGCGATAGACGACGCCGCGCTCGGCCCGGCGATGGCGAACGGTGGAGAGGGCGTGGTCCTGGCAGGCGCAGCGATAGGGCCAGCGGCGCTGGCGGCGCACCGAGAGGCCGTCGCTGGAGAAGCGGTGGGTGCGCTCCGGAGGCAGATCGAACCAGTCGCGCATGATGCGTTGCCATAGGGCGCCGTGGGGGGGCATGCGGCGGCGAGGGTGGAGGTGGAACACAACGAGGTGAGCGAGCTCATGACCGATGGTGGCGCGGCTGCTCTCCCAGGGTTCCCGTTCGAGGTAAACCAGGTTCAGTTCCAACACGCCGGGGGCGCCGGGGGTGGGGGGCGCCAGCGCGCGCCCCGCATCAAGCCGATGGGTGAAGAAGCGCAGCGCCGGCGCTGGAAGGGGCGCGGCCCCCTGCGCCGCAAGGGCTGGTTGAATTTTGCTGAGAAAGGCGGCTACGGCCCCCTCAACGGCCGCTGCAAGGGCCGGTGCGGGGCGGGGCTCAGGCTGCGGCACCGCGCTCGCTCAGGCGATAGCAGGGGGTATAGGTGCCCTTCAGCTTCATGCGTCCTGCGGCCACAAAGTGCTGGAGGAGCGCATCGAGGGGCGCCTTCAGCCGGGCTTCCGCGTGGATAAGGAAGGGGCCCTGGCGCTGTACGGCCCGCACCCCGGGCTCCTTCACGTTCCCCGCCACAATGCCGGAAAAGGCTCGGCGGAGGTCTGCGGCCAGGGCATGGGGCTCGGCGTCATCGGTCAGGCGTAGCTCCGCCATGGCTTCATGGGTGGGGCTGAAGGGCTGCTGGAGGGCCGGGGGGATGTGCAGGGTCCAGTTGAAGTAGAACGCGTCGCCGCTGCTCAGGCGTGCCCGGCGCACGGCCTTCATGCCGTCCTTAGCTGCCCGGGCTACCGCTTCCGGATCGTCGATGATGATCCTGTAGTAGTCCCGCACCGCGGGACCAAAGGCCGTGAGCAGGAGCGCTTCCAGCGCCTCAAACCAGGCCGCGGAACTTTCCGGCCCGGTGAGAATGAGGGGCAAAGGATTGGCGGCGTTCTCTGGATGCATGAGGATGCCCAGGAGATAGAGCACCTCCTCCGCGGTCCCTGGCCCGCCGGGGAAAACGATGATGCAGTGGGCTGCGCGCACGAAGGCTTCCAAGCGCTTTTCGATATCCGGCAGGATGGTGAGGCAATTCACCAAGGCGTTTGGAGGCTCGGCAGCGATGATGCCCGGTTCCGTGAAGCCCAGGTAACGGCCCTCGCTGTTCCGCTGCTTGGCGTGGCCGACGGCAGCCCCCTTCATGGGGCCCTTCATGGCCCCGGGGCCGCAGCCCGTGCAGACGTCGAGGCCGCGAAGCCCCAGTTCGTAGCCCACGAGCTTGCTGTAGTCGTATTCCGCCCGGGGAATGGAATGGCCACCCCAGCACACGGCGAGATTGGTTTTCGATGGCGCCTGGAAGACATTGGCATGGCGCAGGGCGTGGAAGACCGCATCGGTGATGCCGGCGCTGCTGGAGAGGTCGAAGGTGTCCGTGTCCGAGAGGGTTTTCGCAAAATAGACCACGTCCCGGAGTACAGCAAAGAGTAGCTCCTTAACCCCCTCTACCATGCGGCCATCCACGAAGGCCCGGGCCGGTGCTTGGAACAGCTCCAGCTGAACGCCCCGGGGGCTTTGGAGGACCTCAGCGCGAAAGTCCGCGTAGCGTTCAAAGAGGGCGGCGGCGTCGTCGCTGTCGTTGCCGCTGTTCAGCACCGCGAGGCAGCAGCGGCGGAAGAGCTCCCGCGTTTCTCCCTCTTCAAAGCGTTTGACCAGATCCGCTTCAAACTGGGAGAGCAGCTCCAGGGCGCCCCGGGGACGCACCCGGGCCCGGGCAATGTCCTGCTTTGGGTGTTCGGCGGTGCTCACGGTGTACGTGCCTCCCGGGCCTGGGCAATGAGGGCGTCGGCCACCTGAAGAATTTGCTGCCGGGATAGGGAAGGGTCATCAATGCGATAGCGGCCATCGACCACGAGCGTGGGCACGGCCCGAATGCCGTAGCGCCGGGCCAGGGCGCCGTCCTCTGCAAGGGCCTCTTCCACCGCGGGGTCCCGGAGGGCCCGGCGGAAGCTCCGCCCATCGGTGCCGTGGCCATCGAAGAACTGCACCACCGCGTCCTCCGTATTCAGGGCGAGGCCCGCATCGTGGAGGGCGGAGAAGAGGCGCTGGTGATTGGCTTCTAGGATGCCGAGGCGCTCGGCAGCGTGGTAGGCCTTGGCGAGAAGGCCCCAGCTGGCGGAGAACGCCACCGGGGCGCGTTTGAAGCGCACGTCCTCGGGAAGTCCTTCAGTCCAGCGTTCGATCTGGGGATCAAAGTTTTTGCAGTGCACGCAGCCGTAGGAGAAGAATTCCACCACCGTGACGGGCCCCCGGGGCGGCCGTTCCGGGGCTCCCAGGTCCGTGTAGTGCTCCCCAGCCTTCGGCGGCCCCAGGGGGGCAAGGAGGGGGTAGAGGCCCGCGCCTACGATGAGGAGGGCGGCGAGGCCGAGGCCCCAGGTGAGACGCTGCTTAAACCGGGTGACGGCTTGCGGGGTTGAGCCCTGGGCCATGGCGCTGCTCCTTCCTAATTAGTGGGCTGCTTGATCGGGTAATTTTAGCCGACCCCGGGCCCCGCTGCCTTCAGCCATTGACGCAAAATAAAGGCGGCGCAGGCCTCTAGGGCCGCCCGTCCCTCGGGGAGAAGTTCAAAGAAGGCGGGGAAGACGTGGGGCTGCTTTTGCCACACGGTCAGATCGCAGGGTACGCCAGCGCTGCGCGCCGCCGCCGCGAGGGCCTGGCTATCGTCTAGGAGGACCTCCTCCGAGCCCACGTGGATCATGAGGGGCGGGAAGGCGTCAAGGCTGCCGAAGATGACGGAAAGGCGGGGATCCTCCAGGGGCAGATCCCCCGCGTAGGCCCTCGCGGCCTCCTCCAGGCGATCGGGGGGAAGCATGGCCTCCTTGCGCGCATGGGCCCGGCGGGAGGGGCTACTCCCTCCGAGCTGGCCCCAGGGAGAAAGGAGGACGGCGCTGGCGGGCAAAGGCAAGCCCTCGTCCCGAAGGCGCTGCAGGAGGGCAACGGTGAGGTTGCCCCCGGCGGAATCGCCCATGATGGCAATCTGCTCCGGGGCGTGGCCGGCGGCGCGCAGGGCCTGATAGGCCGCGTAGGCGTCGTCTAAGGCCGCGGGGTAGGGGTGCTCGGGCGCAAGGCGATACGCGAGGGTGTAGACCGGCGCTGAAAGCCGCGCGGCGAGCGTCCCCGCCAGGGGCCGATACACGGCCGGGGAGCCCACGAGATAGCCGCCTCCGTGGAGGTAGAGCACCGCATGGTGAGGGAGTTCCGGCGCCCCAAGCGCCGCCCGCTCCGCAGGCTGGGTACCGAGGGTCTGAGCGGTAATGCTGACGGCGCCGGGCCAGCGGCCGCGCGCGCCAGCCCGTTCCAGCTGCGCCCGCTGCGTGGCTATCCGCGCCGGAGTAAAGGTCCCCTTGGCAAGATTTCGCTTCACCACCAGACGCAGAAAGGCGTTGACGCCGTAGGTCGCAAGGCTGGTCATGGGGCCCTATACTCCTTGGGTCATTTTCGGCTAAGCCTCGAGGGAGAGACCTGCCATGAAGCTCGGAATGCTCGTTGGTTATTCAGGTTCGCGCATGAACCTGCCCATGGACGCCATCAAGCACGCGGAATCCTGCGGCTATGATTCGGTGTGGACGGCGGAGGCCTACGGCTCCGATGCCATCACCCCGGCTACCTGGATTCTGGCGAACACCACGAAAATTCGCGTGGGCACGGCCATCATGCAGATGCCGGCACGCTCCCCGGCCATGGCGGCCATGACGGCGATGAGTCTAGCGCAGCTCTCCAACGACCGCTTCATTGTGGGCCTCGGGGCCTCCGGTCCCCAGGTGGTGGAAGGCTGGCACGGCGTGCCCTATGGCAAGCCCGTGACGCGCCTTAAAGAGTACGTGCAGATCATGAAGCAGATCTTCGCTCGAGAAGGGGCGCTGGAATTCGACGGCAAGCAGTACCAGCTTCCCTATAAAGGGGAGGGGGCCACGGGCCTCGGCAAGCCCCTGAAGAGCATTCTCCACTGCACGGAAGACATCCCCATCTATGCCGCCACCATCACCCCCACGGGCGTGGCCGCGGCGGCGGAAACCTGCGATGGCTTCTTCCCCGTGTGGATGGACCCGGATCAGTTCAACATCTTCAAGGAGCCCATCGAGACGGGCTTTGCCCGGGCCGGTAACGGCAAGTCCATGCTCAACTTCGACGTCGCGCCCTTCGTCAGCTGCGTGCTCGGCGATAACGTTGAGGAATGCATGATGCCCCTCCGGGGCAGCATGGCTCTTTACATCGGCGGCATGGGCGCCCGGGATAAGAACTTCTATAACGACTACGCCAAGCGCCTTGGCTTCGAAGAGGCCGCGGTGAAGATCCAGGATCTCTACCTGGCCGGGCGGAAGGACGAGGCCATGGCCGCGGTCCCCGCGGAGCTCATCGATGCCTGCCACCTAGTGGGACCGGCGGATCGCATCCGGGAGCGGGCCCAGCGCTGGAAGGACGCAGACAAGCGCGGCGAGGTGGGCTCCATGCTCATCGGCTCGGCCCAGCCCGAAGCCATCGAGCTGCTCGCCGACGTCATGCTCTAAGATCCAGAGAAATAAAAAGGCCCCGCAGCGTGAGCTCCGGGGCCTTTTTTTTGGGGGGTCTGACGAAGCGGCTGGAGCGCTTAGCGCGCCTGCTCCACCAGGGACCAGGCCAGCTCGGAGCGGGACCGGCAGACCTCCTTGTACTCCAGCGCCTGCGCCGAGGCGGCGTTGCCGTCGAGGCCCCGCTTGTACACGCCCTGGATGATGGCGGCGGACCGGAAGAGGTTGTAGACCAGATAGAAGGTCCAGTTCTCGATGCCGTCACGCCCCGTGGCCTGGCAATAGTGGGCGAGCATTTCCGCTTCCGAGGGGATGCCATGGGCCGCGAGGTCCTCGATGGCACCAAGGCCCTGGCCGTCGTAGCCGGGCGAATGGTAGTCCATGCACAGATAGCCCAGGTCCGCCAGGGGATGGCCGAGGGTGGAAAGCTCCCAGTCCAGCACGGCCACGATGCGCGGCTCCGTGGGGTGGAGCATCACGTTACCTAGGCGGTAATCCCCGTGGACGATGCGGGCTTCGTCCGTATCCGGCATGTGCTCCGGCAGCCAAGCCATGAGCTGATCCATGGCTTCAATGCTTTCCGTCTTGGAGGCTTCGTACTGCCGGCTCCAGCGGGAGATCTGTCGAGTGTAGTAGTTGCCCGGGCGGCCGTAGTCCCCAAGGCCCTGCGTTTCCGGCGTGACCTGGTGCAGCTTGGCGAGCACGGTGGCGAGGTCGAGATACACCGCCCGCCGATCTGCCGGCGAAAGGTCGGGAAGCTGGAGATCGGTGAGGACCCGCCCCTCCACCTTTTCCATCACGTAGAAGCGCGTACCGAGCACCGTACCCTCGTTTTCCAGGGCAATCATGCGGGGCACGGGCACCTCGGTGCTTTCCAGAGCCTTCATCACCCGATATTCCCGGTCCACCTGATGGGCGGAGGGGAGCAGCTCCCCCGGGGGTTGCTTGCGGAGCACGTACTCGCCGTTGGCCGTTTTCAGGAGAAAGGTCGGGTTTGACTGACCGCCTTCAAACTGAAGGATTTCCAGCTCGCCGTCGAAGCCGGAAGCTTGGCTTTGGAGAAAGCGCTGCAGCGCCTTTTGATCGAATTCGTGGCCCGGTCGAATGGGTGTGAGTACGGGTGCGTCGGTCATGCCTGGTTCCTTCCCCCTAAGCGCCATGGAATGACGCGCGTGCGCGCCGGGCCGGGAGCATAGCATCGCCGCGGAGGGCTGGGCAGGCGAGGAAGGCTTGATCGGGAACGGAGCCGATGCGACGCTTCGGCCCTCAATTTGCAAAGCAGGGGGAGAGCATGGCGGAGAAGCGCGTAGCAGTTACCTTACCCGGGGGTCCGAAGGTTTCGGACACCATCGCCCGGGCCCAATGGGCGGAAGCAGAAGGCTACAGCGATGCTTGGTTTGGGGACGGGGGCGCGCCCGATGCCCTCACCCTAGCCGCCATCCTGGGGGATCACACGGAGCGCCTGCGCGTCGGCATCGCCGTCACGCCGGTCTATACCCGGGCCCCTTCGGTGCTGGCGGCCACGGCTTACACCGTCGCGCAGCAGCTCCCGGGGCGCTTTGTCATGGGTTTGGGCTCTTCAAGCAAAACCATGATGACGGGCTGGAACGGCATCCCCCTGGAAAAGCCTCTCACTCGCGTCAGCGAAACGGTGCGCCTGGTGAAGTCCATGCTCGCTGGGGAAAAGAGCGACTTTGACGGGGATACGCTACAGAGCCACGGCTATCGTCAGCCGCCCCTGGAATCGCCGCCTCCGGTGTACATGGCGGCTCTGCGCTCGAAGATGATTGAAGAAGCGGCCGCGGTCTCCGACGGCGTCATCTTCAACCTTTGGCCGAAGCTCGCGCTGCCGAAGATGATGGAACACGTGGCCATCGGAGCGGAGCGCGGTGGCAAGACGGAGCAGCCGGAGGTGGTCAACCGCTTCATGGTTTGCGTGACCGACGATAAGGACCGGGCCCGGAACGCCTTCCGCGCGGCCTTCGCGCCCTATTACGCGACGCCTCAGTACAACGCCTTCCTCGCCTGGGCGGGCTACGAAGAGGCCGCCGCAGCGATCCGCGAGGGCTGGGCGGCGAAGGATCGGGAGAAAACCTCCGGGGCCTTAACGGACCAGCTGGTGGACGAAATCGGCGTGATCGGCAGCGCCGGGGAGTGCCAGGAGCGCATTCGCTGGGCCATGGAGACGGGGGTCGACACGGCCATCATCGCGCCCCTGGCCCTCGACGCGGCCTCCGCGGAGGCCACCCTCAAGGCCTTCACGGCCTCGGCCTTCAAGCGCTAGGTCCATGAGCGACGCCCTCGTCGAGGAAGAACGCCTCCCCGGGGGCGTGGCTCGGTTGACGCTGAATCGCCCGGAGAAGCGGAATCCCCTGTCCAATGCCCTGCGCAGCGAACTCTTCGCAGCGCTCGAGCGGATTGATCAGGACCCCACCCTTCGGGTCACCATTCTTCGCGGGGCCGGCGGTCATTTTTCCGCCGGCTACGATCTGAAGCAGAACAGCGCGGAAAACCAGCCCTTCTACACCCCCGGGGGCCTGGGGAACTGGCCCCGGCATGTGGTGGATGGCTTCTTTCGCATGAACGATCTGGCGAAGCCCGTCATCGCTGCCGTGGAAGGCTATTGCCTGGCCGGGGGCACGGAGTTGGCCACGGCCTGCGATCTGGTTTACGTCGCGGAGGATGCGCGCATTGGCTACCCCGTGGTCCGCGCCATCAGCCCCCCGGATAACCAGTTCTTTCCTTGGATCGTGGGTCTACGTCGGGCCATGGAGCTCATGCTGACGGGGGATGCCATGTCCGGCACGGAGGCCGCGGCCTGTGGCTTTGCCAACCGCGCCTTCCCCGCCGCCGAGCTTCAGGACGCGGTACTGGCCGTGGCCCAGAAAATCGCTCAGGTGCCCCCGGATGTGCAGCAATTCAACAAGCGGGCCGTGCACCGCCAGCTGGAGCTCATGGGCTTCCGCGCCGCCGTGCGCGCCGGCACGGAGCTTCAGGCCCTGGCCATGCTCGGGGAATCGTCCCGGGCCCACCTGCGCGCCATTCGCGAGCAGGGCCTCACCCAAACCCTAAGCCAGAGGGATGCGGCCTTCGGCGACTATCGCGAAGGCGGCGCCCCGTCCCCGGAATCTAACGAAGGAGAAACCCCTTGAGCACGACCCCCGATGTGGCCCCGAACAGTCTTCTGAAAACCCTGGGTGACGGGGAGGTGCTCGCCCTCGACGGCGAGGCCGGGCGCTCGACAATCCGCTTCACCGTCAAGCCCGAGATGTGCCACACCGGGGGCATTGCCCAGGGCGGCTTCGTGACCGGCTGGATCGATTCCGCCATGGCCCACGCCTGCATCGGCCGCTTTGGGCAGGGCTTCTGGATCGCCACGCTAGAGATCAAGATCAGCTTCTTCCGCCCGGCCACCCCGGGCCCCGTGGTGGCCGAGGGTTGGATCGAGCGCGCGGGGAAGCAGACCGTATTCCTTGAGGGTCAGCTTAAGGATGAAGAGGGACGGGTGCTCGCCAAGGGCACGTCGACGGTTCGCCTCGTGCCCCTAAGCACCGCCTAAGCTTAGCCCCGGCGGAGCGCTTCAGCTTAGCCCCGGCGGAGCGCTTCGATCCGTTCCTCTAGGGGCGGATGGGAGCGGAAGAGGGCCTCGAAGCCCCGGGGATGGCCAGCGCGAATACCAAAGGCTTGCATGGTGGCGGGCATGGCATCGGGCAGCTGATCGCCAACGCGCAGGCGCTCCAGCGCCGCGATCATCGCGTCGCGCCCCGCCAGCCGGGCCCCGAAGGCGTCGGCGCGAAACTCCCGGCGCCGGGAGACCCACATCACCACGGTCATGGCCAGCATGCCGAGCACGAGTTCCATGACGATGCTGGTAATGAAATAGCCCATGCCCAGGCCCCGCTCATTCTTGAGCAGTACCCGATCCACGAAGAAGCCAGCCACCCGCGCCAGGAACATGACGAAGGTGTTCACCACCCCCTGCACCAGGGCCAGAGTGACCATGTCTCCATTGGCCACGTGGCCGATTTCGTGGGCCAGCACAGCCCGTACTTCGCTGGGCCCCATGTTTCGTAGAAGCCCCGTGGAGACGGCCACGAGCGCCTGATTCCGATTCCAGCCTGTGGCGAAGGCGTTCGGTTGCTCCGCCGGGAAAACGCCCACCTCGGGCATGCCGATGCCTGCCTCCTTTGCCAACTCCTCCACCGTGGACAAAAGCCACTGCTCTTCCCGGTTCCGGGCTGCGGTGAGGATTTGCGTCCCCGTGCTTTGCTTGGCCATGAATTTGCTAAGCAGCAGGGACACAAAGGCGCCGCTCATGCCGAAGACCGCGCAGAAGGCGAGCAGGGCGCCGGGGTTCAGGTCGATGCCGTTGGCCGCGAGGATACTGCCCACCCCGAGAAGGTTCAGGGTGATGCCGGCTAGCACCACCACGGCGAGGTTGGTTAGAAGAAAGAGGAAAATCCGCTGCACAGCATTGCGCTCCAGGGGCTTAGGAGAGGGAAAGATGGGACTGGGGCCGGGGAAGTTCAAGGGGCTGGGGATAAATCTTGCGAAGCCCCGGCGCTGGACGGCTCCCCGGGGCCTTCCTAGAATCCATCATCATCAAAGACGGAGGGGAGCACGCACCATGCGAGTCGATGCCGGTTTAACCACCAATCTAGAGGCCGTACCCGGGGAAATCGCCCGGTTAGAGGAAATGGGCTACAGCGGGGCGCTGACGGCGGAAACGGCTCACGATCCCTTCCTGCCCCTGGCCGTGGCCGCGGGGCAGAGCCGGGAGATTGAGCTCATGACCTCCATCGCCGTGGCTTTCTCCCGAAGCCCCATGACCCTGGCGAACCTGGGCCATGATCTTAACGCCTACTCTAAGGGGCGCTTCATCCTGGGCCTCGGGTCGCAGATCAAGCCCCACATCACCAAGCGCTTCTCCATGCCCTGGCACGATGCTCCGGCCAAGCAGATGCGCGAACTGATTTCCGCCATGCGCGCCATCTGGGCGAGCTGGTACGACGGCGAGCCCCTGAAGTTCCGCGGCGATTACTATCAGCACACGCTGATGACCCCCATGTTTACGCCCACAAACACCCAATATGGCGCCCCGAAGGTGTTTCTTGCCGCCGTGGGCCCGGTCATGACCCAGGTGGCGGGGGAGGTCGCGGACGGCATGATCGTCCACGCCTTCACCACGGAAGCCTACCTCCGTCAGGTGACCCTGCCGGCCCTGGAGAAGGGCTTTGCGAAGGCCGGGCGGCGCCGGGAAGATTTCCAGATCGCCTACCCCTGCTTTGTGGTGACGGGCAGCGACGAGAAGAGCTTTGCCGAAGCGAAGGCCACGGTCACCAAGCAGATCGCCTTCTACGGCTCGACGCCGGCCTACAAGGGCGTGCTCGACTCCATTGGCGCCGGGGAGCTTCAGGGCGTGCTCAACGCCATGTCGAAGGAAGGCAAGTGGGTGGAGATGGGCGAGCTCATCACCGATGACATCCTGAAGGAATTCGCCGTGGTGGCGGAGCCGAAGGACGTGGCGGCCGGCATCCTGTCGCGCTACGGCGATATCGTGGATCGCACCTCCGCGGCCTACAGCACCGTGCCCGTGGCTGAGCAGAAGAAGATCATCGATGCCCTGAAGGCGGGCTAGGGCGCCGTTTCCGCTTCAAGCCGGGCCAGGATGCGTAGCGCCTCGGCCCGGTCTTCCCCGCAAAACTCCGGCGCCGCCTGAAAGGCCCCGCAGGCCGCCGGGCGCCGGGGATCCTGGAAGAGCCCGCAGCGCAGGTCTTCCGAAAGGTGAACGCAGCGCACTCCGGCGGGCTTTCCCTCTGGCATGCCGTGGTAGGGCGTCACGATGGCGGGAGCGATGCAGCAGGCGCCGCAGCCCGATCGGCAGGCCATGGCCATGGCTAGGCCGCGCCGAGGGCCTTGGGTAGGGCGCTGCGATGCTCTCCCTGAAGGGTGGCCCACTCGAGCGCTAGCCAGGGGGTATAGCGCTCCGGGGTGGCCGCCAATTCCTGCGTTAGGGTGTCTGGGGTGATCCAGCGCCAGGCGCTGATTTCGTGGCGGTTCACCCGGGGCCGGGGGCCGGTGAGTTGGCCCACGAACACGTGGCAGTGCTCCCACTCGGCGCCGAGGTCCTGGAACCAGGCGTGGTAGGTGAAGGCGTAGAGGGGCGTGAGCACGCAGCTCAGGCCCAGCTCCTGGGCCGTGCGGCGCTGCGCGGCTTCTTCGATGGATTCCCCGGCCCGGGGATGGCTGCAGCAGCTGTTGGACCAGTAGCCGGGCCAGAGGCGCTTGCCCTCGGCCCGCCGCTGGAGCAGCACTTCCCCATGCTCATTGAAGATAAAGACCGAGAAGGCGCGGTGCAGAAGGCCGTCTCCATCGTGGCAGGCGGCCTTGTCGAGTACGCCCTGGGCCTCGTCGTTCTCATCCACCAGGATGAGCGGGTCGGCCTCGGAGGACACGATGGGATCGGAGATGGCCTGCACGGACATGAGAGATTCTCGGACAGGAAAAAGTGTCAAGCAAAGATAACACGTGTCCTGGCGGGTCCCAAGATGTGGACCGGGGGCTAGGGGGCCCCAACAAAGCCGTCGAGCACCAGCCGCCCCCCTCCCGGCTTGGCTTCAAAGCGCCCCCGCACGCCCCAGTGGGTCGCTAGGCGCTCCGGGGTGAGTACGGTTTCCGGGGTGCCAAAGGCCTCTCCCTGTCCGGCCTTTAGCAGAAGGACCTGTTCCGCCCAGGGCAGCGCCAGGTTCAGCTCGTGGGCCGCGAGGAGCAGGCCGTAGCCCGCGTCGGCGCGGCGCCCCAGGGCCGTCAGCACCCGGCCGGCAAAGCGCCAGTCGAGATTCGCCAGGGGCTCATCGAAGAAGCCCCAGCCGTGCTCCGGCGCTAGGCGATCGAGCTGGGCCAGCACCCGGGCACAATGCACCAGGCGACGCAGGCCTCCGGAAAGGGTGGGGTAGGGCTGGCTCCCCCAGGCCTCAATCCCCAGCTCCTCCAGATAGTGCTGAGCCGCCTCGGTGCTCACCCCGGCGAGGGCCACCACCTCGGCGGCGCTGAAGGGATGGGCCAGGGCGTTGCGCTGAGGCAGGTAGGCTCGGCGGTCGGCCCAGCGCTCCGGGGCCTCGGGCCCCCAGAGGAGGTTACCTTCGTTTGGCGCTACATCCCCGCTCAGCACGTCGAGCAGGCTGCTTTTGCCGGCGCCGTTGGGGCCCGCCAGCAGCAGGCGCTGGCCCCGGGGGAGGGTGACCGAGAGATCCTTCAGCCGCGGCTCGCGAGGCCCAGCCAGGCTCACGCCGTGCAGCGTCAGCGCAGCGCCTTTCAACGTCATGCGCCGTCCTCCGAACCGCGGTTCAGCTGGCGGCGCAGCAGCCACAGGAAGAAGGGACCGCCGAGGAGCGCCGTGAGCATGCCTACGGGCAGCTCCGCCGGCGCCAGGAGCAGGCGGGCCAGGAGGTCCGCCAGGAGCAGAAGGGTGGCCCCGGCCAGCGCCGCCTGGGGCAGGCGGTGGCGGTGGCTGGGGCCGAAGGCGCGCACGAGGCCCTGGGGCACCATGAGGCCGAGAAAGCCAATGATGCCGGCCACGGCCACGGCCAGTGCGGTCAGCAGCGTTGCGATCAAAAGCCCCTGGCGCTGTAAGTGTCCCACGGCCAGGCCGTGGTGGGCGGCCTCCCGATCCCCAAGCTGGTACTGATCCAGCGCCTGGCCCCAGGATCGGGTGAGCAGGAGCACGGGGGGCAGGGTGATGAGCAGGGGCAGGGGGCTCAGCCAATGGGCCTGGGCCAGGGATCCAAACAGCCAAAAGGTAATGCTTCGAAGACCGCCGTCCCCGGAAAGCATCATCAGGAGGCCGACGCCCGCACCGCAGAGCGTATTGATGGCAACCCCCGCCAGCAGCACGCCGGAAAGATCGAGCTGAGCCCCGCGGCGCCCCAGGCGAAGCACCAGGGCGACGGCGAAGAGCGCGCCGAGAAAGGCGGCGCCGGCCACGGGCACGAGGGCGAGGCTCGAGACGAGGGCCCCCGCGCCAAGGCTTAGCACGGTGGCCGCGCCCAGGGCCGCACCTCCCGATACCCCTAGCAAGGCGGGGTCGGCGAGGGGATTCCGCAGGAGGGCCTGAAGGAGCGCCCCGGCTAGGGCTAGAGCTGCCCCTACGAGCGCCGCGAGCAGGGCTCGGGGTAGGCGCAGTTCCCAGAGGATCGGCCAGGCTGCCGGATCCTCGGCCAGGGCCCAGGGTCGCAGGGGCACGGGCCCGAGCACGAGCGCGGCGCCAAAGGCGAAGAGGAAGGCAAGGCCTAGGGCCCTAAGGCCCGAGCCCCTAGCCTGCGCCAAGGTCCCCGGCCTCGGTCACCTTGGAGCGCTCGTAGCGGGTCGCCGGCGTGTTGATCACGGGAATGAGGGGACCGGCGGCGAGGCCGGCGCGGATTCGTTCTTCCGTTACCGGTTCGTAGAGCGTGGAGCGCTGCTCCGCCCGGCGCCCGAGGCCCTCGATGAGCGCCCGCATGGCGGCAGGGCCCGTTTCCTGCCCGTGCTGCGCGCCGGCCGCGCGGGTGATGGTCTCATTCATGAGGGTCCCACCAAGGTCGTTACAGCCCGCCTGGAGCGCGGCGGCCACGCCGTCATGGCCGAGCTTCACCCAGGAGCACTGGATATTCGGAATGAGCGGGGAGAGCACAAGCCGCGCGACCGCGTGGGCCAGGAGCGTCTCCCGGAAGGTGGGTCCACGCCGAGCTCGGCCCTTCAGGTAGAGCGGCGCCTCCTCAGCGACGAAGGGCAGAAGCACGAATTCCGTAAAGCCCCCCGTTTCCGCCTGGAGGGCGCGGATCTTCAAGAGGTGGCGGGCCCAATGTTCGTAGCGGTCCACGTGGCCGAACATCATGGTGGCGGTGCTGCGGAGGCCCGCGTTATGGGCGGCCCGCATCACCTGAAGCCATTGGGCGCTGTTGATCTTGTCCGGGCAGAGGATGGCCCGCACCTCATCATCGAGGATTTCCGCCGCCGTGCCGGGCAAGGTGGAAAGGCCTTCCGCTTTTAGTAGGGCCAGGTAAGCCTCGAGGGACAGCCCGAGTGTTTCCGCCCCCTGCCAGATCTCGAGGGGCGAAAAGGCGTGAATGTGCATGTCTGGGGCGGCGCCGCGCACCGTACGGAGGATGTCCCGGTAGGTCTCCCCGGTGTATTCAGGATGGATGCCCCCCTGGAGGCAAACTTCCGTGGCCCCCCGGGCCCAGGCCTCCTCCACCCGCCGGGCGATTTCTTCCCCGGAAAGATCATAGGGTCGGCCCCGAAGGTTCTCTGCCAGCTTGCCCTTCGAGAAGGCGCAGAACTGGCATTTGAAATAGCACACGTTGGTGTAGTTGATGTTCCGGTTGACCACATAGCGCACCGTGTCCCCGGCATGGGCGCGGCGGAGCCGGTCGGCGCTTTGGCACACGGCGGCGAAGTCATCGCCCCGGGCCTGGAGCAGGGTAACGATGGCGCTTTCGCTAAGTGCCTCCCCGGCTTCGGCTAGGGCGAGGAGGGCCTGAATCTCCTGCCGAGGCTTTAGATCTAGGCGCCGCAGGGCCTGAAGCGCCTGGGCCGGGGGCGGTTCCGTGGCGCCCGGGGTCCAGCTATCGGTGCGGGCCAGGCCAGCGCCATCGGCCATGGGCAACACCCGGGCGGCGACCCTGGGGTCGAGCCAGCGAGCGTGATCGTGGAGATAGCCGGGGTAAACGGTGAGCCGTTCCGTCAGCTGCTTGCCCGCCGCGGCGGTTTCCTCCGCCAGGCGATCGAGGTGGGGCCAGGGGGCTTCGGGATTAACAAAGTCCGGGGTCACGGGGGAGACCCCGCCCCAGTCGTTCAGCCCCGCGTCCACCAGCTGGGGCAGCACCCCGGGGGACAAATTCGGCGGCGCTTGAATGCTCATGGTGGGGCCAAAGATCAGCCGGGCCACGGCGATGGTCCAGAGGAGCTCTTCAAGGCTCGGCTCCGGCGCCCCGGCCATTTTCGTATCGTCCTTTGCCCGGAAGTTCTGCACGATCACTTCCTGGATGTGCCCGTAGCGGACGTGGCTGGCCCGAATGGCCAGCAGGGTCTCGATGCGCTCCCGGCGCGTTTCCCCGATGCCGATCAAGAGGCCCGTGGTAAAGGGCACGGCGGCCCGGCCTGCGGCATCGAGGGTGGCGAGGCGCACCGCAGGATCCTTGTCCGGCGATCCGTAGTGGGGCATGCCTTTTTCGCATAGGCGAAGGGAGGTGCTCTCGAGCATCATGCCCATGGACGGCCCTACGGGCTTTAGGGCCCGAAACTCCTCGTCGCTTAGGGTGCCGGGATTCAAATGGGGCAGCAGTCCCGTTTCAGCCAGCACCCGCTCGGCCACGTGAGCCAGGTAGGCCGTGGTGCTCGGGAAGCCTAGGGTCTCAAGGGCCTCCCGGGCCGCCCGGTAGCGCAGCTCGGGCTTCTCCCCGAGGGTGAAGAGGGCTTCCTTACAGCCTGCCGCTGCCCCCTGCCGCGCCGCTTCGAGCACCGCGTCGACGCTCATATAGGGGGCCTGCTGATGCCTCGGCGTGGTCGCAAAAGTGCAGTAGTGGCATACGTCCCGGCACAGGTGCGTCAGGGGAATGAAGAGCTTTTTGGAGTAGGTCAAAAGGGCGCCGAAGCCGTCATCGCGCAGGGCGCGCGCCTCGGCCATCATCTGGGAAAGATCGAGCCTTTCGAGTAAGCCGAAAGCGTCTTCCTCCGAGAGGCCGGGGGCCGGAAGGGGCGTGGGCAGGCGGGCGTTCATGACGGTCTCCCTGGGAGTGGGTCGCTATACGGCGGCGCGCGGCGCAGCGGTTGCGTCGCTCGCTGCAAAGCGGGCCCACAGGTCGTGTTCGTAGAGAAAGGCAACGGTCCGGGGGGCGCGGCGGCCCTCGGGATCGCGGGCGAGGAGCGCGGTGAGGTCATCGGAGTGGTCAAGATCCAGGGCCAGGCTCGGGCACGCCACGGTGCTGAACCGAAGCCCCTGGCGCTCGGCCTCCTGGCCATGGGCCTGGGCGCTCCCGACCCCAAAGCATGGGGTAAAGGCACTAGGGAGGGGGAGACCCAAGCCGTTTGTGCCTTCGCCGTGCTGATCCCGGGCGAGGCGCACGTCCCTTCCCGGAGCCGCGAGCAGCGCGAGGTCTTCCGTGCTCAGGAGCGGCACATCCGATGGGATGATCACGGCCCGCTCACAGCCCCGGGCTGCGAGGTCGTAAAGGCCCAGGGTGAGTGCGCCGTTTAGGCCCGCGCCGCCATCATCCAGCACGGCAAAGCCCTGGGCCGTACCCCAGCGGCGTACAGCGGCGTCCGGACTCAGAACCAGCACCCCAGAGAGTTCCGGGCAGTCGCCCAGGGCTTGGGCCACATCATCCCGCATGGCCTTTGCGAGGCCGGTCCGCTGCTCGCTGGAAAGGCTGTCCGCAAGCCGGCTTTTCGCCGCTTGAGGCGCCTTCACGGGAAGCAGTGCCCAGGCCATGGCGGGCTCCTTGCGTGGTGGTGGAAGCTTTAAAGGCCCCCCCTCGGAGCCCTCAAAACCGATTCAAGAGGCGGGCAGCGCGCAGCGCCTAGGCGCTGAGGGCTGCGCCGAAGCGGAGCGTGTGCTCCGCCAGCGCGATCTTGTCTTCCAAACTTAGCATGAGCGTCGGCGCGACGTCAGGCGTGACCCCCGTTTCCCGCACCGCTTCGGCGTGCGCTTCATCCTGTTGGTCGAGGACGAGGCCATCGATGACCCCCTCGTAGTAGCGAGCGATGGCCGCGGGGGTTTTGTCCATGGCCAGCTCATCCATCAGCTTAGCCGTGGGCCCCTTGACCGCCGCCCCGCCCACTAGGGGGCAAATGGCTACGGCGGGCACGCGGCGCGCTGCCAGGGCTGCGCGAAGTCCGGGGATGGCCAGGAGCGGTGCCACGCTGAGGAAGGGATTGGAGGGACACAAAACGATCAAGCTGAGGGCCGGATCGGCAAAGGCCGCGGCGAGCTCCGGGGACAGGTTTGCGTCCTCGGCGCCGGCATAGGTGATGGCTGACACCGCCGGGGCGCAGCGCTCGCGCACGAAGTACTCCTGAAAGGCGAGGAGGCCTTGATCCGTGGTCACCTGGGTGCGCACGGGGCTGTCGCTCATGGGGAGGAGGGTTTGGGGCACCTTGAAGGCCCGGGCTAGGGCGGCGGTGGCCTCCGTGAGCCGGGCCCCCTGATCCAGGAGCTCCCGCCGCCGGAGGTGCAGGGCGAGGTCCCGGTCCCCGAGCTGGAACCAGGCGGCGCCGCCGAGGGCGCGCAGCGTTTCCAGCGTCGTCCAGCTTTCCCCTTCCCGCCCCCAGCCCTGGGCGGCGTTCGCTTCCCCCGCCAGCGTATAGAGCAGGGTATCGAGATCGGGGCTGATGGGTAGGCCCAGATGTTCGAAGTCGTCCCCCGTGTTCACCACGAAGGTCAGGGCCTCCGGGGGTAGGCAGTGGGCGAGCCCGAGGCCAAGCTTGGCGCCTCCGACGCCGCCAGTGAGAGCAAGGACCTTGCCGGGACTCATCGGAATAGGTCCTCGGCGGCGGGGCGAATGAGATCGGCGGCAGCGCCGTCCCCGAGCACCCCGGGAAAGCCCCGGAGAAGCACCACCGGCGTGCCCTCGGCGGCTTGCCCCATCATGAGGGACGCGGCGGCCGCTAGCTCGTCGGCGAGGCCCACAACGCTCACCTCAAGGCGGCGCCCGTAGCGATCTTCCGCTCCCCGGAGGTCCTTTAGGGCTTCGAGCCCCGAAGCCCCGAGGGCAATGCCGCAGGTGCCCACGCGCCAGGCCCGGCCGAAGCTGTCGTTGATGAGCACCCCAAGGCGCACCCCGTGGGCGGCCTCGAGGGCGCCCCGAAGCTCGGCTGCGGAGCGGTCCGGGTCCTCCGGCAGGAGCAGGGCGCTGGCGCCCTCGGCGCCGAGCTCGATGTTGGACTGATCGATGCCGGCGTTGGCGTGCACCCAGCCCCGAAGATGTTCCACGACGATCACCCCGGGCTGCCCGGCGCGCTTGCGCACGACGCTTCGAGATTCCTGAAGAATGAGCGTGACCAGCCGGGGGTCCTTGCCCGTCTCCTCGGCGAGGGCTTCGGCCTCCGCCGTGGGGATGACCGTATCCAAGGCAACCTGCCGCCCTTCCGCCTTGCTGACGATCTTCTGTGCCACGGCGATGACGTCCCCGTCGCGCAGGGCGAGCCCCGCGGTTTCAAGCCCGCGGGTAATCAGCCGGGGCAGATCATCCCCCGGCTTAACGTCCGGAATGCCGGGAAGGGGCAGCAGGGTGGCGCTCATGGATCAGTGGACTTCCTGGCCGACAATCTTAATGCCGGCGTGAGAAATCTCTCCTTGGCGATTGATTTGAATAAGAATTGAGGTCAGGGCTTCCGCTGCCGCGGAGTTGGCGATGGGCCCCGCGTGCCAGCCGCGCATGCCCGCTTCGGCGGCCAGATCGATGACCTTCTGCCGCGCATCCTTCTTATTGCCCGAGACCAGCACGTCGCACTCGATTACCTTCTCTGGATCCTGCAGCAGGTCCGCGGCGATGTTTTGGAAGGCCGACACCACAAAGACCTCCTCGCCGAGCAGGGCCTGGGCGGCGGCTGCGGCGCTCCCGCCTTCGGGCAGCTGTACCGTCCCCACCTTCGGGGGCTGGAGCGGGACGGTCACGTCAATGACGATTTTTCCAGTCAGGGAACCCTTCACCCCCTCGAGGGTGCCCAGCTGATGGGCATAGGGCACGGTGAGCACCACGATGTCCCCGGCGGCCGCGGCGGCCGCGTTGTCCATGGCTTCTGCGGCGG
>JAUILI010000159.1 GCA_030433075.1 Gammaproteobacteria bacterium | reverse complement strand
CCCAGCTCTGGGAAGGCGCACCTTCTCTAGACTCTTCTAGCCCAGCGAGCCCGGAGACCGGCCCCTTACGCAACCCACGGCGCTTTAGCGCCTTGCGGTCCTTGCGGGTGGCGGGGGCCTGGAGAAACACCATGAAAACCCGACCTTCGCGGCCCCTAGGCCGTGCGCGCACTTCTGCTCGCTTCCTTTTTGTCGGCGCCCTCCTCGCCCCAGGGCTGTCCTACGCCCAAAGCGATAGTCCACCGGTGGACGACACCCTTCGGGTGCTGGGCCATCGCACGACCCTCGGGCCGGCGGCCCAGCTGGGGCAAACGGTGCGCTTTGACGATGACGATCTTCAGGGCGCCGGCGCCGCTCTGATCACGGACCTCCTGCGGGAGCTCCCCAGCGCCGCCCCCTCCCAGGCGGGCGCCCTGGGCAGCCTGACCCAGCTCCGGCTCCGGGGCGGCGAGGCCAACCACGTGCTCGTGCGCATCGATGGCTTTGAGGCGAACGATCCCGCCTCGGGCTCGGAGTTTGATTTTTCCCAGCTGCGCAGCACCACGGTGAGCGGCATGAACCTTCTTTCCGGCGCGGCCGGGGCCCTCTGGGGTAGCGATGCCCTGGCCGGTGTTCTCGATTTCCAAACGCTAACCAGCACGGAAAATCACACGGAGCTGTCCCTCGAGGGCGGCGAGCGCGGCCGGGAAGCCCTGGCCCTGCGCTGGGCCCGGGGCACGGCGCAGCAGGGCCTCGCCCTCACCCTCGATCACTTCGAAACCGAGGGCACCAATACGGCCCGCACCGGGGACGAAGACGACGGCTATGCCCTGCAAACCTTTCAGCTAAAGGGCCATCGAGCCCTCACGGACCAGCTCACGGTCACGGCCCTGGCGCGGCAGGTGGCGCGGCGAAGCGACATCGACGGGACCCCGGCCCCCGCGTTCATTCCTGCCGATAGTGCTACGCAGGGCCGGGCCCAGCAGCGCCTCCTTGGCGTGCGCCTGGACTACGAAACGGACCGGCAAACTCTCAGCGTTTCCGCGGAGCAGCTGGCGTCGCGCTATCGGGACTCGGAAGACGGCGCGCGCACGGCCCAGCGCCGGGGGGACCGGCTTCGCCTCGTGCTGCAGGGCACGCGGTATTTCCCCAACGCCCCCCTGGGGGAGGCCGTGCTAACCCTTGCGGCAGAGCAGGAGCAGGAGCGCTTCGACCAGCTTGGGGAAGCCAGCCCCTTCGGGGACCCGACGCAGCGCCAAAGCCTCACCCACCGCAGCCTGCTGGCCGTGGCCGGGTGGCGCCCGGGGGATCGGCTCACGCTCAGCGCCAGCGGACGCTTCGATGACAACGAGGCCTTTGCCAGCGCCTGGACGGGCCGGGTGGGGGCGGAGGTGGCCCTTGCCGCTCACACCGCGCTCTGGGGAAGCTTCGCCAGCGCGCAGAAAAACCCCACCTTTACGGAGCGCTTTGGCTTCACCCCCGACACCTTCTTCGGCAATGCGGACCTGCGCCCGGAGCGCAGCGTGGCCGCCGAGCTGGGGCTTCGCCAGCGCTGGCCGGCCCTGGGGCTAGAGGGCAGCGTGGTGGCCCACCGGGCGCGGCTGAAGGATGAAATCAACGGCTTTAGCTTTGATGGCGCCCTCGGGGGCTTCACCGCGGTGAACCGCGAAGGCACCTCCCAGCGCTCCGGGGTGGAAGGCACCCTGGCCTGGGCCAACGACCAGGGGCTGGGGCTCACTGCGCGCTATAGCGTGCTCGACGCCAATGAGGTGCAAGGCACGGAGCGGCGCGATGAAATTCGTCGACCGGGCCGGCAGGGGTCCCTCACCGCGGCCCTGCTGCCGGGGCACCTGGGCCCCTTCAGCGGGCGCCTAACCGTCGCCTGGCGAGACGCCCTAGACGATTCAGACTTCTCAAGCTTCCCTGCGGAAACGGTGAAGCTTGAGGGGATCACCCTGGTGCGGGGTCAGGTGAGCGTGCACCCCCGGGAGGGGGTGACGCTCAGTCTTTTAGGGGAGAACCTGCTAGATGAGCGCTACGAAGCCCTTTGGGGCTACCGCGCGCCGGGGCGCGCCCTCTACCTCCGGGCGCGCCTGAGCCTGGACTAGCCTTCGAAGGCTGCCCGCTCCGGCTTCGCGGCCGGGGCGGCTTCGCCCTTCAGGTAGGCCAGCACGGTGTCGGCGTCAGAGACCTCGAAGGGGTCGCTGCCGGCGTTATCGGCAAAGCCCGGCTCGACGAACATCGCATCAATTTCCCCGTCCCGAACCACCATGGCGTAGCGCCAGGACCGGTCGCCGAAGCCCACGTTTTCCTTGCGCACGAGCATGCCCATCTGCCGCGTGAAGGTGCCGTTGCCATCGGGCAGCAGGCGCACACGCTGGGCGCCAATGGCCTTGCCCCACTGGAACATCACGAAGGCATCGTTCACGGACAGGCAGATGATCTCGTCCACCCCTTCCGCCTGGAACGCGTCATAGAGTTCCTCGTAGCGCGGCAAGTGCGTGGAGGAACAGGTGGGCGTGAACGCGCCGGGGAGAGCGAAAAGCACGATGGTCTTACCGGCGAAGATCTCCTCGCTGGTGACCTCCTGCCAGCGGAAGGGATTCGGGCCCGGGACGCTTTCGTCGCGCACGCGGGTTTGGAACACCACGGAAGGCACACGTTGGGGAGCCATGACTACTACCTCAGGTTAAAGTGGGGGTCGTAAACGGTAGGACACGCGAGATGTCCCTAAGCTGAACCCGGGAGGAGAACACCATGGAGCAGCCCCAACCCTTTAGTGTTTCCGTGGACGATGCGGTCCTCGAGGACCTTAAGCAGCGCCTGGCCAACGCGCGCCTGCCGGAGGCAGAGCTCGTCGACGACTGGAGCCA
>JAUILI010000158.1 GCA_030433075.1 Gammaproteobacteria bacterium | reverse complement strand
ACCATCTGCTCGAAGGAAAACTCCTTCAGGGCGTTCAGGGTGTACATGAGATGGCCCAGCCCCGCCGGCGCCTGCGCCGCGTTGGCCAGCCCGACGGGGGCGCCCATCTCCTGGGACACGGCGGCGGCGATATCGCCCATGCGCGCCTTGTAGCACTCGATGATTTTCTCCAGAAGGGCGATGCGCTCCTCCCGGGTGGTCTGCGAGAAGGTCTCGAAGGCAGCCTTCGCAGCGGCCACCGCGCGGTCCACGTCGGCGCTGTTGCCCAGCGCGATGGCGCAGATGGGCTCTTCCGTGGCCGGGTTGATCACGTCCATCGTTTCCGTACCGATGGGATCCACCCACTCGCCGTTGATATAAAACTTTTTGGCGTTATCCATACCCAAATCTCTCCCAATGAAAGGTGCGCCGGTCGCCCCCCCGGGGCGCGGTGCCGCGGGCGCTTGGTGCGCTGCGGAGCCCCGAGTCTACTAAACCTCCACCGCCACACCACCCCCCTTTCTTCCCCTCTTGGCCCACCTCGGGCCCTGGCGTAAGGTCTAGGGCAGGGAGATAAGGGAGGGAGATCCATGAGCGAAGCCATCGCCGAGGCGCCCTGGCGCCATATTGAAGTTGAGCCGCTGGCCCCGAGCCTCGGCGCCGTGGTCCGCGGGGTTGATCTCGCTGCGCCGACGGCCGCGCAGCTGGAAGAGATTAAGGCCGCCTGGGCCCAGCACCTGGTGCTGACCTTCCCCGGGCAGACGCTGGACCGGGAGGCGCACAAGGCCTTCGGCCGCGCCTTTGGCACGCTCCATGTCCATCCGCTGAATCACGCCCGCGGCGGGGACGACGAAATTCTTGTGGTGAAAACCGACGCCCAGTCGAAGTACACGGCGGGGGATGGCTGGCACACGGACGTTTCCTGCGATCCCATTCCGCCCCTCGGCTCGGCGCTCTATATCACCGAAGTCCCCAGCGGCGGCGGCGGCGATACGCTCTTCGCCAACATGTATCTGGCCTGGGACTCCCTGTCGGAAAGCCTTCGAGCCTTTCTGGAAGATAAATTCGCGGTGCACGATGGGGCCCTGCCCTATGTAGGGTCCTATGGGATTGCGCCCCCCGAGGGGAGTAACTATCCCCGCACCCGCCATCCCATCGCGCCCCGCCATCCGGTGACGGGCAAGCGGCTGCTCTATGTGAACAGCGGCTTCACCAGCCACATCGAGGGGCTCAAGCGCGAGGAAAGCCGGGCCATTCTTGATCTGCTGTTCCGCCACATCGAGCGCAACCCCCGCTTCCAATGCCGGGTGCGCTGGCAGCCCGGCACCCTGACCCTATGGGACAACCGGTGCACGCAGCACCACGCCCTCTGGGACTACTACCCGGAGCGCCGCTATGGCGAGCGCGTATCCATCCTCGGGGACGCCGCCCCTAGCCACTAAGTCCGCCTAGCGCCTGGAGACCCTATTCATGACCCCTGCTCGTGTGCTGATCGCTAACCGCGGCGAGATCGCCGTTCGCCTGATGGAAACCCTGCGCAGCGAGGGGGTGGAAAGCGTTGCCCTCTACGCCGAGGACGACGCCGCGGGGCTCTGGGTTCGCCTCGCTGATCACGCCGAGGCCCTACCCGGCACCGGCGCAGCGGCCTACCTCGACCAGGACGCCGTGCTCGCCGCGGCCAAGGCCAGCGGCGCCACCGCTGTCCATCCGGGCTACGGTTTTTTATCGGAGAACGCAGCCTTTGCGGAGCGCTGCGAAGGCGCAGGACTGACCTTCCTCGGCCCTACCCCCGCCCAGCTCCGCGCCCTCGGCTCGAAAACTGAGGCCCGAAGCCTCGCGCGCAGCCTCGGCGTTCCTTTGCTTCCCGGTACGGAAGGGCCCACGAGCCTCGAGGACGCCCTGGCCTTTCAAAACGCCCATCCCGGGCCCCTCATGCTGAAGGCCGTCAGCGGCGGCGGCGGGCGCGGCATTCGCCCCGTGGCGGAGGGTGAGGACCTCACGGAGGCCTTCACCCGCTGCGCCCAGGAGGCGGAAAAGGCCTTTGGCGATGGGGCGCTCTATCTGGAGCAGGCGCTTTTGGCGCCGCGCCACATCGAGGTGCAGATCCTTGGCGACGGCCAGGGGGGCGTGGTGCATCTTTGGGAGCGGGAGTGCACGCTCCAGCGCCGACGGCAAAAGCTCCTGGAAGTGGCGCCGAGCCCGACCCTCGACGACGCGCTGCGTCAGCGCATCCTGGACGCGGCGCTAAGCCTCGCCCAGCACCTGGCCTATCGGAGCCTGGGCACCTTTGAATTCTTGGTCGATCCCGCGGCCCCCGAAGGCTTTGCCTTTATGGAGGCGAATCCCCGCTTGCAGGTGGAGCATACGGTGACGGAGATGATCACTGGGCTGGACCTCGTCGCCTGCCAGCTGGCCGTCGGCGCCGGCGCCACCTTAGCTAGCCTTGGCCTCAGCGAGCCCCCCACCTATCGGGGTTTTGCGGCCCAGGCTCGCGTAAATCTAGAAACCCTCGACGGGGACGGGAACGTCAAGCCCCAGGGGGGCACGCTCACGGCCTACACCCCGCCCACGGGTCCGGGGGTGCGGGTCGACGGCTGGGGCGAGGTGGGGCTTCGCCCCTCCCCCCGCTACGACTCCCTGCTGGCCAAGGTCATCACCCACAGCGCCACGGGCAGCTATGCCCAGGCCCTGGGTAAGCTCGAAGCTGCCCTCGGCCGCTTCGACCTGCGGGGCATCGAAAGCACCCTGCCCCTCCTTCGGGCCCTGCTCCGGGAGCCCGCCGTGCAGGAAAACCGCATCGACACCACCTATGTGGAACGCAACGCCCAGGCGCTCGTCGCCGTGGCCGAAACCTTGAAGCCCGCGCCCCGCGCCGAGGATAGCGCGCCGGAGGCAGCGGCC
>JAUILI010000157.1 GCA_030433075.1 Gammaproteobacteria bacterium | reverse complement strand
CCGGCCAGCACATCCTGCCCCCCTACCCAGAGCATGCCGGCGATGGCTCCGAGCACCAGCACCATCACCAGGGTGATCAGGGTGGCGCGCAGCCGGACCCGTCGCAAAGACACCTTAAAGGCAGCCTCCACGTGATCCTTGAAGCGGGCTTGGTCGATGCCCTCATGGGTGTAGGCCTGCACCGTTTTGATCTGCCGAAGGGCCTCGGAGAGGTAGCTCCCCACGTGGGCGATGGAATCCTGCGCGTCCCGGGAGAGGCTGCGCACCCGGCGCCCGAAGAGAATGATCGGCGCCACGACCAGGGGCGCGGCGATCACCACGAACAGGGACAGGCGAGGATTGGTCAGCACAAGCAGCACCAGGCCGCCGACGAACATGAGCGCGTTACGCAGGGCGATGGAGACACTCGAGCCAATCACCGTCTGCAGCAGCGTGGTGTCGGTGGTGATCCGGGACTGGATTTCACTGGCGTAGTTGTCTTCGAAGAAGCCGGGGTGAAGGGTGATCACGTGATCGAAGACCGCCCGACGGAGATCGGCGCTCACCCGTTCCCCCACCCAGGACACCAGGTAGAAGCGCACGAAGGTGCCGAGGGCCAGGGCCAGCACCATGGCCGAGAACACCAGCAGGGAACGCACGAGCAACTCAGGCGAACCGTTGGCGAAGCCCTCGTCGATGAGCAGCCGCACCCCCTGGCCCACGGAGAGGGTCACGCTCGCCGTGAGCACCAGCGCAATGGAGGCCCCCACCACGGCCCAACGATAGGGTTTGAGGAAGGCAAGGGCCGGACGCAAGCTCGTCAAACGGCGGGAGCGCGGACGATCCTCAAGGGGGGCGGCAGCCATGGTGTCTCCTTATTAGCAGGCGCGGGAGTATCCCACAGACCCTGCCCTAGGCAGAGCGCCCCCTTTGTTTCAGACTTCCCCTTCCTGCATGAACGGAGGCGCCATGACCCAGCCTGACATTAACCTGCTTGAGGCGGGGCCCGAGGACGCGGATACGGCGCTCATTCTACTCCACGGCTTTGGTGCCGACGGGCGTGATCTTGGCCCCCTTGCGGAGCTGCTCACGCCCAGCGAAGCCCGCTGGCGCTTCATTTTTCCCGACGCCCCGGAACGGCCCCTGCGCGCTGCCGGGGGCATGACCCTCCGCGCCTGGTACGACCTTGACCCAGAGGGCTTCGACGGCCCCGCGGAGGAGATCGCTGGCGCCGAAGCCCTGGCCCTGGCCCTCGTGCAGCGCGAGCGGGAGCGAGGCATTGCCCCGGAGCGCATCATCCTCGGGGGCTTTTCCCAGGGGGGCATGATCGCGCTCAACGCCTTCCTGTCCTGTCCCCATCCCCTCGCGGGCGTGGTGGGCCTTTCCACCTGCCTGCTCGACCATGAACAGGCCGAGACGCGCTGCGGCCTCGCCAACGCTGGGGGTGCGGTCTTCCTAGCCCACGGCACCGGGGATCCCATGATTCCCATCAGCCTCGCCGCCGCGGGCCGGGCCACCCTCGAGCGCCTCGGCTACGCCGTGCAGTGGCATAGCCTGGCCATGGGCCATGAAATCTCCCAGGAGGAAATCCTCGCCCTTAGCCATTGGCTTCGCACTCGCCTCGGGACCGGACCCGCATCCCGCCCCTAGGAACGGAAATCCGCGCAGAAACAGGGCTTTGCGCCCGCCGGGGGTGGCGCCCTATACTGCGCGCAACCTTCTCTCTGCTTTGCGACAGCCGTGGTTCACCAAATCTTCATCGACGGGCAAGCCGGAACAACGGGCCTTGACCTCCAAGCGCGGCTGGCCCACCGCGATGACCTCAAGCTTCTGACCATTGACCCGGCGGCGCGAAAGGATCCCGCGGCCCGGAAAACCTTGCTCAATAGCGCGGATGTGGTCGTCCTGTGCCTGCCCGACGACGCCGCCCGGGAGTCCGTGGCCCTGATCGAGAACCCCTCCGTCCGCGTTTTAGACGCCAGCACGGCGCACCGCACGGCGGCGGATTGGGTGTACGGCCTTCCCGAACTTTCGCCGGCCCAGGGCGAGGCCATCGCCGCAGCCCGCCGGGTCGCAAACCCCGGCTGCTACGCCACCGGTGCCATTTTGGCGCTGGCACCGCTCCGAGCCGCAGGCCTGCTGGCCGCCGACGCGCCGCTCACGATCAACGCGCTATCGGGCTATTCCGGGGGCGGGCGCACCATGATCGAGGACTACGAGGCGGCCATGGGCCAGGGTCCTGCGCCGACGCCGAAGCCCTATGCCCTCACCTTGGACCACAAGCACCTGCCAGAAATCCAGCGCTACGGCGATCTCGCCCGGGCGCCTTTGTTTGTGCCCATGGTGGGCGCTTACTACCGGGGCATGCTCGTGCAGATCCCCCTGCCTGGGGCGCTACTGCCAGCCGGTGGGGCGGAAGCCCTGCGGGACACCCTGGCCGCCCACTATGAAAACTGCCCCGCGGTGCGCGTGGCCGAGGCGCCGCTCCTGACCGACGGCCGCTTCCTCGATCCCGAGGGGGCGAACCATGCGCACGGCGTTGAACTGATGGTGTTCGGCACCGGCCGGGATGCGCTCCTCGTCGCCCGGCTGGACAACCTCGGCAAGGGTGCCGGGGGCGCCGCCGTGCAAAATCTCAACCTCATGCTGGGCTGCGACCCCTTTACCGGGCTTGAGCCCCTTTCCGAGGCCACCCCATGAATAGCGATCAGCTCGAGACCGTGCTGAAGGATGCGGAGGCCGCCCATCGCGCCGCCTGCGCGAGCCCCCTCGCCCTCGACCTCACCCGAGGCAAGCCCGCGGCCAGCCAGCTTGACGCCGCCAACGCCCTCGACGGAATTCTCGGGGGCCAGTTCCTCGATCAGGACGGCAATGACACGCGGAACTACGGGGGCCCCCTGGGCATT
>JAUILI010000156.1 GCA_030433075.1 Gammaproteobacteria bacterium | reverse complement strand
CGTGACCTTGGCGTAGCGTCGGCGCCTCCCGCCCCACGGCTTCGAGCAAGGTCACGCGCACGGGCAGCCCCTCCAGCCAATCGTCCACGCTTTGCCGCCACACCCATCCGGAAACGACGCCGTCCCGCCGTGCTTCTTCAAGGGCCTCCTCCAGGGGCCCACGGGCTTCCCCCAGGGCCTGGCCCCGGGCCAGCACGGGCGCATCAAGTCGATCCTCCAACCAGTCCGCTACGGTCAGACGAAAGCTCGTGACCATGATGGTCATACCCACAGCGGTGGCCAGGGCCACCACGAGGGCCGCCAGCGCCAGCTGAGCCCGCCCAAGGCCCCGGCTGGCTTCCCGAAGGGGTAGGCGCAGGCGCAGGGGCAGGGGCGTAGCCAGGCGGTTGAGACCGCGAAGCAGCAAGGCCGTCACCGGCCCTACCCCCTGAGCCCCGGCGAGGAGGATCGCGGCCAGCGCAAGCAAGGCCCCAAGATACCCCGAAGGCATTGCCAGCAGCAAAAAGGCAAGCAGGGAAAGGCCGAGGGCGAAGGCAAGCCCTGCCCTGCCCCCAGGCTGCGCCGGCGGACGCCCGGCCCGGGGTAAGAGGGGGGCCCGCCCCGCTTCCCGAGCCAGGGGCCAGGCCACGGCGAGGCCACCGCCGAGGGCGAGCACCAGCCCCTTACCGTAGGGCACCCAATCTGGGGGCAAAGCGGCAATGGCCACCTGATCGTAGAGCCCCTCTAAGGTGGCAGAGACCAGGCCCAGGAGCCCTCCGGCGAGGAGCCGGCCCAGGAGGAGGCCCAGGAGCGCCCCCAGCCCCGCAAAGGTCAGGGCTTCCAAAAGCACGTGACGCTGGAGCACCGCCGGGGCCACCCCCAAGGCCCGAAAGCGTCCGAAGCTTTCGAGGCGGCGGCGAACGCTGTAGGCGAGGGCGCCGTAGAGCAGATAAAGCCCCACCACCAACGCAAGGAGCCCCATGGCCGCGAGATTCAGCTGAAAGGCGCTGGCGAGACTGCCAAGCGCGAGGTCCGTTTCCTGCTGGCTGCGCAGTTGAAGCCCCGGATAGGCCACCCGCAAGGCCGGGGCGAGGCGCACCTCGGGCGTCACCTCGGGAAGAAGCAGGCCCGGAAAAAGGCGCTCGAGACCACGACGCAGGACGCTCCGGGGCGGCGCCTCCGGCAAGGCCAGCTCCACGCGTGAGAGGCGATCGGTGGCGCCGAGCCATTCCTGGGCCGTGGCCAGATCCACCACGGCCAAGGCCAGCGGCGCGGCCTCGACGTCCGTGCCCGGCAAGCGCCCGAGCACCGTCAGGGCCGGCGCCCCAGGCAGGGACAAGCGATCCCCCGGGGCCAGCTCCGGGCCCACGGAAGGCGACAGCAGGGCCGCCCCCGGCGTGGTTAAAAACTCCGCCCAGGACAGGGTTTGTGTCGACCCAATCCCTTCCTGGCGCAGGCTAGAAAAGGGATCGATGCCCAAGAGGCGCAGGGGGGACCCGTCGGGAAGGGTCAGGCGCCCCTCAAGAAGGGGGGCAAAGCCCGTGACCGGCGCATCGCCCTCGAGGAGCGTGCCGGCGCGCCAGGCTCGGCGGAGCGCCCCATAGGCGTCCAGGGACAGGCTTCCCCCGGGCCCTTCGATGCGGTGGGTGCTGGCGCCCTGGAGCTGGGCAGACGCACTGGCCATGGCGGTGCGGGAGGCTGCATTCACCAGGTCCACGGCCACCACCACGGCGACCCCCAGGGCGAGGCTCAGGATCAGCAGCGCACCTTGCCCCGGCTCCCGCAGCAGCGCGCGCCAGCGAGCGCGCCACAGCAGACTCATGGCCCCCCCAGGGCCAGGGTGCGGTCGGCCTGGGCCGCAAGGGCTGCATCATGGGTCACCAGCACCAGGGACGCGCCGGCCGCCCGGGTTTGGGTGAAGAGCACCTCCGCCACCGTTTCCGCGGTCTGCGCATCCAAGTTGCCCGTGGGCTCATCGGCGAGCACCGCCGCCGGGCCATGCACCAGGGCCCGGGCCACGGCCACCCGCTGCTGCTCGCCACCGGAGAGGGTTTCGGGGAAGGCGTGGCGCCGATCGGCAAGGCCCACGGCTTCGAGCATGGCCTCCGCCCGTTCCCGGGGCGCCCCCAGCCCGGCGAGCTCTGCCATGAAGGCAACGTTCTCCAGCGCCGTAAGCGTGGGGACGAGATGGAAAAACTGAAAGACAAAGCCCAGGTGCTGGCGCCGAAAGGCGGCCCGGGCGCCCTCCTCCGCGGCGCTGAGGATCACGGGCGCGGCACCTTCGGGCTGCCAGGTGACCGTGCCCTCCTGGGGCGTCAGCAGACCACCGAGGCAGTGAAGCAAGGAGCTCTTGCCGCTACCACTGCGTCCGGTCAAGGCGAGGGACGCCCCGGGGGCCAAGGTCAGGGACAGTCCCGATAGAAGGGTCAAGGCCGCGGCCCCCGCGCCTACGGTCAGGGTGAGATCGGAAACCTGAAGGCGCGGCGCGGTCACGGGGTGGGCAGCGGCGGCGGCGCCTGGAGCCCCTCCCGGGCCAGGGTGTCATCGGGGGTGACCAAATGACGATGCGCACCTCGGGCCACGGCGGCCAGGGCGCTGGCCCGATCCTCAAAGGTGGCCAGGGCGCGCACCGTGCTGTGGGTGGGGTAGATCATTTGAATTTCCCCGGCCTCCCAAGCGGCTAGCGCCGCCTTGGGAGACACCCAGCGCGAGCCCACAAGCTCCCCATCGTCGTGCGTGCCCTCCTGGGGCGGAGCGGCGGTCACAAAGAAGCGCGTGTCGTAGCGCCGCGGCGGCCCCTCGGGGGTGAACCAGTGGCTGAAGTAATGCACCTGGTCGAGGGCCAGGCGAAGCTTGAAGCGCTTGCACAGCTCAAGGAAGGGGAGGCGCCCCGCGTTCACCTCATCCCGA
>JAUILI010000060.1 GCA_030433075.1 Gammaproteobacteria bacterium | reverse complement strand
CACCTCCTCCCCGTCCCGGGAGAGTCGGTGGGCTTCCACATCGAGGAGGTAGGCCCCAAAGCGGTACTGGCGCCGCGTGTCCTCGAAGCCCACGGGCATGGATTGGGCGCGGCGCAGTACGGCTCGCACCCGCGCGAGCAACTCCCGCGGGTTAAAGGGCTTCGCGAGGTAGTCATCGGCGCCCACCTCGAGGCCGACGATGCGATCGATGTCCTCGCCCTGGGCGGACAGGATGACGATGGGCAGATCCCGGTCGGCCTTGAGCCGCTTTGCGATGGAGAGGCCGTCCTCTCCGGGCAGCATGAGATCAAGAACCAGAAGATCGGGGGTGAGGGTTTGGAGCGCTTCGTCCATCTCCCGCCCATCGCCCACGGTGTGCACCGTAAAGCCCTGCTGGCCGAGGTAGGTGGCGGTGAGTTCGCGCAGTTCTGGGTCGTCGTCGACCACAAGCAGGACGGGGGCGGTCACGGCTGGTGCGTATCCCCTTGGCCCAGGGCAACGGGGAGATCTTCCAGGCGGTCTTCCAGCGGCAAGGCCACCCAGCCAGAGGGGCTGGAAGCCCCTTCAAAGCTCGCCTGCGCAGCGCGCGCCCGGTTTTGCTCGGGCTGGTTTTTCTCTGGCCGGGCCAAGCGCTGCTCGAAGCCGACGCCAAAGCTTTGCCCCTCCGCATCGCGGAACTGCACCACGGCCTGGCGCCGCTCGATGCGCACCACCGTGCCGTCGGGACGCTGTACGCGATAGCCAAAGCGGCGCTCGGAGCGGACCTGAAGCTTCCCTTCCCGGCCCGCTTCGGCCATGCGCCGGTGCAGGGCCGTGAGCACCGTACGGCGCTCATCTACCGACAGCTCGGACCAGTTGGCCAGCTTAGACCGAAGACCTTCCGGGGCCTCCAGCGCCGTCGCCGCCTCTTCCGCACGCACGCTCGCGCCACCGGCCAGAAGGCACAGGGCGGCCGCCGCTCGAACCCAGGGGGCACGGCGAAGGCTTAAGCGTCGCATGGGAGAAGCGAGGGGCATCGGCAAGAGCCCTCAGTTAAGGAACAGGCGAAAAGCTTAGAGGGGTAGACCGGGGGACGCAAGACCCAGGACTCGCCCCAGGTTGTAACAAGTTGTTTCAAAAACAAGCTGTTAGGCCAGCGGGCGGGCGCCCGCTGGCCTAAGCAAGGACTTAGCAGGCTTCGAAGAGGCCCGCAGCGCCTTGGCCGCCACCGATGCACATGGTGACGACGCCGTACTTCTGGTTACGGCGCTTGAGTTCGCGCAGCACCGTGCCCGTCAGACGGGAGCCGGTCATGCCGAAGGGGTGGCCAATGGCGATGGAGCCGCCGTTGACGTTGTACTTCTCCGGGTCGATGCCGAGGTGATCGCGGCAGTAGAGACACTGGCTGGCGAAGGCTTCGTTGAGCTCCCACAGGTCGATGTCGTTGATGCCCAGGCCCGCGCGCTCGAGGAGGCGGGGGATGGCGAACACGGGGCCAATACCCATTTCGTCAGGCTCGCAGCCCGCGACGGTGAAGCCGCGGAAGATACCGATGGGCTCGAGGCCGAGCTGTGCGGCGCGCTCTGCGGACATGAGCAGGGTCATGGACGCCCCGTCGGACAGCTGGGAGGCGTTCCCAGCGGTCACGGACCCGTTCTCTTCGAAGGCCGGGGGCAGCTTGGCCAGGCCTTCGATGGTGGTGTCGGGGCGATTGCACTCGTCCCGGTCCACGATGGCGTCAACGATGCTCTCTTCGCCCGTCTCCTTGTTGACCTTCTTCATCTTGACGGCCATGGGGACGATTTCTTCAGCGATGGCGCCGCTGGCGGCCGCGGCGGCATAGCGCTGCTGGCTCATAAGAGCGAACTGATCCTGGGCTTCCCGGGTCACCTGATAGCGACGGGCCACCACCTCGGCGGTGTTGCCCATGGCCATGAAGATTTCCGGCTTCTGCTCCACCAGGATCGGGTTCTTCTCAGCCTTTGCACCCTGCTGGCGAGCCCCCATGGAGATGGAGTCCACGCCGCCGGCCATGGCGACTTCCGTCTGCCCGCTGGCGATTTGCGTGGCCGCGATGGCGATGGACTGGAGGCCCGAGGAGCAGAAACGGTTGATGGACTGAGCCGCGGTGGTCACCGGCAGCTTGGAAAGGATGACGCCCAGGCGCGCGATGTTGCCGCCCTGCTCACCCTCGTGGTTCGCTGCGCCCACGATCACGTCTTCGACCTCTGCGGGGTCGAGGGACGGGTTACGCTCGAGAATCGCATCAATGCAGTGCGCGAGCATGTCGTCGGAGCGGGTTAGGTTGAAGCTGCCCCGAAAGGACTTCGCCAGGCCCGTACGAACACTATCTACGATTACAACATCACGGCTCATGGTCTCTCCCCTTATGCCACGTGATCCGGCGCTTCCCACCGGGGTCGGCGAATGGTACTGCAATGCTCCCCGCCTCGCACCTCACGAGCACCCAAGATCATGGAGGCATGGTGGAGACGCTCGGGGCAAGGCGCTATCAAAAAAAAGGGCTGCCGTGGCAGCCCTTTCTCAGCGGTTAGGAGGTGATCTCTTAATAGAGTTCCCACTGCACCGAGAGGGAGAAGGTCCGGCCGACCTTCTCATTCAACGTCTCAACCCCCTCCCGCTCGATGGAGATGGGATCGTCGAGGAGGTTCGAGGCCTTCAGCTGCACCGTCAGGTTATCCGTCGGGTAGAAGAAGTAGGTGGCATTGATGGAGTGGCGCGTCTGCTCGAAACCATCGGGAGCGCCATTCCGGCCCGCCACAAAGAGGCGATCGTCGAAGGCGTTGTAGGCGATGGTTGCCGAATGCCGGGCGTCCATGGAGTCGTAGCCAACGATCATGTTGACGATCCAGGGCGACGCGTTTGTCAGCTCCCGGGTGTCGTTGGTGGGTGCGTCAGCCCGGCCCCCAGCGACGATTTCCGAGTCCTGCAGGGTGATGTTGCCCTGGAGGAAGAAGGGCGAGAGGAAATCGGCCACGGAGCCGAGATCCTTCAGCACTTCAAACTCCACCCCATAGACCTCGGCGGAGGCCGCGTTCACGATTTCCCGCGCCACGGTGGTATCGGAGGCCGTGGTCTCGAAGAATTCGATGGGGTTCTCGATGTCCTTGTAGAACATCGACACGGTGAGGGAATCGCCGCTGTTCCAGAACCACTCGGCCCGGAGGTCGTAGTTGGTTAGGGTCGCGGGAATCACCCCGGAATTACCGAACACGAGGTCCTCCGTCAGAGGATCGATATAGGAGGCGTCGGTGATTTCCCGAAGGTCCGGGCGCACTACGGTCTCCGAGTAGGTCCCCCGAAGCTGGAAGGTGTCGGCCCAGAAGGGACGCATGTAGGTCAGAGACAGGGACGGATAGAGATCGTCATCCTGGAAGACATTGCTCGCCAGGCGCTCCGGGTCCGTGGTCACCACGGGGGTGGTGGCAGAGAAGCCATAGGGATCGTAATCGAGGCCCACCTGCCGGTACTTCTCCCAGCGCAGCCCCGCGGCGATCCGCCAGGTGTCATCTAGGGTGAGATCAAACTGCCCGAAGTAGGCGTCGGTCATGGTGGCCGCGATGTAGCTTTGGTTATTGGAGCCCACGCGGTTGAAGACAAAATTGTTGGCCGAGCTATTCACGTTGGCCGTGGAGAAAACCTCGCCCAGGGGCCCGCGCAGGGTGGACAGGCTGGCCACGTCGAGAGGCCCTAAGTTGAACTGGGATTGCACGTATACCCGGTCCTGTCGGCGGTGGTTGTAGCCGCCGGAAACTTCCACGGTGAGACGCTTCGTATAGAACGGCGCTTTCACTTCCCAGCCGTGGTTCAGCACGTCGTCGTCGAGCTCCGTGAAGCGGAAGTTAGCCGCCTCTGAGCTTTGCACCACCTGGGGGT
The DNA here is from genome assembly GCA_030433075.1 of Gammaproteobacteria bacterium. Taxonomy (GTDB): domain Bacteria; phylum Pseudomonadota; class Gammaproteobacteria; order Pseudomonadales; family Azotimanducaceae; genus Salivita. The sequence goes on along the minus strand of JAUILI010000060.1, from coordinate 12,018 downwards.
TGGGGATCTGGAAGTTCTCGTCCGTGGCCCCCTGGAGGGAAATGTTCACCTCGCTCGGGATGGACGTTTCCGCCTTGGAATCGGAGTAGAACCAGTTGTACTCCAGCCCCTCAGGAATGAAGTCGATGAGGGACGCAGGCAGCAAATCGCCGAAGCGATCCTTCAGCACCTGCTTCGTGTTGTAGCCAATGCTGTGATTCCCCTGGTACTGGGTAATCAGCACATCCCGCTCTTCAAAGCGGAAGCCCACATCCTGGAAGCCGTTCCCGGACTCCCGCTGCCGGTTCTCGTTAAAGAAGGTGCGCTGGTAGGTATCGTCTTCCGTGTTCCGCAGATAGATCGCCGTGGCCGAAACTTCATGCTCGTCGAGGTAACGGAACCCTACCGCCGCGTTGCCGGTCATGTTGACCTGTTGCGTGGCCTCGAGTCGCTCGTCCGTGCGCTGCTCCGGGAAGGCGAAGCTCCGATTGAGACGGGTCGTCTCCCGCCACTGGTTGGAATAGCCCCCAGCCGCCAGCGCCCCCAGCTCAAAATCGTCGGTCAGAAAAATACTGTTGCCGAGGTAGCCCCGAATATTGCGATCGAAGGGGGTGTCCTTCTCGAGGACGGAAAGATCGCGGTAGAGGTAGCTGCCGAGCTGGCGATTGACCGCCTGGGCGTCGGCCAAGGTGGCGTTGGGCTGGGTCGTACCGCGGAGCCGCGACAGAATGTTTTGGACGCTGACGTTCCCCTGATACTGGATTAAGGCCTCCTGGAGCCGGGGCGAGAGCGCACGCGTCCCGTCATCCTGGCCTTCGTTATCCTGCCCACCCCCCGCATAGGTGATGACTTCGTCGTCATTGGCATCATTGAAGGCGCTGCCCAGCTGAAGCCCGCCCACAAACCCGTCGGGGATACGCTTGGTACGAATATCAATGGCACCGCCCCCGAAGGAGGCCTGGCGATCGGCGCTGTAAGACTTCTGCACCGACAGGGAATCCACAATAAAGCTTGGGAACAAATCGAGGGGCACCACATTCCTAGACAAATCCACGGAGGGGACGGACGCGCCGTTCACAGTGGTTTGGGAATAGCGCTCCCCGAGACCCCGCACGTACACAAACTGGCCGTTCACCAAGGACAGGCCCGGCACCCGCTGTAAGGCGATGGCCACGTTAGAGTCCCCGACGCGGCTGATGGAATCCGCTCCGAGAAGATCGGATACGGCGTCATCCATGATGCGCTCGTCGGTCAGCTGCGCCGCGGCGTTGTACTGCCGCGCCGTCACGACCACCTCCTCAATGGCGAGATCCATCGCAGGCGCCGCGCTGCCTTCCGCGGCGCGGGCGGCGCCGGCGGCGGACAGCAGGGCAATGGAGAGCCCGAGCAGTGCGCGTCCTTGGGGAAAGCTGACCATGGTTCTACCCTCGATAGGTTCTGAATCGACCGCGCCGGGACAAGGCATGCCCCATCCCGGCGCGCTTACCGCCCCGTGCTAAGCCTGGCTTACTCGAAGTAGAGCGCCTGGGCACGGTTGCCGTCGAAAATGCCGTAGGTCCAGCCGGCGAAGGGGTTCGTCACCGCCTGGCTCACCGCACCAATTTGGTCGCCGGTGAGGGTGACCGTCGGCGCTGCGTCGTCCACCACCATGCTGGCGAAGGCAACCGAGAAGACCGGCGTCGTGCCCTCAAGCAGCACCAGGTTGGTATCCGCGTTAGCCGTGGGATCGGTGGCTCCGGTGATGGTGGCGAACTGGATGTCATTGGCCGCTGCCACGGCTGCGCCGTCGTCCTTCACCGGGTCTTCGCAGGCAAAGATGCCGCCGGAAACGGTGGTCTGAGTGCCGAAGTCCTGGGGACGGAAGCAGTAGTTGCCGTCGTCGTCTTCGGGGCGCGGCGTGCCGTCGCTGTCGGCGTCATCGTCCAGGAAGCTCGAGATCACCAGCAGGTCCGTGATGGTGGACTCGAGGCCCTCCCGGAGGCGCAGGCCTGCACCGGGATCGTGGGTAGCATCGTTAGCGCCGTTGGGAGACACGATGCAGGTGAGATTGATCAGGTTCGCTTGGCTGTGCAGCCCCCGGGCGATGAAATCGGTGATCTCTGCTTCAGCGAAGCCGCTGTAGGAGCCGATGCCATCGGCTTCCACACAGTGGTTGCCATCGGTCGCGGACTGGATCACCAGCGCCGTATCCACGGTGCCATTCCAGCCTTCGTCGATGTCGATGGAGTCGTCGTTGACGTAAACCGCAGCGTAGTTGGTGACGTTCACCGCGCCGCCGAAGAATTCAATGCCATCATCGAACACGGAATAGACTTCAAGGTTACGAACGATGGTGTTGCTGCCCACGGCGCCGAAGGTGATGCCGTTTAGCTCGTCGCCGTTCCCCACGGTGGCACCGGTGTGCTTAACCACCACGTACTCCATGCGCCCCGAGCTATCGGCGTCGTTCACGCCGCCGTAGTAGTTTTCATCAAGGCCCGCAGACCCTTCGGAAGCCACGTGGCACTCCCCGGCAAGCGCCAGGTCCACGCCCCGGGTACCGGTATAGGCACACTTGTTCGTCACGCCAAAGCCATCAATGACCATCCCGCCCCACTGCTGGACGTCTTCCGCGCCCACCGTGCCATTAACGTCCGAGAGGGAGGTGAAGGTGATGGGGGCATCGGCCGTGCCCACGGCGAAGAGCTGGGAACCGCGATTAATGACCATGAAGTTGGCGTTGGACTGCCAAGCCAGAGTGGCGCCCGCTTCCACGGTCATGGTGGGGCCGTCGCCCCCTTCGCTGATGCCCGCAGCGGCCAACTCGGCATCGCTGTTGTAGGCGTTACCAATGAAGAGGCTGCCCTGGAAGACGTGCGCACCGCCATTCGGCAGGGCGGCAAAGTCGATATCGACGGTGATGTTGTTGCCAGCGTCAGCGAAGGCCGAGCTGTAGGTGCAGTTGCCGTCTTCCCCGTAGGTGCCCTGACGGGTCTGGCCACCGGCGATGGTGTAGGAAGCACAGGGGTTCACCGTTTCCTGCGGCGCCGTGGTCGTGGTCGTGTTGTTGCTGTTCGACACGGAGTTGTCGACGGTGGACGGGGTGATGTTGATGTCACCGCTGCCGCCGCAGCCAGCGAGGACCGCCAGCGACGTGGACGCGATAAAGGCGTACTTACGAATCATGATGAGCCCCCAGGGGTCGGTTTCTACCTGTGACCAAGACCGTTGTCCCCTAGGGGACCGCGGACTCGAGCCGTTCAGGCGGGCACTTTAGGCAGGGCGTATGACTCACCGATGACAAAGCGCTTCATTTCCGTGAACCTTCCATGACAAATCTAGGAGCAAAAAACCCCTAGGTTTTTAGGACCTAAAGGCGCTTCGTCATACAAATGCCACCATTCCTTCATCCCTCCGGGCTAGCCTTCGTACCCTTTCCATCGATTGGCACTTCTGGGGTTCGCCCATGGGTTATCGCGCTTTATTGAAGAAATACCTTGCGACCATTGAGGAAGAGACGGGAAGCCTTCATCTGGACCGCTTAGAGGCGCGACCCGACGAACGCTTCAGCAAGCGAGACCTCGGTGAGTTGCGCGCTCTGGCTGCCGAGCTCTGCCGGGAGGGCACGCCCCGGCGGCGCCCGCGGCAGGCTCTGTGGCATGCTCGGGGGATTGACGACGAATCGGGGACCCCCCATGACCACCAGCACCGCAACGATTAAGGCCCGGGGCCTTCACTTCGGCGAAGGGCCCCGGTGGCACGACGGCGCGCTGTTCTTTTCCGACATGCACGCCCGCAAGGTTTGCCGGTGGCGGGAGGGAGAGGCCGTGGAAACGATCGCCACCTTCCCGGGGCCCGTTTCCGGGCTCGGCTGGCAACCCGATGGGACGCTCCTCGTGGTGTCCATGCTGGAGAAGCAGGTGCTGCGCAGCGACGGGGCCGGGGGCTTTGCGGTGCACGCGGATCTGTCCGCCCTGGTGCCGGAGCGCTGCAATGACATGGTGGTCGATGCCGCCGGCGGCGCCTACGTGGGGAACTTCGGCTTTGACCTCCACGGAGGCGGCGCGCCCGCCAGCACCGTGCTCTGCTATATCCCGCCGGAGGGGGGACGGGCGGTGATTGCCGCCGAAGACCTGGCCTTCCCCAACGGCACCGTGATTACCCCCGACGGCAAAACGCTCATCCTGGGGGAAAGCATGGGACGCCGTCTCACCGCCTTCACCATCGCCGCCCCCGGGGTACTCACGGAGCGCCGCGTATTCGCTGAGTTACCGGAGGGGCGCCTGCCGGACGGCATTTGCCTGGACACCGCCGGGGGAGTGTGGGCCGCATCCCCCACGGGGAACGAGTGCCTACGCCTTGAAGCCGGAGGCCAGGTCACGCACCGGGTAGCCGTAAGCCAGGGCGCCTATGCCTGTATGCTTGGGGGTCCTGGGGAGCAAACCCTCTATGTGCTCACGGCAGCGGACAGCGACCCCTCAGCGCCCGCGGGCACGGGGTGCATCGAGGCCGCCCCCGCGCCCTACCCCCGGGCGGGCTTACCCTAAATTCTAGGCCCTAGGCCGGACGGCGGCGCATGAGGCCGCTTCGCTTGCAGGTCCCCACGAGCACCCCATCCTGATTATGGGCGCTGTGCCGGAAGGTCACGATGCCGGCCTCGGGGCGGGACTTCGAGGGCCGGATCTCTAGCACCTCGCTTTCGCAGGCCAGCGTATCCCCAACGAATACGGGGGCCGGGAAGCGCACCTCGTCCCAGCCCAGGTTCGCAATGGTGGTGCCCAGGGTCGTATCCCCCACGGAAACCCCCACCATGAGCCCGAGGGTAAATACGCTGTTGACGATGGGCCGCCCGTACTCCGAGGTCTTCATGGCCTCCGCGTCCAGATGGAGCGCTGCCGGGTTATGAGTCAGGGTGGAGAACAGCAGGTTGTCCGTCTCCGTCACCGTGCGCCGAATGGCGTGGGTGAAGGTCTGCCCCAGGTAAAACTCCTCGAACCACAAGCCGGCCATGGCGGCCCTCCCAAGCTCAGAAATGAAAGCGTCACCTTGCCACCCTTCCAAGGCTGGGTCACCGTAGGGCCATCACCCGCACGGAGCCCACCCATGGACCAGCCCTTCCCCCGCCGCAGCCTGCACTTCGTTCCCGGCGGCCAAAGCCGCATGTTCGAGAAGGCCCTGTCCCTGGACGCCGACACCTTGATTCTCGATCTGGAGGATGCGGTGACGCCGGACCGGAAGGACGAGGCTCGGCAGGAGATGCTGCGGTGGCTCGAGGCCCTCGCCGATCGCCCCCAGGAACGCATGGTCCGAGCCAACCCCCTGGACACGCCCTGGGGCGAAGCGGACCTCGAAGCCCTGGTGCTGGCCCCCGTACCCCCCCATAGCTTGCTCGTACCTAAGGTCTCCAGCCCGAACGACGTCACGGCCCTCGTCCAGCGCCTTGAGGCGCTGGAGTCCCAGCGCAGCACGCCCTGCGCCCCGGTGAATCTGATGCTCGTGGCCACGGAAACCGCCACCGGCGCCCTGAACCTCCCAGCCACGGCCCGAGCGCCCCGGGTCAGCGCCGTTACCTGGGGGGCGGAGGATCTCTCGGCCGTGCTCGGCGCCAGCAGTACGCGGGATGAAGCCGGGCGCTACTGGCCCGTCTTCGCCCATTGCCGCCTCATGACCCTGCTATCCGCCTCCGCCGCGGGCTGCCTGCCCATCGACGGGGTCTACACCCAGATCCGCGATGGGGAGGGCCTGGCGGCCGAATGCGCCGAGGCCGCCGCCGTGGGCTTTCGGGGAAAGATGTCTCTCCATCCGGACCAAATCCCCATCATCAACGCCGCCTTCACCCCCAGCGAAGCCCATATCGCCGCCGCCGAGGGCCTGCTCGAGGCCTTCCGAGCCGCGCAAAAGGCGGGCAAGATGGCCTTCGCTTTCGAGGGGGAGATGGTCGATGCGCCGCATCTGGCGCGCGCCGAGGCCACCCTCGCCCTCGCCCAACGCCTTGGCCTACGGCCCACGGACAACGACTAGGAGCCTGCTATGCAATACGAAGCCCCCTGGATGAATGATGAGCTGCGCATCCTGAAGGACGCCGCGAAGAAGTTCTTCGAGCAGGAATTCGTCCCGGAAGCGGCCCGCTGGAACGCGGAAGGGGTGGTGGATAAGGCCGCCTGGCGAAAGGCCGGAGAGGCGGGGCTACTCTGCGCGGAGATGCCCGAGGCCTACGGCGGGGGCGGCGGGGACTACCGCCATGAAACGGTCATCATGGAAGCGCAGCTGGAAGCGGGGCTCGGGGGCTTTGGTAACCAGGTGCACTCCACCATCGTGGCGCCCTACATTCTCCGCTACGGCACGGAAGAGCAGCGCCAGCGCTGGCTACCCAAGCTCGCCAGCGGCGAGTGGGTGGCGGCCATTGCTATGACCGAACCGAACACCGGCTCGGACCTCCAAGCCGTGCGCACCACGGCCAAGAAGGACGGCAACGAGTACGTCATCAACGGCTCGAAAACCTATATCTCGAACGGTCAGAACGCCGATCTCATCATCGTGGTGGCGAAGACCGACACCACCCTCGGCGCCCGGGGCATCTCCCTTCTGGTGGTAGATCCGGAGGAAGACGGCAGCCCCCGGGCGGGCTTCCGCCGGGGCCGAAACCTCGACAAGATCGGCCAGCATTCCGCGGACACCTCGGAGCTGTTCTTCGACGACGTGCGCATTCCCCAGAGCAACCTCATCGGGGAGGAGGAAGGGAAGGGCTTCTTCATGCTCATGGAGCAGCTGCCTCAGGAGCGCCTCAACATCGCTCAGGCGGCGGTGGTGGCCATGGAGCGGGCCATCGAGGTCACCTTGGACTTCGTAAAAGAACGCAAGGCCTTCGGCCAGCGCGTGCTCGACTTCCAAAACACCCAGTTCAAGCTGGCCGAGTGCAAAACCAAGGCCCGCATCGCGCGTACCTTTGTCGATAACTGCGTGCTCTGGCACCTGGAAGGCAAGCTCGACGCGGAAACGGCCTCCATGGCCAAGTACTGGTGCACCGATACGCAGTGCGAAATCATCGACGAGTGCCTCCAGCTTCACGGCGGCGCGGGCTACATGAACGAATACCCCATCGCCGAGATGTACGCGGATGCTCGGGTGCAGCGCATCTACGGGGGCACCAACGAAATTATGAAGGTGCTGATCGCCCGGGGGCTCTAAGCCCCGGTGACGGCCCCCAGGACGGCCCAGGCGCGATACTGGGCCTTTTACTGGCCCCTGGCCCTGACCGGGGCCGTAACGGTGCTGGGGACGCAAATTCAAAATGGCGTCCTCGCCCGCATGGAAGACGCAGCGGCGGCCCTGGCCGCCTACGCCGTGGCCCAGGCGGTACTTAGCCTCTTCAACGCCGCCCAGGCCTTTGCCCCCCAGCTCACGACTCGCTTCGCCCAGGGCCCCGGAGCCACGGCCCGGGTGCGGGGGTTTATTCTCGGGATCAGCGCTGCCCTTGCCGGCCTTGTCGCCCTCCTTGCGACCTTTGGGAAGCCCCTCATCATCGCGAGCTTTTCCCTTAGCCCGGCCCTGCAGGCCCAAACCTTTGCCTTCCTTCTGGCCCTCGCGCCCTTGGTCTGGCTGAACGGTCTGCGCTTTTATCTAATCGGGCGCCTGATCCAGCAGGCGCGCACGGGGCGGGTAACGGTGCTCAACGGCGTTCACCTCACCGTGCTCATCCTGGCCCTGGCCGCAGGCCTCGCCCTACACCTGGGCCCCGTACCCACCCTGGTGGGCGCCCAAGCCCTTGCCGGGCTCGTACACGCGGCCCTGGCCATCGGTGCCCTCCGCCCTGGGGCGCCAAAGGTAGAGTCCGAAGCGGAGTCCGAAGCGGAGTCCGAAGCGGAATCCGAAGCCGTCCCCAGCTACCAAAGGCTTAGGGCCTTTTTCGGCCCGGTGGTGCTCACGGGCATCATGTTTGCGCTGAGCCGGCCGATTCTTTATGCCGCCATCGGCGGCACCGGGGACGGCATCTTGACCATCGCCGCCCTACGCATTGCCTTCGACTTCACCTTTTTCTTTCAGCAGGCGGCCAATCAGTTCCGGCACTTCTTCGTCACCTTTGGGCTGGACGCCATGGCAGAGAAGCGCCGCTTTATGGTTCGCGTTGCTCTAGGGCTCACCCTGGCCATGGCCGGAACCGCCTTCACGCCCCTCGGCCCGCTGCTGATCGCCCAGGGCATCGGGGCCGAACCGGAGGTCACGGACCGCGCCCTGGCGGCCTTGCAGGTCATGACCCTTCTGCCGCTCCTCATCATCGTCCGCAATCTCTTTCACGGGATTCTCATGGTGGAAGAGCGCACCGGCGGCATGGCCCTGGGCAGCGTGCTTCGCGTCCTCGCCATTGCCGGCCTAGCTCAGGGCCTTGCGCCGGCGGGGCTGCTTACCCCTAGCACCGCCGCCTGGACCCTCCTCGCCGGCTTTGCCACGGAAACGGCGGTGGTGGCCTATCGGGCCCTTCGTCCCCGAGCCCTCGCGCCCTAGCCTAGCCCTCGGTACACTCCGCGGCCTCGGGCGAGGGCAACACACAACGGTGAGGCACGCCTGTGGCACTCGATTCGCTTCTTCCCCCGGAAATTGCCGAACGCGCGCGGTGGATTAAGGCTGGAGATACCGCCCCCGAGGGGCGCTACGTGCTCTATTGGCTGCGCGTGACCCAGCGGCTCCACGATAATCCCGCGCTCCTGGCCGCCCAGGCCTTGGCTACGGCCCTCGGCCAGCCCTTGCTGATTTATCAAGGGCTTGATGAGCGCTACCCCTACGCGTCGGACCGGCACCACCGCTTTATTCTGGAAGGGGCTCGGGCCGTGGAAGCGGAGGCCCAAGCCCTCGGCCTAAGCTACGTTTTTCATTTGGCGCGGCGAGGCCATCGCGGCCCCGTGCTCCAGGACCTGGCAAAGGACGCCTGTGCCGTAGTCACGGAACTCTTTCCCTGGCGCCCCATTGTTCGCTGGACCGAACAGCTAGCCCGGGAATGCCCGGGGCCGGTCCTCGCCGTGGACAGCGCCTGCCTGGTGCCCATGCCCCAAACCCGGGCCCAGGATACGCAGCGCGCCTTCCGCTTCCGGGACCGCTACGCCGCGCGGCGGGAGGAGGCGCTTCTAAGCCCCTGGCCCTTGCCCGAGCCCCAGGGCGGGCCCGAGGGGCAGCTCCCCTTTGAGCCCATGAGCCTACACAACGCCGACCTCGACGCGCTGATCGCCCAGTGCGCCATCGACCACGGCGTCGCCCCGGTAGCGGCCTACCCCGGCGGCTCGGCCGCGGGCTACGCGCGCTGGGAAGGCTTTAAGGCCGCAGGGCTCCGGGCCTACCACCGGCGGCGGAATAACCCCTTAGAGGCGGGCGGGGTCAGCGGCCTGTCTCCCTATCTTCACTACGGGCAAATCTCCCCCTTCCGCCTGGCCCGGGAAGCCGCAGCCCTTGGGGGCGCCGGCGCGGAAAAGTACCTCGATGAGCTGCTGATCTGGCGGGAGCTCGCCTGGGCCTTTTGCTATCACGAGCCGCGCCACGAAACCCTCGCGGCGATTCCCCCCTGGGCCCGGGAAACCTTGGCGGAGCGCCCCCAGCCCACGGCAGAATCGCTCAAAAGCTATGAAGCCCTGCGCAGCGCCCGGAGCGGCGAACCGCTCTGGGACAGTGCCCAGCGGGCCCTCCTCCGCCAGGGCATGTTGCACAACAATCTACGCATGAGCTGGGGCAAGCAGATCCTGCCCTGGAGCCCCCATGGGGAAGAAGCGCTGGCCCGGCTCATTGACCTAAACCACCGCTATGCCCTCGATGGCCGGGACCCAAGCAGCTATGGCGGCTTGCTATGGTGCCTCGGCGCCTTCGACCGCCCCTTTACCCCGCCCACACCGGGCTTTGGCACCATTCGGCCCCGAAGCACGGAAAGCCATCGCGATCGGCTAGACCCGGCGGCCTTCGCCGAGGCCTGCGCGGCGCCGAATCCTAAAGCGCCCCCCTCCGTGGCCATTGTCGGCGCTGGGCTCGCCGGCCTCAGCTGCGCCCAGGCCCTGGCCGAGCAGGGTTGGCACCCGATCCTGTTTGATAAGGGGCGCCGCCCTGGCGGACGCCTCGCCACCCGGGAAAGCCGGCACCACGCCCTGGCGTTCAATCACGGCGCGCTGGAGTTCGAGGTGCGGGACCCGCGCTTTAGGGAACGGCTCACGCAATGGGCGGACAGCGGCTGGGTGGCCCCCACCGCGCAGGCGGATCGATGGACCCTTGCCCCCCGAGCCGCCAGCCTCCCGGAAGCCCTTGCGGACGGACTCGCCATCCGCTGCGGGAAGCGCATCGTTCGCCTTCACCGGGAAGCGGCGCAGTGGTGGCTAGAAGCCGAATCGGGGCAGCGCTTCGGACCCTTCGAGGCCCTCGTACTCACCCTCCCCCCGGCGCAGCTCGCGGAACTGATCGCCGCCAGCGCCCTGCCCGAGCTTGAGGCGCTTGCCGAGGCCGCCGCGGACGCCACGGCGGAAGGCGCTTGGGCGTTCATGATTGCCTTGGAGGGCGAACCCAAGGGGTTCACCGAAGGGGCTTGGCCGGGCACCCTGCGCCTTTCTGAGCCTGACAAAGAGGGTAAGCGAGCGCTTACCGCTATTCTGCCTGAGGCCCTTGAAGGGGTAAGTCTCGAAGCGCCCCCGGAAGCCCTTGTCGCCGCCTGGGCGCCGCGCCTTGCCGAGGCCCTAGGCCAGCCTGTCGCGGCAGACGCGATCACCACCCACCGCTGGCGCTACGCACGCTTCTCCGGGCCGGCGCCCTGCGCGCCCTGGCACCCGGCTTTGGGCCTTGCCCTAGCGGGCGATGGCTACGCCCTCGAGGACACCACCGCCGACGGGGTGGAGGCCGCCTACCTCGGCGGCCGCGCGGCGGCGGGGCACCTCTTCGCCTGGGCCCTGGCCCGAAGCCCTGCGCTGAGCGCGCCGGTCAGCCCCTGGGCCCAGGCAAACCAAGGCTCGCTGTTTTGACCCCTCGCGAAAGCAAACGCTGCGCGACCTGCGGTCGCACCATGACCTGGCGAAAAAAGTGGGAGAAAAGCTGGGACGAGGTGAAGTACTGCAGCGACGGGTGCCGGCGCCGCCGATCGGAAGCGCAGGATCCCCAGGGCCTGGAGGCCGCCATCTTAGAAGATCTAGGTAAGCGTGCCCGGGGCGCGACGCTGTGCCCCTCCGAGGTGGTGCGCGCCCGTTTTGAGCACTGGCGCGAAATGATGGGCCCGGTGCGGGAGGCCGCCTGCCGCCTCGAAGCCGCCGGAACAATCGAGATCCTTCAAAAGGGCAAGGTGGTGGACCCGTCCCGGGCCCGGGGGCCGATTCGTCTGCGCCGCGTCGAGTAAGGGCGCGTCCCTACAGCGGCAGAACCGCGTGAGCCTGAGCCACGGCTGCGCTGTAGGCAAAGGCCAGAAGGCCCACGGCGACGGCCCCGAGCTTGGCCATGGGATCCTTCAGCACCCGAAAGGCCAGGACGCCGCAGAGGGCATAGACCACCAAAGCGATAAGCTTGGCCGTGAGCCACCCCGCTTGGAAGGGCCAGAGCCCAAAGCTTCCGCACAGAGCCAGGGCCGATAGCAGTAGCCCTCCGTCCAGGCCATGGCCCAGGAGGCGGATTCGGGGGTGCCCGGCCCAGGGCGCCTCGCTCACGTGGGCGTGGGCCCTAAAGCCAAAGGCCACGAGGGACAGAATCACGAAAAGCCCGTGGGCGCCTAAAAGTATTCCCTGCATAGCTTTGATCCCTCCGCAGTGCGCCCTTTGATGATGCCAGCAACCCCGTGGGGGGGACAGGCGCAGCGCGCTATACTGCGAGGCTTTCTGCGATGACACAAAAGGATCGGCCATGCTTTCGAGCGGCACCGGACCCAGCTCCCAAACCTACATCAGCCAGCGCCTGCGCCTCCATTATGTCGACTGGGGTAACGAAGGGGCCCCGCCCCTCCTCCTGATCCACGGGGGCCGGGACCACTGCCGGAACTGGGACTGGGTCGCCGAGCGCCTCCGGGACCGCTTTCACATCATTGCTCCGGACCTTCGGGGCCACGGCGATTCCGCC
>JAUILI010000059.1 GCA_030433075.1 Gammaproteobacteria bacterium | reverse complement strand
AACGCTGGTGACGCCAATTCGCGGGGCTGCGCCTTTCTACGCGGCGGAGGACTATCACCAGGACTATCACCGGAAAAATCCCTGGCGCTACAAGTACTATAAAAACGGCTGCGGGCGGCCCGCGCGGCTACGGGAACTGTGGGGCGAGCCCTAGGGGCGTTTTGCCTGGCCTTGGGGCTTGTCAGGGCTCGGGGGCCGGGGCAGACTCAAGGCTGTGTTTGGCTGAGAAAGAAAAGGAGGTGATCCAGTGTCTAGTGAGAAAGGTTGTGAGCGGGTCCGGGCTCTGGGTATGGACGTTGGCGCTGTGGAAGCACTTCGCCTCTGATTCCGACTCGGATCTACGCGATCAAGGAGGCCAGATTCGCTCGGTCTCACGGAAGGGCCCTTCGGGGCCCTTCTTTTTTGGGGCCTGCTTAAGGGCGCGGGGTGGCCTGGCGGGGAAGGGGCTTAAGCGGAAATCGCGAGTAGACACATTCTCCCTTGGAAAAGATGATTTTTGGCCCACTTCGACCGGGTTTGCCGCCGCTTAGTGGTTGAAAATCTCCACTAGAGCCATAGTTTTGGCGCGAAAAAGGGCGCTGATTCCCACCTTCTCGGCGTCAAAGTATCAACATTGAAAACACCCCGAAGGGGCTGCCCTAACCCCTTCCAGATCATTGCAAATTCGGAGTCTATCTCCGAAAATGCAAGGTATGATTCTTCGAGACCTTTCCCAGCCCTTGCAACGCGCCCTGGACCGAGCCCCGGCGGTCGCCCTCTTGGGCCCCCGGCAGGTGGGGAAAACGACGCTTGCAAAGGTCGTCGCTCAGGATCGTCACGCCCTTTACCTGGATCTGGAGTCCCCAGAGGACCAGCTAAAGCTGAGCGACCCCCTGGGCTTTCTCAGCGCTCATCTTGATCGACTGGTGATCCTTGATGAGATCCAGCGGGCCCCGGAACTTTTTCCCGTGCTGCGTGGCTTGATCGACAAGAGCCGGGGGCAGGGCGTGAACTCGGGGCGCTATCTGATGCTCGGTTCTGCGTCCATGGATCTGATGCGCCAGAGCTCCGAGAGCCTGGCGGGGCGGCTCACCTATTTGGAAATGGCGGGCTTTAACTTGAGGGAAGTTGCCGCCGGGGGGGCAGCGGGTCTGGATGCTGAGCGTCAGCGGCTATGGTTCCGGGGCGGGTTTCCCAATAGTTTCCTGTCCCCGAGTGACGACGTTGCCATGGATTGGCTGGAAGATCTGATCCGCACCTACCTACAGCGGGATCTGCCTCAGCTTGGTTTTCGTGTCCCCGCCTCAAGGATGCGCCGTCTCTGGACCATGCTCGCCCATCTGCAGGGTGAAACGCTTAACCGGTCGAGGCTTGCGGCCAATCTTGAAGTGGACGGGAAGACGGTTGCCCACTACATCGATATTTTGAGTGACCTTCTACTTGTTCGGCGGGTCGAGCCCTGGCATGCCAACGTTAAGAAACGCCTAGTGAAATCGCCGCGTTATTACCTCCGCGACAGTGGGCTCCTTCATCGCTTGCTGGGCATAGGCACCTTTGAGGCCCTGCTTTCGAACCCTATCCTGGGTAAAAGCTGGGAAGGCTTTGTGGTCGAGAATATTCATTCCGTGCTGCCCCGGCGTGCGGAAACCTACTTCTATCGAACCGCCGCCGGCGCTGAGATCGATCTTGTGGTGAAGCATCCTGACTCCGGGCTCTGGGCCATCGAAATTAAGCATGGAGCGGCACCGAAACTGAGCCGACACTTCAGCGCAACCTGCGACGATCTGGGCGCCGATCACCGGGTGGTCGTCTATGGTGGCTGGGACGAGTTTCCCGTGGGGGGTGGCGTGCGCGTCATCAGCTTGCCCCGACTCTTGGATGAGCTGGGCGGCTAGGCGTAGAAAACACCCCAGGGGCGCAACAAGAACCAAAGGAGGACGCCATGCTGCTGGTGACGGGAAGCGCGGGACACCTCGGGGAGGCGCTCCTCCGGGACGCTCAAGCGAAGGGGATTCCGGCACGGGGGCTCGACCAGAAAGCCAGCGCTTATACGGAAATCGTCGGGGATATCGCCGATCCAAAGGTGCTTAAGCGCGCCTTTGAGGGGGTCACCCAGGTTATCCACACGGCCACGCTCCACAAGCCCCACGTGGTGACCCACAGCCGCCAGGCCTTCGTCCACACGAACATCGAGGGGACGCTGGCGCTCCTTGAAGAGTCTGCAGAACGGGGCGTGAAAGCCTTCGTCCACATCAGCACCACCAGCGTCTTTGGGCGGGCCATGCGCCCGGGGCCGGGCGATCCCGCGGTGTGGGTCACGGAAGGCCTAAGCCCGATCCATAAGAATATTTATGGGGTTACGAAAAGCGCTGGGGAGGATCTTTGCCAACTGATGCATGAAAAAACGGGGCTACCCGTGCTCGTGCTGCGTACCTCGCGCTTCTTCCCGGAGATCGATGACGATGAAGCCCGCCGCGGAGCCATGCCCGATGCGGCGCACCGAGCGCTTGAGCACGCGCCAGAGCGGGGCTTTGACCGCTACATCATCTCCGCACCCACCCCCTTTGCGGAGGAAGACGCGCCTCGGGTCGCCAGCGATCTGCCCGCGCTGCTGTGGGAGAAAGCCCCAGAGTTGGCAGGGGCCTTCAAGAGCGCCGGATGGCCCTTGCCGCAAGGCCTCGACCGGGTCTACGACAGCCGCAAGGCCCAGCAGGGGCTGGGCTGGGCGCCAACCTGCAGCGCGCAAGCGGCGCTCGAGCGCTACCTAGACACGGGCGACTGGCGCGGCCCCCTGGCCCTCGCCGTGGGCAAAAAGCCCTATCACGATCAGGTCTTCGAGGACGGCCCCTTCCCCGTGGAGGCGGACCGCTAGCGGGCCCCCGGTCCTTCTCGCTAAGCTTGTGCGGTGACTGGGAGACGCCCCTATGAAAGCCAGCAAAACGCCCCAAGCCCTTAGCCGTCGCGCGGCCCTGCGAAAAGGCCTCGCCGTGGCTGGCGGGGCGGCGCTTCTGCCCAGCGGCCTCGGCGCGCTGCTGTGGGCAAGGCCCGAGACAGCCCGAGCGGCGGCTCCAACGATTGACCTCCTCAAGGACAAGCCGGGCCTGCGCTTGCTCGGGGACCGGCCGCTGAATGCGGAAACCCCGGCGCACCTTCTGAACGATTTCGTCACGCCGGCTTCGAAGCTCTTCGTGCGCAACAACGGCGTGCCGCCGGTTAACACGGACCCTGGGAACTGGATGCTCGAGATCACCGGGGAGGCCTGCGAACGCCCGCAGCGCTTTTCCATCGACGAGCTGAAGGCCCGCTTCGAGGTGGTGACACGGCATCTGGTGCTCGAATGCGGCGGCAATGGGCGCAGCGAATTTCGCCCGCGCGTGTCCGGGAATCAGTGGACCACCGGCGCCGTGGGCTGCCCTCTCTGGACCGGGGTGCGGCTGGCGGATGTGCTCAAGGCGGTTGTCGCCCCGAACGCCGTGTACGTCGGCTATGAAAGTGCCGATACGCACCTCTCCGGCGATCCCAAGAAGCAGCCGATCTCCCGGGGCATCCCCATCGAGAAGGCGCTCGAGGACGATTGCCTCCTTGCCTTTGAGATGAATGGAGCGCCCATTCCCGACGTCCACGGTGCGCCCCTGCGGCTGATTGCGCCGGGCTATCCTGGCTCCGCAAGCGGCAAGTGGCTAACGACCCTGCTCATCCGCGATCGGATTCACGACGGGGCGAAGATGACGGGATCGTCCTACCGCGTACCCTGCGAGCCCGTGGCTCCGGGGACGAAGGTCCCGGACGAGGCCATGTGCATCATCGAAGCCATGCCCGTGAAGTCCCTCATTACCGCGCCCCGGTCGGGGCTCAGCCTCGAGGCCGGGGAGCCGCTCTCCCTTTCCGGGCACGCCTGGTCCGGCGCGGGCGCCATTACCGAAGTGGCCCTGAGCACGGACTTTGGCGCAAGCTGGCAGACCGCTCGTCTGGGCGCAGCGGAAAACCGCTTTGGCTGGCAGCGCTTCGAGCACACCGTCACCCTCCCGGGGCCGGGCTACTACGAGATCTGGGCCCGGGCCACGGACGAGGCCGGCGCCACCCAGCCCATGCTCGTGCCCGGGTGGAATCCGAAGGGCTATCTGAATAACGCCGCCCATCGCATTGCCGTGCAAGTGCTGGCATGAAAGCGTCGCGCCACGCCTTAGGTCGAGCCCTGTTTCTGCTGGCGCTGCTCGGCACCCTGGCCGCCGCCCCCGTCCAGGCAGAGACCGACCCAGAATCCGGACTCATCAAAGCCCCGGGCTGGGAAGCGGTGAAAGCGCAGTGCGGCGTTTGCCATTCCCATAAGCTCGTGACGGCGCAGCGGGGGGATGAGGCGTTCTGGACGGGGCTCATCCGCTGGATGCAGGCCACGCAAAATCTGTGGGCCCTGCCGGAGCCGCTGGAAGGGGAGATCGTTTCCTACCTGGCCACCCACTACAACGAGACCGATTGGGGGCGCCGCCCCAATCTGCCGCCGACGCTGCTACCGGGCAGCGAGCGCACCTCTGGGGAGGCCGCGGCCCCCTAAATGAAGCTGATCAGCTTTGATCCCCTGCGGACCCTCGCCATGCCCGGCGTGCGGGTCGTGAAGCCTGAGCACTGGCTTAAGGAACGGGAGGCGCTCCAGGACGCTGACTGGGTCCTTTTCCCCGAGTATTGGCAGGTCAACGCGCTGCATTACGGCCTTAGGGCGCGCATCTTCCCAAGCCTCGCGAGCTATCACCTGGGCCATGACAAGGTGGAAATGACCCGCGCCTTCGAGAGCCGCTGGCCGGCTCATGTGCCGCCCACGGTGATCGAGGCGCCTACCCCAGCAGGGCAGCAAGCGGCCCTGGAGGCACTGGGCTTGCCTTTGGTGGTGAAGGCCGTGCGCTCCAGCCAGGGCCGGGGCGTGCGCCTGATCCACAGCGAAGCAGAGCTGGACCAGTGGTGCGAGACCCAGCCCGTGCTCTACGCCCAGCTGCCCCTGCCCATCGACCGCGACCTGCGCATTGTTGTGCTCGGCCAACGCATTGTGGCGAGCTACTGGCGCATCGCCCGGGAGGGCAGCTTTTTGAATAACGTGGCCGCCGGGGGGCGCCTCGACTTCTCCCCGCCGCCCATCGCTGCGGTCCGCCTGGTTCGCGCCGTCGCCCGGGGCCTCGGCATTAATCACGGGGGCTTCGACGTCGCCATGGTGGGCGATCACCCCTTCCTCTTTGAGTTCAATCGCCTCTTTGGCCTCGATGGACTCCAGGCCCTGGGCCTGCGCATGGACGAGCTCATCTATGCCCATTTGGCGAGGCTCCAGACCCCACCAAAGCCTCGGCCGCTGGCTCCAAGGGGCGGTGGGGCTGCAATGCGGCGTCGGCGCCGCGCGGCCTAAAGGGTATTCCTGTCAATTCAAGCTGACGATTCGGCCTGACATGCCGGCCATTGCGGGGCACAATAGCGCCTCCCGAGAACTCAGGCAGGAGCACAGCGCCCGTGGCGGCATTTGAAACGGAAAAGGTCCTCTGGATTAAGCACTGGAACGACCGCCTTTTTACCTTTGCAACCACCCGCCGCCCGGAGTTCCGCTTTGAGAGTGGGCAGTTTGTGATGGTGGGGCTCATGGTGGAGGGCAAGCCGCTCCTCCGGGCCTACAGCATTGCCAGCCCGAACTATGCCGATGACCTCGAGTTCTTCAGCATCAAGGTGCAGGACGGCCCCCTGACCTCCCGCCTTCAGCACATCAAGGAAGGAGACGAGGTGCTAGTGGGCAAGAAGCCCGTGGGGTCCTTGCTCCTTGCCGATTTGAATCCGGGGCGGAACCTTTACCTGCTCTCCACGGGCACGGGCATGGCGCCCTTCCTCGCCCTGATCCGCGATCCCGCTGCCTATGAGCGCTACGAGAAGGTCATCCTCGTCCATGGCGTTCGAGAGGTCAGCGATCTGGCCTACTACGACTACCTCACGGAAGAGCTGCCGAACCATGAACTCCTCGGCGAGATGGTGCGTGAGCAATTCCTGTACTACCCCACGGTGACGCGGGAGCCCTACAAAAATACGGGGCGCATCCCGGAGCTGATCGATAGCGGCAAGCTCTTCACGGACCTTGGCGTTCCGGCCCTCGATCCCGAGCACGATCGCGCCATGCTCTGCGGCAGCATGGCCATGCTCAAGAGCGTCAGCGATTGCCTCGATAGCCATGGTCTTAAGGTGTCTCCCAACCAGGGCTCCATTGGGGACTATGTGATCGAGCGCGCCTTCGTCGGCTAAGCCCTTCCCTTGCAATTTGCGTCAGTGCCTCGTCCCCTCTAGGCGAGGCCCCCTTTGACGCCGAGAGGCTAAGTGCCTCTTTCTCAATTTACTTCCCAGTTGTCGTCAATTTTCCGGCGCATTCCACTATGGCTGCGCCCGGTGACCGTTCAGTCAGTTCTGCTCCTTTCCCCCTAGTCATCACGGAAATGCTCGTGCGAATTTTCCTGGGCCGACATTTTTTGCCGCGCGCCGAGGGAGAGTAGCCGCTCATTTCCTTGGCTGGAGGGCCAAACCATGATGGCAGTAATGAAAAATGAAGTTGTTGAGCCGGCGTTTCCTCTCGGACCCGCCGCTGCCTCGCCCGCAGAGCATCACCGCGCGCGCGATCTCAATGAGCGCGAGCTGGATGAGGTGGCGGGGGGTGTCGCGAATCTCGTTTCTGGCGGGATTGGGGCCGGAATAGGTGGGCTGATTGGTGGTGCCAGATACGCAGTTAATAGTATGGGTACTGGAAACTTTGGTTGGGGATCCTTTGCGGCAGTGACGCTGAGGACTGCTGTTACTGGATTCCTCATCGGATCTGGATCAAGCCTGATCGCCGCTGCGGCGACCGGAGCTATCAGGGGTGGAGCTGTTCTTGGAACTTCGATGGTAGGCGCGGGCGGAGCTCTGGAAGTCTCATCAGGAGCGCCTGGGCAAGGCGGTGGTAGTGAGCGTGAGTAGGTAGATGGAAGCGCTTTGTGATTGCCTGGGTGTTGCTGTGATTGTAGTTGCTGGCTATCGGGTCTTTGGCCGAAACTTTTGGCCGCAATTCTCCACCGCGCTTCCCGTTGCGACGGCGTTTTTTTCGATCTCAGCGGCCTATGAATCTGGGTTCCGCCCAGCCTTTTGGCAGCTCGCCTCGTTTGCGGCAATTTCTGCCGTAGGGATGTTCGCCCTCTATCAATTAGACAAGCGCTTCAAGCTCACCCGCTGGGAGAAAGAACCTGATTAGCCAAGGAAGGCCTAGGGCTCATGGAAGAGCCCCTTTCCCACGCAGGTTTGGGAATAGCGATCTGCAGCCACAAGCACGGCGTGAACACCGCAACGAAGTCGGCCTTGTCACTGGTTGTGGGTCGCGATGAGTAATGAGTTCCTGGAGTTTCTATTCGTTGCGGCACCGCTTTCGGCGGGTCTACGTTATTACGGCAGAGAATTTTTACCGCAGTTCTCTGTGGCAGCAGTTATTTCCGTCGGAGCTCAGGCAACGCATCACCAGCAGACGTTTGGATACCCAGCCAACCTCTGGTTACTTGTCCTGTTTGCCGTTCTCGCGATCTTCATGGGGTCTGCCGCCTACTGGATGGACAAGCGCTTCAAGATCACCCACTGGGAGAAAAATCCCGATTAGCCGCGGGCGGGTAGGGGGTGTGGAGGTTGCCCGTACTAGGGCGGTTCCGGGTGGGATAGGAGGAAAGCCTTGGATTTAATGACCGCCCTAACGATCGCGATTCCCATGATCGCCGGGTGGCGGTTTTTCGGTCGGGAGTTTTGGCCCCAGTTTCTCTACGCCGTGGCACTCACTACCTATCTGCAGTCTCACGTTTTTGATCAGCACAACGGCGAGCCGCCCGGCGGGTGGACCTTGGCCATCTTCGCTGGGCTGGCGGCGTTCCAGGCATTGCTCATCTATGGGGTGGATAAGCGCTTCAAGCTCTCCCATTGGGAAAAGAATCCCGAGTAACGGCCGCATTGTGCGGGCGCTTGGAATCTTTGACCCAACGCGTCGTAAGAAATTTCCCTGTTCCCGTTTTTCTTCAAAGCCTCGAGGGAGAGTGATCCTCCTGACTTTCAGATGAGGACGGAATCATGGTGAGCATTTTGAAGAGAGTGGTGGGTCGTAAGCGAGAAGCGGTGTGTGTTGCCGAACCGGTGCAGTACGGTCGAGCCCTGGAAGACGGCGAGCTAGACCAGGTGGTTGGCGGATTTGGGCTGGGTCTGCCCATGGTGGGGCCCCAAGCGCTGTCGCTTTCGACGATGACGGCGGGCCCCAACCTAAGCTCAGGTTCGCTGGTCGGCCCCTTGGGCCTGTTCCCCAGTTCGGTGGCGCCAGGCGTGGGATTGGGCGTGGGCGTGGTGAATGCGGGGACGCTCAGCGGTGGTTTCTCCGCCTTTACAGGGGGTGGTAGCGACCGCGGGGAGCCCTAGGGAATGGCGGGCGGTGAAGCATGGCGCCATGCCTAGAGTTGCAAATCGCGCCACCCAAGTTGGCGGCAGCCTCGGGAAGTTTTATTGGCGGGAGGCTAAGCGCTTCATTCGGAAAGCGGGCCTGAAGAGTCGTCAAAAAAATGACGAAACCCTCGGAGTTTTCAGGCTAACGGCGGGGCGAAATTGCTTTTGAAATCGCCCTGGCCCCGCGGGAGGATGAGGTCGGCCTCGGCTGAAGTAGGCAGGCCAGAAGGCAAAATCTTGCACAAGGATGTGCGTGGGGCTCAGGGAAGAGCCACCTTCTGGATCTTGCCTCGCGGTCTCGTCGCGGCGTTTGGGTTTGCGGTCTCACCTAAGCGACAGGAGACGGGCGGATGACAGCTTTGGCCATTCCCTTATTCATGATCGCAGCAAGCCGCTGGCTTTGGCCTGGGTTTTGGCTAAACGCGGTCGTTTCCGTTTCCCTCGGAAGCCTCATTTTCCTTGGGTCCTTGCCCGGGGATATCAAAGAGGCTTTCGTCTTCGATCTTATGGGTGTCCCCCTGGCGTTCGCCGTGAACCTGTTCAGCTTTCTGGTCTTCGAAGGGTTTTGCCGGCGGACCCGCTCAAGGGACGCGAATCCCCGACAGATCTTCGCGAGGGGCTATGGCCCCGACGGAAAGCTCGCCTTCTGGGAGCTCCCCTGGCCTTGGTGGGAGCGCAGGAAAGCTGATCTCGATGATCCCGGTTCCATTGATCCCCGTCGGAAGCAGGCAGAGGAGGGTGACGCTTCCTAATGACTTGCAATTCGCGCCAATTCAGGAAGAGGGTTTGAGAGGTTCTGGCCCGCCGCGTGAAGGCAAGTCCCTGGGTTCGCTGGCGCATTCGGCGAGTCGTCAAAATCTTGGCGGCGCGAGGGAGGTTTAAGCTAACAAATCCAGTTTGGTGCGGAGCTGTGATCCCGAAAAAACTTGGCTATTCTCGCGCCTGCGAACGAGATACCTACAAGCCTATCGGCCAAAGCGCCGGTGCTGTGGTCAAAAAACAAGGAAGTGTTGCGGGCTCAGGGACGAGCCCACCCTTACCTCCCCACATGCAAGCTTTGCAGTCACCACTCTCCTCAGGGGGCGGCTCAACCCAGAGACCCGGCTAATCGACTTAGCTCGCGTAGGTAACCGCCACTAAGGCGCCAAACTGGTTGTTTTTGCTAACTAAAATGACTTGTTCTTGTAAGCGTTAGCGGGTTACATAACCACAAAACGTGGCGCTATCGGTCTTCAATCGTTGCCTTATGGAGGAGGTTTCGTGGACTCGCTTTTTGTCCCAGCAAAAAGGATGGTGTTTGGCTTCCTGGCTTTTGTCGCCCTAGCTTGCGGGACAACCTTCGCCGAAGCTGAGAACTCGGGCGTGCTGGCCGTTAGCCGCTTGACCGGTGGGGCGTCAGGGGGTGTCGTTGAGGTCCGAGTCAACGGCGCGGTCTGGGGCTTGCTTTACAGCGAAGATCGCGTAGAGCGAGAGCTTCCCCCCGGTACCTATCGGGTTGCGGTCCGCTTACTGAGCCGGGAGGGTGGCTCGGAAGTGTACGGGGTCTCCCCGCTAGAGCAGCAGGTGAGCGTCGCCGCCGGGTCCTTTCGGGAGATCAAGCTTTCCCTTATTCCCGAGATGATGGGGCCTGTGCTTAAGGCGTCCCTGTCTCCCTAGAAGTCGAGAGTTGGGTCCTCGACGGTTGCGTCGGCGGTGCGGCCACGGCACCGTAGGCGCTCCTCGCTCTACAAAGTTGGTTGAATATGTCCCCCCGTTGGTATGCCATCCATAGCCAGCCCCGCAAGGAGGCCGAGGCAGAAACCCACCTCGCCCGCCAGGGCTTTGAGGTGTGGCTGCCCCGTATTGGGCGTCGGGTCCGAAAGCGGGGGGCCTGGACCGTTAAGGTCGAGCCGCTCTTTTCCCGCTACCTATTCCTTTGGGTCGATCCGCAGGCGCAGGATGTGAGCCCGGTCCGTTCCACCCGGGGCGTTATGGATTTTGTGCGCGTCGCGGGGCACCCCCAGCCCATTCCCGAAGGCGTGATTGAAGGGTTGAAGACCCTAGTAGATCCCACCTCGGGTTTGCATGAACTGTCGGAGGGTCGAGCCCCAACGCTGACCCCGGGGGCGGCGGTGGAGGTCCTCGAGGGGCCCTTCGCGGGGTTAAAGGGGGTCTTTCAGGAAGCGTCCGGGGAAGCCCGGGCCCTGATCTTGCTGCGCATCCTCGGGCAGCCGGCAGTGGTGAAGCTCGACCAAAGCGCGCTTCAGGCGCTTTAATCTAGGCCTTGGATACGCGTACACTTAATCCCGACTAGCCCAGTGGGGCTTTAAATCGGCAATCGCAGGCAGGCTATGAGCGTTGAAACTTTCAACCCCGCAGCAACGCAAGGCGTCCGCATGTCGCCGGCGGCGGTGGCCCACGCCCAGCGTCAGCTGGCTAAGCGCGGCGCGGTTGCCGTGCGCCTGGCCGTGAAGCAGAGCGGGTGCTCGGGCTTTATGTATGCCCTGGATTACGTGGAGGCCCCGGAGGCCCAGGACACGGCCTATGCCCTGGATGGCGGCCTGACGGTCTACGTGGATCCGGAGGCGCTCCCCCTGGTGCAGGGCACGGAGATCGACCTGGTGACGGAAGGGCTGAACCACGTCCTGAAGTTCCAGAATCCCAACGCCACCGCGGAGTGCGGCTGCGGCGAATCCTTCGCGGTCTCCTAGGCCCTTCCTGTGAATCGCCGCATGGTGGTGGTGCAGCGGGATTGTCCTGCCCGTTTGGTGCCCGCAGGCACCCGCATCACCCTCCCCAAGGACACCTTCGTCACCCTCACCCAAGCCCTCGGCGGTACCTATACGGTGAATGTCGGTGGCAATCTCGCCCGCGTCGATGGCACGGACGCCGATGCCCTGGGCCTCGAAGCCCTCGAGCTCGTCTTTGAGCCCAAGGGGGAGCCTGGCGTTAGCCGAGCCCACGTGCAGCAGGCCCTCGCGTCCATCTTCGATCCGGAAATTCCCGTCAATCTGCTCGACCTTGGCCTGATCTACGATGTCGCCATCGACGGCCCCGTGGTGACCGTCACCATGACCCTCACGGCCCCGGGCTGTGGCATGGGGCCCGTGCTGGTGGACGACGTGAAGTATCGCGTGGGCAAGGTGCCCGGCGTGGAGACGGTGGAGGTGGAGCTCGTCTTCGATCCCCCCTGGTCCCGGGAGATGATGAGCGAAGAGGCGCAGCTCGAGCTGGGGATGGTGTAGCTCTGCTTGACAAGCGGCGAAGAAAGGCTCAGGTTGACTAGGTCAGGTTAGTTTAGTTTAGTGAGTCAGAGATGGAAGTGGTGAATATCCACGAAGCGAAGACCCATCTTTCGCGGCTTCTCGAGGGCGTGCAAAGGGGCGAGTCCGTCATCATTGCTAAGGCGGGTAAGCCGATAGCAAGGCTGGTGGGCGTGGCTGCGGAAAGGCCGGCAAGGGAGAGGCGGCTCGGTTTCCTGAAGGGTCAGTACACTATCCCCGAGGACTTTGACCGCATGGCCGAGTCCGAGATTGCCGCCCTGTTCGGGCTCGACCATGAAAATCCTGCTTGATACCCATTTATTGCTTTGGGCGGCCATCGAGCCGGAAAAGCTCTCCTCGCGGGCGATGGCGTACCTCGGGAATGAGGCGAATCACCTCATCTTCAGCGCCGCCAGTATCTGGGAGGTGGCCGTCAAACGCGGCCTAGATCGCCCCGATTTCCGGGTTGAGCCTGCATTGCTTCGAAGCGGCTTGCTTGACGCGGGTTACGAGGAAATGGGCATCCTGAGTCGGCATGCGGTAGAGGTCGCTGCCCTGCCCCCCCTGCATAAAGATCCCTTCGACAGAATGCTTCTGGCACAGGCGAACTGTGAGGGGTGTTTGTTGCTCACGGCGGATCAACAGTTATTGGCCTACCCGGGCCCCGTCGCTGCCGTGTAGGCCTCAACCCTGAGCGGTTTCTAAGGCGGCTTAAGCTTTGCCGCCCCTAGGCTAGGTCGTGGTCTTGCACCGCAGCTGCGGTGAAATAAAGGGGATAGACCCGATTCCCTTTCCGCTGCGCGGCAAGGGGTGGCGAGCAAATCGTAGTGGTGCACCTCCTGAAATTCCTGCCCGAGTAAACGCGTAAGCAGGTAGGTTTTCCCCCTTTGGCGAGCACCGTTGATCAGCAAGGGTTTCCGTGACGGCCGGCGCTTCCACGCCAGGAGTTTAGGGAGCAAAAGCCGATTCACAGGGGCGCTGCCCTAATGGCAGGAAGCTATCCGCATTTTTTAGGGAGTCCCCATGACAGCCATGACCCTATTGGCAAAGCGGCAAGTCGTACTTCCCGCGGACCTAGGCCAGTTGCTGTCCCTCGCCCCCGGTGCGCAGGTGGCGGTGCGGCTCGCGCCGGATGGGGGCTCAATTCTCATCGAGCCGGCCCGCCCGGCACTCAAGAAGCCTGCGTCGGTGCTCTTCGGCCGGGTAACGCACATCGGAAAGCCCGTGGCCATCGTGCGCGAAGTCCAGGCCGATGGGAAAACGCTGAAGCAGCAGGAGGCAGCGCAAGCGCTTCTGACATCAGGCGAGGCGTTGTTTCTGCCCGTAACGGTCATGCAAGAGCTTGAGTGGGTTCTCCGCGGTGTCTATGGGTTGCCTAGGGCGGAGGTACAAAGCGTCCTTAGCGATCTCCTGCACGTCGAACAGGTCGTGATTGATCGTGCCACGGCGATCGCCAAAGCGCTGGACGGCTACGAAAAGGGCCTAGATTTTTCCGATGCCTTACAGCTGGCCCAGTCCAAGCACTGCCAGGCCTTGGCCAGCTTTGATAATCGGTTTCGTAAAGGCGTCGCAAAGCTAAGCCTGGCCCCGCCGGTCCGAAGACCTTAGGCAGGCTTGCGGAAGGCTCGTCGCGCCTTTAACGGGAGAGCCCTTTTGTGCCAAACCGTATGTAGATACTTGGCCTCTATTCAAGTGGGGTTTTAAAGCCAGCGCTTTCCCGTTCGTGTCGATACACAGAACATGCCCGAACTGGCGGCAAAGCCGCGCCAATGCTGGCCCGCCCACCACCCTAGGCGGTGTTAGTGTAGATACCTAGAATTTCGCCCAAAACGGCTACGGGACGCCGCCCTCAATCGGTGCAGCCGCCCGCCTCCACGACTCCCCAAGGTAGCGTCCCAGGAAGGGGTGTGAATCGGCCAAGCGGCAGGTCGTATTTCCCGCAGATTTATGCCAGTTGTCGGGACTCAATCAAAAGAGGGCTTTTGCGTATTGACGGGAAGGCCTTTTTTTTCCTACGGTTAAGTAAGGAAAAGTTTTAGAGTAAGGATTATTCCGGTGACCACTGCCACTCTGACCAGCAAGGGCCAGATCACCATCCCGAAGAAGATCCGGGAGCAATTGCTGCTCCACACGGGGGACAAGCTCGATTTCACCCTCACTGCAGAGGGTGATGTCCTGCTCAGGCCCGTCACGCGCCATGTGGACGAGGTCTTCGGGCGCCTCGGCAGGGCGGGGCAGAGGCCTCTGACCTCGGCGGAGATGGACGCGTCGATCCGGCGGCGGATGGCTGCAAGCGAGGCATGAAAGCGATCGATACCAATGTATTGGTTCGCTTTCTGGTCAACGATGATCGAGCGCAGGGTGAGCAGGTACGGCAGCTTTTTGCGGCCGCTGAACAGCGGCGTGAGGCCTTCTTCGTGCCCTCGCTGGTAATGCTGGAAACCATCTGGGTTTTGGAGTCCGCTTACCAGATCCCTCGCGCCGAACTCATCGAGGCACTCGGCGATCTGCTTCTTATGCCCGTGCTGCAATTTGAACAACGTGAAGCGGTGCAGGGGATGCTTGCGGCGGTCACGGATGGTAGAGGGGGCTTGCCGGGCGCGCTGATTGCTCAAACCGCGCTCAAGGCTGGCTGTGATCATGTGCTCACCTTCGATAAGAAAGCCGCGCGCGATACGGGCTTCAAATTGTTGGAGATAGGGTCGCAGTAGGGAATGACGGCTTGTTGAGCGCTCGGCAGGGCAGGGAGGCCCGCCATGGCAACGATTACCCACCACGGGGGCACCCGGGGCGTCACGGGCTCCTGTCACCGCCTGACCTTTGACGATGGGCAGGCCGTGCTCATCGACTGCGGCCTGCTTCAGGGTGACGACCGCGGCGTTGACGGCGCCTCAAGCGACGCCCTTGCGGTCACCTTCGATCTGTCCGCCGTGCGCGCCGTTGTGCTCACCCACGTCCATATCGATCACGTGGGGCGTCTGCCCTACCTGCTGGCGGCAGGCTTTGAGGGTCCCATTCTCTGCAGCGAGGCCTCGGCGGCGCTGCTCCCCCTGGTGCTTGAGGATGCGCTGAAGGTGGGCTTCACCCAAGACCGGCGCCTCATCGAGGGCTTTCTTGCGGTGCTGGCCCAGCGCCTCATCCCCGTGCCCCACGGCGAGTGGATCACGCTGTTCCCCGGGGACGCTGCCAGCCCTCAGCTTCGCCTCCAGCCCGCGGGGCATATCCTCGGCGCGGCCTATCTCGAGTTCGACGTCGACGGGGCGCGCATCGTTTTCTCCGGTGATCTTGGCCCGCCGGGCTCACCCCTGCTCCCGGACGTGGTGCCTCCGGAGCGCGCGGACGTGCTGGTGCTCGAGAGCACCTACGGCGATCGAATCCACGAAGACCGCAGCCAGCGGCGCGAGCATCTGAAGGCCGTGGTGGAACATGCCCTCGCCGATGGCGGGACGGTAATCGTTCCGGCCTTTAGCGTGGGTCGCACGCAGGAGCTCCTCTATGAGCTCGAGGCTATCTTCGCCGAAGCGGGGGCCGACCCCTGGGAATCGCTTCAGGTAGTCCTCGACTCCCCCCTGGCCGCGGATTTCACCCGGGGCTACCGCACCCTTAGCACGTTCTGGGATGCAGAGGCCAGGGCTCGGGTGGCTGCAGGACGCCACCCCCTGGCCTTTGAGCAGCTGGTGACCGTCGCCAGCCATGATGATCATGCCCGCATGGTCAATTACCTGGCTCACAGCCGGCAACCAGCCCTGATGCTGGCGGCCAGCGGCATGTGCGCCGGGGGGCGGGTGGTGAACTACCTGAAGGCCATGCTCGGGGATCCGCGGCACGATGTGCTGTTCGTGGGCTACCAGGCGGCGGGCACGCCGGGGCGCGCCATTCAGCGCTTCGGCCCCCGGGGCGGCTGGGTGGAGCTCGACGGCGAGCGCTTCGACATCCGCTGCGGTATCCACACCCTCGGGGGCTATTCGGCCCATGCGGATCAGGCGGGGCTCGTTGCCTTTGCTCGCGACATCCCTGGAGGCCCCCCGAAGGACATCCGCCTCGTCCACGGCGATGAGGGCGCCAAGGCGGCGCTGGCCACGGCGCTTAAGGCCGCTGTGCCCTCAGCGCGGATAGTGGTGCCTGGCTAGGGCTTTGCGCCTTAAGGGGCGGTCCCGCTCGGCGTCACGAGCCGGAGGCGGGGAAAGGCCGTGCGGTAGCGGGGTGGATCCCGGGTGAGCACGGGGACCCCTTCGACGGCGGCGTGCGCGCCAATAAAGAAATCGGCCAATACAGACTGCTTCGTGCCGCCTCGTTGCCGGTACTGGGCAAAGGCCTTTCCCGCGAGGAACAGGGCGGGTTTCGGGAGCGGTCGCAGGGGCAGGGCAAGGGTATGGAGGACCTCATCCAGCGCTTCCATGGTCGAGAAGGCAAAGGACAGCTCGGCATAGATGACGGGATTGATGATGAGCCGATGAACTTGCGCTTGGCTCCGAAGCGCCGAAAGGGACCAGTCCGCCCAGACGGGGTCATCCTCGAGTACATCAATGAGTACGTTC
>JAUILI010000155.1 GCA_030433075.1 Gammaproteobacteria bacterium | reverse complement strand
AGCTGGGGCTCGAGGCCCGTGCGGTCCGAGGGAACCCGGGCCTCGGGAAGGTGAAGCACCACCGGCTCCGGGGTAGCGAAGAGCGCGTCCACGGCGGGGGGCTCCCAGCCGGCTTCAAGGAGATGGGTTTGGGCCTGCCGATAGCGTAGGGCAGCGGCGGTCCATTTATCGAAAATCAGGTGCCAGTCCCCGAGTTCGATCAGCCCGTCGGCGTAGCGCTTGGGCTCTACCGATTCTTGCGCGTCGTAGATCTCGAGGACGCGCTGCAACGCATCCTCCCCCTGACCGTAGCGCCCGAGCATCATCCGCTCGTCCTCGATGGGCAGATTCTGACGGTTAGGCCCGGTAGTGGTGAAGGTGAAGGCCGGTGTGTCGTTCTGTCCCTCGGCGGGGAAGCGCTCGGCGCGGAAGGACCCGGCAAGGCCCTTCAGGGCCGGGATGAGGCGCAGATCCGTTTCCCCGTAGAGATCCTCGCTCAGGTCTAGCGCCCGCTCGTAGAGGGTGCGAGACGCAAGCACGTTGCCGCTAGAGAGATACCAAGCCCCCAGGTCGTAGAGGGCCGGAAGGAGCGCTTCGCTGTTTTCCCCGTAGGCGCGCTGCTGGATGTAGAAGGCATATTCCTGAAGGGTGTTGCCCTGCTCGAAATCGCCCTGGCGCAGGGACAGCTGAGTCAGTTCAGCCAGAATGGGCAGCTGGGATAGATCGTGCAGCCCCAGGTTCATGCGATTGAGGTACTGGGCCTGGGCTAGGGCTTCCCCGGCGCTTTCTAAGTCGCCGAGGGCCTGCTCCGCGGCGGCGAGAATGCGTAGCCCCAGCACCTGCTGCTGATCCCAGGGACCGAAGCGCGCGCGGAGGTCTTCCAGCGTGTCCGATACCGTATTGCGCGCCTCAAAGGCCCGACCTTCCTGATACTGGAGCAGGGCCAGGCGGATCTGTCGGGCGAACTCTTCCCGCTCCGGGTCGCTTTCCACCGGCGCCATGGTGAGCTCCGGGGCTTCGGGAGTTTTCGAGGGAAGGCCTTGCGCCGGGGCGCTCAGGGCCTGCAGGGGAAGCAAAAGCGTCAGGGCGAGTACCGCTGTGCCACGGGCGCCGTGGAAGGGCCATCGGAGGGTCCTCGGCTGGATGTTGCCTCGACGCACAGTTGCCCCCTGTTCATGGCCCGCGGTCCCCATTCATGCGATCTCTCGGCGGGAAGTCAAGGGCCGCCGTTGACGGCTTCGCTTACCGTGGACAGACTCGCGGTCCCAATGCGGAGTTCGCCCCCATGTCTGATGCGCCGATCGTTCTTGATGCCTCGGGCCTTCGTTGCCCCGAACCGCTGATGCTGCTGCGCCAGCGTATGCGTCAGCTGGCCCCGGGGGATCAGCTCGAGGTGCGGACCACCGATCCCGCGTCGGTCCGGGATTTCGAGCAGTTCAGCCGCTTCGTGGGCCACCCCATCCTCAAGCAGGAGGAGGCTGAGGGCGTGTTTACCTTCCTTTTTGAGTGCGCCCCCCGGTGAATGACCCCTGGCCCTGCGGTGCGGAAGACCTCTGTACGCTGTTTGATGGGCTTTTCCTCGAGGCGGAGGGCACACAGCTTCGCGGCGGCGCCTCCGAGCCCCTCTTTTGCCCGGGCTTTGGTGCTGAACCCGCGGTGATCTACTTCCGGCTCGACTACCAGGCGAGTGCTTTGCACGAAGTGGCCCACTGGTGCCTGGCCGGGGTTCGGCGGCGCCAGCGGGTGGACTACGGCTATTGGTACGCTCCGGAGGGTCGGGATGCGGCGCAGCAGGCGGCCTTTTTTGCCGTGGAAGCCGCGCCCCAGGCCTTGGAATCGCTGTTTTGCGAGGCCCTTGGGGTGCCCTTTGCGCCGAGCGTAGATAACCCCGGGGCCCCGGAGCCGGACCTCGCCCCTTTTCTTACGGCCCTGGACGAGCACCGCCAGCGTTGGCAGCTGAAGGGTCTGCCGCCCCGGGCGGCGCGCTTCCGGGACGCGCTCGCGGCCCTAAGGCCGTCGTGACACCGCCGAATGCCGTCTGGCTGATCGATGCCAGCGCCGTCATTTTCCGCAGCTACTTTGCGATGGCTGCCCGGGGGCTTGAGGGGCCGGGCTTGCCCGCGCCGGTGCGTCTCGCCTGGCTCCGCTTTTTGGTCAAGGTGCGCCGGCAGCTACCTGATTCGGCCCGTTTTGGGGTGGCTTTCGATGAGGCGCTCGGGTCGGGCTTTCGCCACGCCCTCGATCCGGCCTACAAGGCGCAGCGTCCACGCCCCGACGACGCGCTGAAGGACAGCTTCCGCCAGTGCCGAGCGCTCACTCGGGCCCTGGGTATTCCCGAGGCGGCGAGCCGTCGCTACGAGGCCGATGACTTGATCGCCCTCGCCGTGCGCCGGGGCCGGCCCCTCCCCGTGGTGCTCGTGAGCACGGATAAGGACTTACTGCAGCTGCTGCGGCCCGGGGATGGGCGCTGGGTGCCCGGGGCGCCGGCGCCGCAAAGCTACGATGAGCTTCAAAAGGCCTTGGGCTTTCCCCCTGAAGCCATGGCGACCTACCTGGCCCTGACCGGCGATGCGAGCGATGGCATCGCTGGCGTGCCCGGCATCGGCGCGAAGACCGCGGCGCGGCCCTGTGCGCGCTTCCCTGATCTGCCTACGCTTTATGGGGCTTTGGAGGCTGAGGGGCCGGAGGCGTTGGGTCCCGTGGCGGGCGCGGCGGGCATCGCGCGGAAACTCCTGCAGGGCCGCGAGGCCGCTTTTCATGCCCACACCCTGACCCGTCTTTCCGGCGCCGTGCCCCGGCGCTTTGATCCGGCGGCTAGGGCCCTACCGCCCCTGACCGAGGCGCGGCTGGAAAAGGCCCTAATCGCTGGGGGACTGGTAGGCTATGCGCTCTAGCGTTGCCTAAGGATTGCGCCTGTCGTGAAGCTGCTTGTGGATGAAAACCTGCCCGAGGCGGAGCGTTTCTTCGCGGAGTTCGGCGTCCTTACGCGCGTTGCCGGG
>JAUILI010000154.1 GCA_030433075.1 Gammaproteobacteria bacterium | reverse complement strand
CGAGTTTCTGGATCGTCGGGATGGCTGGCGGGCCCTGAAGGCGCGCTACGGCCTGCCTCAGAGCGCTGTGGGGATTGATAACGCCCTGGCCTACCAGAGCTTAGAGAAGGGCCAGCTGGATCTCACGGATGCCAACAGCACCGACGGGGAGTTGCTGCGCTTTGATCTTCGCGTGCTGGAGGACGACCTCGCATTTTTCCCCGAGTACCAGGCGGTGCCTCTGGTGCGCCGCGATTTTCCCGCCGCGGCCCGGGACGCCCTGGCGCCCCTTGGGGGGCGCCTCGGGGAGGACGCCATGCGACGGCTAAACGCCGCGGTGGCCGTGCAAGGGGCGCCCTTCGCCGCCGTGGCCGCGGACTATCTGGTTGGGGAAGGACTGGGGCCTGCGCCTGAGGCGGGGGCCGAGGCCTCGGCTCAGGAGGGCTGGCTATCGCCCCGGGGCGCCCGCATTGCCCTGCGCACCCGAGAGCATCTGCAGCTGACGGGCCTTGCGCTCCTCGGCGCTTGCCTCCTGGGCATTCCCCTCGCCGTGCTCGTGCATCGCCGTCGCCGGCTGGCGCGCGCCGTGCTCTACCTGGCGGGGCTGGCCCAGACCATCCCGTCGCTCGCGCTTCTGGCCCTCATGATTCCCCTGCTCGGCATTGGCGCCGCGCCGGCCATTGTCGCGCTGCTGATTTATGCCGTGCTGCCGATCCTTCGCAATACGCTGACGGCGCTCCTCGGCGTGGACCCCACGCTGCGCCGGGTGGCCCTGGCCATGGGGCTGACCCCCTGGCAGCAGCTGCGCTTTCTGGTGCTGCCCCTGGCCCTGCCGACGATCCTCGCGGGGGTGCGCACGGCCACGGTCATTAGCCTTGGCGCCGCCACCCTCGCGGCCTTTGTGGGCGCCGGCGGCCTCGGGGAGCCCATCGTGACGGGCATTTCCCTCAACAACACGGCGCTCATTTTGGAGGGGGCGCTCCCCGCGGCGGCCCTCGCCTTGCTGGCCGAGTGGGGCTTTGAAGCCTTGGAAGCGCGGCTGGTCGCAGAGCCCCTGCGCCGCGATCCCCTAGCGCCGTAGGCGCGCCTGTAGGCCCGCGGGCGCTCCCGTAAGCCCCTAGGCGCTGAGGGCCTGGGTGAGGGCCGTCACCATGGCCGCGACGTCCTCCACCGCGCAGAGCTCGCGGATGGAGTGCATGGCCAGCTGCGGGACCCCCACGTCTACCGTGGCGATGCCCAGCTCTGCCGCGGTAATGGGGCCGATGGTGCTGCCGCAGCCCAAATCGGAGCGGGTCACGAAGGACTGCACGGGCACCGCCGCCTGGTCGCACAGGTCGCGGAAGCGCGCCTGCGTGGCGCTGTTGGAGGCATAGCGCTGGTTGGCGTTGATCTTGATGACCGGCCCGCCCCCGAGGAGGGGCCCGTGGGCCCGGTCGTGCCGGTCCGGGAAGTTGGGATGCACCGCATGGGCGTTGTCCGCGGAGATCAGCCAGGCCCGCGCCCGCAGCCGCGCACTGTCTTCCTCCGCTGGGGTGATGCGCCGGAGCACCTGATCTAGGAAGGGCCCGGCGGCTCCGGAGCTGGAGGCGCTGCCCACCTCTTCGTGATCGTTCAGCACGATGAGGGCCGGGGCATCACCGCTGTTCAAGAGGGCCTCCGTGGCGCAGAAGCAGCTCAGCAGATTGTCTAGCCGTGCGCTGGCGAGGAAGGCGCCCTCGAGGCCGACCGTTGCCGCGCCCTGGGTGTCGTAGAAGAGCAGCTCGTGATCGAGGATGGCCTCCACGGCGTGCCCCGCCGCTTCCAGTGCCGTTTTCAACAGCCCGTGGAGCGTGGCCTCGTCGTTCTCAAAGGCGAAGAGCGCGGGCAAATCGGTTTGCGCATTGATGCTGCGCTTTTGGTTGGCTTCCCGATCCAGGTGAATGGCCAGGGAGGGAATGATGGCGAGCTTCTCCGGCAGCTGGACCAGGGCGCCCTGCACTGCGCCCTCGGGGGTCCGGAAGTGCACCCGGCCAGCGAGGGCCAGATCCCGGTCAAACCAGGGGTTCTGGAGCACGCCGCCGTAGGGCTCCACGGCAAGGCGCACGAGCCCCTGCCCCTCAAGCTCGGGCTTGGGCTTGAGTTTCAGCGCCGGGCTGTCCGTGTGGGCGCCGATGAGGGTTGGGCCCTCGGGGAAGCGACCCGGAGAGCGAAAGGCAATGAGCGCGCTGTCGTTGCGGGTCACGAAATAGCGACCATTGGGCTCGAGGCGCCAGGCGTCATCCTCGCGAAGCTCGGCGTAACCCGCAGCCGTCAGCCGCGCCTTCACGCTGGCCACGGCGTGGAAGGGGGTGGGAGACGCATCGAGAAAGGCGCAGAGGCGCGGAATCAGCGAGTCACCGGCGGACATGGGGAGCCCCTTTGGCTAGGAAAACCGCTATCGTACGCCTCGAGTCAGAACGTCCCAAGGCCCCGAGGGCCCCAAGGAGGTGCGGTGAAGAGTTATTTTCCGGGGCAGAAAGGGTTTGTGCCCGCGGCGGAGGCGGAGAAGCGCTTTGCGGCGACGGTCATGCTTTTGCGCGATGGGCCTGCGGGGCTAGAAGTGTTCATGATGGAGCGCACCGCCACGGTGGATTTCGGCGGTCTCCACGTGTTTCCCGGCGGCAAGGTGGACTTCCACGATCGCGCGGAAGACCTGGAAGCCCACGCCAGTGGCCTGACGGACGCGGAGGCCAGCCGGCGTCTGGGCGTCGAATCCGGAGGCCTCGCCTTCTGGGTCGCCGCGGTGCGGGAGTGCTTTGAGGAGGCCGGGGTGCTGCTGGCCTACGGACCCGACGGCACGGTGCTGCGCACGGAGGACCCCCGCTGGGCCTCGGCCCTCGCCGAGCTTCGGGATGAGGTGAACGCGGGGCGCCTCCCCTTCCTTGAGCTGTGCAAGCGCTTCAAGCTTCGCCTGGCCCTCGACCAGGTGCATTACTTCAGCCACTGGTTCACCCCCGAGGGGCCGCCGCGGCGTTACGACACGC
>JAUILI010000058.1 GCA_030433075.1 Gammaproteobacteria bacterium | reverse complement strand
AAAGGCATGGGACTGGGTGCCCAACACGTTCTGGTTCCAAAATTCGAAGAGGGCGAGTAGCAGGGGCAGGTTCTGTGCCCCCTCCGCCGTGCGAAAGTGCTCATCCATGGCCCGGGCGCCGGCGAGGAGCGCTTTGAAGGTCTCCATGCCCTGGGCAATGGCGACGGGCAGCCCCATGGGGGACCAGAGGGAGAAGCGCCCTCCGACCCAGTCCCAGAGGGGGAGGCACTGCTCGGGGGGAATGCCAAAGGCTGCCGCCGCGTCGAGCTGGGTGGTGATGGCCAGACAGTGATGCTTCAGATCGCCTTCGCTAAGTCCGCGGGTCAAAAACCAGCGTCGCAGGGTGCGGGCATTTACCTGGGTTTCCAGGGTGCTGAAGGATTTCGACGCCACGATGATCACGGTGCGGGTGGGATCCAAACCCGCCAGGGTGCGCTGGGCGGCAACCCCGTCGACGTTGGCGAGGAAATGCAGCCGCGGGCCCGTGCTGGGTCCGAGGGCTTCGCAGGCTAGGGCGGGCCCAAGAAAGCTGCCTCCGATGCCGATATGCACCACGTCCGTGATGGCTGCGCCGGTGGCGCCGCGCCAACGGCCGCTGCGGAGGTCCTCGGCGATGCGCCCCATGCGACCCAGGGCCTCGGCGATGGCTGCGGAGATATCCACCCCGTCGAGCACCAAGGGGGCCGCCTCTGGCGCCCGACGCAGCGCCGTATGGAGTACCGCGCGCCCCTCCGTGGGGTTCAGGCGGTTGGGCTGAAAGAGCTGCTCCGCGCTCTGGGGCAGGCCCCGGGCGGCGGCGTAGGCCAGGAGCGCGTCCCGGTCTTCGAGGCGAACCCGCTGCCGGGAGAAATCGGCCGTGATGCCCGCACCTTCGCAATGAAGGGCGGCGAGGCGGTCCGGGTCTTCGAGGAGCGCCCGAAGGCTCGGTAGCGCCGCGGCGCGGCTGCGCAGGGATTCGAGACTGGCGTCCGTCATGGCGCGTCCTTGCGTGTAAAGCACAGGTTGTCGATCAGGCGTGTGCTGCCCAGCTTCGCTGCCACCAACGCAATAAGGGCCGAGTCGTCGGCCTCCGGGGAGGCCAGGTCGGCCTGGCGGCGTACGGTGAGATAGTCCACGAGGAAACCCTGTGCCTCAAGGGCCTGGCGCGCCCCCTCGCAACGTTCAACCCAGGTCCCCCCGGGGCCCTCCGCAAGGGCCCGGAGCGCCCGGTGGAGCGCCGGGGCCAGGGCCCGCTGCGCTGCAGTGAGGTAGCCATTGCGCGAGGACAGGGCGAGCCCATCCTCGGCTCGGGCAATGGGTGCGCCGACGATCTCAATGGGGAGGGCAAGATCCTCCACCAGCTGGCGGATGATCATCAGTTGCTGGTAGTCCTTTTGCCCGAAGAGGGCGAGCTCGGGCTCGGCCATGTTGAAGAGCCGAAGCACGACCGTGGCGACCCCTTCGAAGTGCCCCGGCCGGTCCGCCCCGCAGAGCTGCTCCGCGAGGGGGCCCGGGCACACTCGAGTGCGGGGGGGCAGCCCCTCGGGGTAAATGGTGGCGACGGCGGGAATAAAAACCGCATCGCAGCCGACGCTCGCCAGGGCCTCAAGATCCGCATTGAGCGTTCGGGGGTAGCGTTCAAAATCTTCCCCGGGGCCGAACTGGCTGGGGTTAACGAAAAGGGTGACCAGAACGCGATCGGCGTGGGCCTTGGCCTGGGTCACGAGGCCCAGGTGGCCCGCGTGGAGGTTGCCCATGGTGGGGACCAGGGCAAGGCGCTCCCCGGCTGCCCGCCAGGCCGCGCGTTGGCTGCGGAGCGCCGGCAGGGTTTCGAGCACCTGAAGGGTCATAGGAAGCAGTGCTCCGGGGCCGGGAAGGTGCCGCCCTTCACGGCTGCGCTGTAGGCCTCGAAGGCGCCGCGCACGCTTTGGGCGTCGGCCATGAAATTTTTCACGAAGCGGGGCACCTTAATGCCCGGCGGGGTGATGCCAAGGAGATCGTGCATCACCATGATCTGCCCATCGACCTCGGGGCCCGCGCCGATGCCGATCACGGGAATCGACAGCGTTTCCGTGAGGGTTTTCGCTAGGCCCACGGGAACGCACTCCAGCAGCAAAAGGCTGGCGCCGGCGTCTTCAAGGAGCTTCGCTTCATCGATGATTGCTTGGGCCTTCGCCGTATCCCGGCCCTGTACCCGATAGCCGCCCAGGCGATTAATGGCCTGGGGCGTGAGGCCCATGTGGGCGCAGACGGGAATGCCGCGCTCAGAAAGCTTGCTGGTGGTGTTCGCCAGCCAAGCGCCGCCCTCCAGCTTCACCACGTGGGCCCCGGCACGCATAAGCGCTGCGGCGCTATCCAGCGCCTGCTGCTCGTGGCCATAGCTCATGAAGGGGAGGTCAGCCATGATCAGGGCGCCCCGGTTCCCCGCGCGGACACAGCGCATGTGATAGACGATGTCGTCGAGGGTCACGGGCAGGGTGCTGTCATGGCCCTGAAGCACCATCCCGAGGGAATCGCCGACTAAAAGAACCTCAACGCCCGCGCTGGAAATCATTTCCGCGAAGCAGGCGTCGTAGGCGGTGAGGGCGGCGAACTTCTCGCCCCGGTCCTTCATTTTCTGGAGCGTCGTGAGATTGACGCGCCGAACGTCCGTTTGGCTGCTCATGGGGACTCCTGTGGGGATGAACTAAAGCAGGCTGGGGTGGGGGTTAAAGTACTGTCGAGCGCTGAGCGGACCCTTGATCCGGGTTAGCAGGGCAGCGAAATGATCATCGTTGTGAACCCAATCGAGCTCCGCAGCATTGACGATGAGCAGCGGTGCTTCGTCGTAAAAGTGGAAGAAGCGCGCGTAGGCGTCGCTGAGGGATTCCAGGTAGGCGTCGTCCAGCCCCCGTTCCATGGCCCGGCCGCGCAGCGCGATGCGCTCCTGGAGCACGCTTAGGGGGGCTTGGAGATAGATGACCAGGTCGGGCTTCGGCGCCTCCACGGTAAGGCGGTCGTATACGGCCTGGTAGAGATCCAGCTCGGCGTCGTCGAGGGTGAGTTCGGCAAAGAGCCGATCCTTCGCCATGAGGTAGTCCGCCACGTGCCCTGGGGTGAAGAGATCATCGGTGGCCAGGGCCTGAAGCTGCTGCGCGCGCTGAAGCAAAAAATGTAGCTGCGTAGGCAGCGCATGGCTGCGCTGATCCTGGTAGAAGCGCTCGAGAAAGGGGTTTTCTTCGGCCTTTTCTAGAAGCACGGCATAGCCGAGGGCCTCCCCAAGGCGCTGGGTGAGGCTGGTTTTGCCCACGCCGATGGGGCCTTCCACCGCAATGCGCTGCGGAACGCCCGTGCTCATGGGGTTGCGGGCTTCGCAGGGCGACGTCGCCGGCGCCGGCGGGGCCGGCGCTCTTCCCGGGGCGCGTAGCTGGGGACCGGCGTTTCGTGGTCTTCCTGGTAGGTGGTCCACCAGGCGCCCATGCCGTCCGTCGCCTCTCCCACCGACTCCCGCAGGACGAGGAAATCATAGGCTGCGCGGAAGCGAGGGTGGGCGATGAGCTTGTCGGCGCGTCGTGCCCCACGCTGGAGGCGGCTTTGCAGGGTCCAGGTTTCCTGCATAAATGTGGTGAGGCGCCGGGGAATAGTGGTGTGCTGTTGCTGTTCGGCGAGGAGCGCCCGCATGGCTTCCTGAAGGGCCTCAAGGGGGCGGAGCCCATCGTCCCGAAGCTCGAGGGTGCGCTGCTGAAGAGGCGCCCACAGGAAGGCAGCGAGGAGAAACGCCGGGGTGACGGGCTTTCCTTCCGCGACCCGCGCATCGGTACTTTCCAGGGCGGCCTCCGCCAGGGCCAGCGCCGTGGGCTGCTCCGTGAAGGCCTCCTCGGCCTCTGGGAACAATAGGCCGAAAAGACCGTAGTGGCGTAGCAGCGTCAGGCTCTTTTCGCCGTGGCCGTGAAGGAACAGCTTGCCCACTTCATCGAAAAGCCGAGCCGGGGGCACATCCATGAGGCGCTCGCGCACCGGGGCAATGGCAGCGTCGGTCTCCGGGGCCAGGTCGAAGTCCAGCTTCGCTGCAAAGCGAACGGCCCGGAGCATGCGCACGGGATCTTCCCGGTAGCGGTGCTCCGGGTCGCCGATGAGTCGAATCTGCCGGGCTTCGAGATCCTTAAGGCCGTCGGCAAAGTCGTAGATCGCGAAATCTGCTGGGGTGTAATAGAGCGCGTTGATGGTGAAATCTCGGCGCAGGGCGTCGTCGTCGATGGTGCCGTAGACGTTGTCCCGGAGGATCATGCCCCCTTCGCTGAGCGCTGAAGCAGGTTCGTCCTTGCCCCGATCGCGGCGCCGGGGCAGGGCGTTGGCGTCCACGGGGGCGGCGGAGGCATCGTCGCTTAGGGCCCGGAAGGTTGCGACCTCGACGATTTCCCGCCCAAAGCGGACATGGACAAGCTTGAAGCGCCGGCCAATCAGCTGGGCATTGCTGAAGAGATCGCGGACCACCTCCGGCGCAGCATCGGTGGCAACGTCGAAGTCCTTGGGCTCGCCCCCGAGAAGGAGATCGCGAACCCCGCCGCCGACCAGGAAGGCCTGATGCCCCGCGCCCAGCAGGCGATAGAGCACCTTCATGGCGCCACTGCTAATCGCCTTGCGGGAGATGGGGTGATCTTGCCGGGGCACGACGGTCGCTTGCGTATTCGCAAGGGCCGGGGGCCGGGGAAGATCGCGCGCGTTGCCTTCGTTATCCGTCACCGAGCTTAAGGTCTCGCTAAAAGGCTGAGCATAGCAGGCTTCGGGGTTTCACGGACCCTCGGGGCGGAATCGGCGAATTCGGTAAGTGGCTGAAAAGAAAAAAGGGAAAGGCCCCCACGACCTTTCCCTTTCATGCTGCCGTCACCGATTTCTTCTTTTCACCCTTACGGGTGCGGCTGTCGGACAGCGACGGGCCCTATCCCGTCTAGACCAGGCACGGAGTCAGGTGCCTTAGCCCGTAAGAGTGCAACTCGACTATCCGTAGACAGGGCCCTGGCTCTCCGGCGTTCAGGCCGCGGTCGAAACCGCTGAGTTGACCTCTTGATCAGCCCCTCCCCCCCAAGAGTTGGGCTGAAAGCAACGCCCCACGCGTCGCTGGGATATCTGTAGCGAGTACCGTGCCAAGTTTTTGGGAAACTTGGTGTTACCATAAAAAACAATCAGTTAAGAGATATTCCGCGGTGCCGGAGGGGGCGAAAGGGGAAAGTGTTACCGAAGGGAGTGTTACTTAGACGCCTAAAAGTGTTACTTCCCAACTAATTTGGGTTCTTCGGTAACACTTTTGCCTAGGGCTTGCTCTTGCGGCGCGGAATGCCGAGGCGCTGCCGGCGCTCCCAGAGGGACTTTCGACTGATGCCCAGTTGCTCCGCGAGCGCTGTTTCGGTTAAGCGGCCTTCATTCTCCTGCACGAAGCGGACGAAATAGTCCTCTAGGCTCGCCGCACCCTCCTGCGGGGGCGGTGCGGGGGCCGGGGTTGAAGCCGGGGCCGATTCCCTGGGGGTGCCCGGTTCCCCGACGTGGCCTCCCAGTGCGAGGTTTTCCGGGGTGATTTCTTCCCCGTCGGCCAGGATGACGGCACGTTCCACGGCGTTTTCGAGCTCCCGGACGTTGCCTGGCCAGCTGTGGGCCGCCAGCGCCGCGAGCGCCGCGTCGCTGAACCGTAGCCGGATTTTCTGCAGCTTCACGCAGGCCCGCTCTAGGAGCCGCTCCGATAGCTCGAGGATGTCGTCCCCCCGATCCCGGAGCGCTGGCAGGGTCAGATTTACGACGTTTAAGCGGTAGAAGAGATCCTCACGAAAACGCCCCGTTTGCGCCAGCTGGCGGAGGTCCCGGTGGGTAGCGGCAATCAGGCGCACGTCCACCTTCCGCGTTTCCACGGCGCCGAGGCGCCGAATCTCCCCCTCCTGAAGCACGCGGAGGAGCCGCGCCTGGGCCTCCAGGGGCAGCTCGCCGATCTCATCGAGAAAGAGCGTGCCCCCCGTGGCCGCTTCGACCAAGCCCTGCCGGGCGCTGCCCGCCCCGGTAAAGGCGCCCTTTTCATGGCCGAAGAGCTCGGATTCGATGAGCGAGTCGGGAATGGCGGCGCAGTTCAGGGAGATCATGGGGGCCGCGGCTCGGCCACTTTGCTCGTGGAGCGCGCGGGCGACCAGCTCCTTCCCCGTTCCCGATTCCCCAAGCACAAGAACCGTTGATTCCGTCGGCGCCACCTTGCGAATACGTTCATACAGCAGGCGCATCGCGCTACAGGAGCCGATCATGCCGGCCACGGGGCGCCCCGGAAGGGCCTGAGCGGGCACCGGCCCCCGGGCCGTGCGCTGGTCTCGGGCCACGCGCTGTAGCCAATGGTCAAGCTCATCGGCGGTGAAGGGGCGGGGGAGGAATTCCGCGGCCCCGAGCTTCATCACGTCCACCGCGGTTCGGATGGTGGCATCGCTCGCGAGCACCAGCACGGGCGTGCCCTGGGACCAGGGGATGAGATCGGTGCCGAGGCCCCCGGCCACGCGCAGGTCCGTGATCACGACGGAGAAGTCCGTGGGTTTCTGGCGCCGCGCTTCCAGGAGGGTTCGGGGCTGGTGAACGGCATAGCCCAGGGCCTCAAGCTGGCTGGCCAGCTCGCCCGGTGCGACGTCGTCGTTCTCAAGCAGCAAAACGGTGCGCATAACCACCTGCTGGCCCCAGGAAACGCTACCGATGGTAACAGAATCTGGCCCTAGTCGAGGGTTTCCTCAAGGGTAAGGGCGCCCTTTCGCAGCGTGACCGCAGGCCACTGGCGAACGCCCTCGTCGAGCTGGCGGTGGCAGGGGGCCTGGGGATCGCTCTGGAGGCCCAAAAGCGTGAGGGCGCGGTGCAGGTTGCTTCGCGCCTGGGCAGGGTCTAGGGCCGGGGCGCCGGTCTGCTTTGCCCACTTTTGCCCCGTCGCATCCACCACCAGGGGCAGGTGGAGATAGCGGGGCGTGGGGTAGGCGAGGGCCCTTTGCAGGGCGATTTGCCGAGCCGTGGAGCTCAGCAGGTCTTCGCCGCGGACGATATCCGTGATGCCCTGCGCGGCATCGTCCACCACCACCGCCAGCTGGTAGGCCCAAAGCCCATCTCGGCGCTTCAGAATGAAGTCGCCGCTGCGAGTGGGCAAGGTTTCGCACTGGCGGCCGTGCAGCCGGTCCTCGAAGCATATTGGTCCCTCGGGGACGCGAAAGCGGAGGGCATGAGGCCCCGCTGGGGGGGCGGGGCGCGTTCGGCAGGTGCCGGGGTAGGGCCCCCCCTGGGCGCGAAGGGCGCGCCGGGTGCAGTCACAGGGGTAGGTCAGGCCGGCCTGGCGCAGGTGGCCCAGGGCGGCGGCGTAGGCGTCGGAGCGCTGGCTCTGAAAAAGGACGGGGCCATCCCAGCCCAGATCGTGGGCTTCAAGACACTGAAGAATGGCGGTGTCCGCGCCGGGGACCTCCCGCGGGGGATCGATGTCTTCGATGCGAAGGCACCAGACGCCCCCGGCGGCCCGGGCGTCTAGCCAGCTTGCGACGGCGGTGCATAGCGACCCGAGGTGGAGGGCGCCCGTGGGCGAGGGGGCAAAGCGGCCGCGATAGGAGGGGGCGGTCATCCCTTGGGCCCTCGACAGGGTCCAGGGCCGCGGGGACAATTCGCCCCCGAATCCGCCACGAGACCCTTGCCATGCGCCTTGCAGAGCGACTGCGCCATATCCATTCCTTCCGCGTCATGGACATCGTCGATGCCGCTCAGCGCTTGGAGGCCGAGGGGCATCGGGTCATCCACATGGAGGTGGGAGAGCCGCGGGAGCCCTCCTACCCCCTCATGCGCGACGCCGGTGCCGCGGCATTGACCCGGGGGGAAACGGCCTACACCCCGGCCCTGGGCCTGCCCGCCCTGCGCCGGGCGATTGCTGCCTACTACGGGGCCTATCATAACGTCGATCTTGATCCAGAGCGGGTGGTGGTGACCGCTGGGGCCACGGGGGCCCTGATGCTCCTGTCTGCCCTGCTGCTGGATCCGGAGGATGAGGTCCTCCTGGGCGATCCGGCCTATCCCTGTAACCGCTATTTTCCCCTCC
Organism: Gammaproteobacteria bacterium; assembly: GCA_030433075.1. Classification (GTDB taxonomy): domain Bacteria; phylum Pseudomonadota; class Gammaproteobacteria; order Pseudomonadales; family Azotimanducaceae; genus Salivita. The sequence continues at coordinate 8,296 of JAUILI010000058.1, read as the reverse complement.
TCTTCGGGGCCCGGGCCTCCCTGATGCCGTTGTCGGCAGAGGCAGGCTTTGCCTTGACAGAGCGCGACGTTGCTAAGGCCTGGGGCCCCCGAACCCGGGGCCTGGTGCTGGCGTCGCCGGCGAATCCCACGGGGGCCGTGAGCAGCCGCGCAGCGCTGCAGGGCTTGTCCCAGGCGGCGGCCTCCCGGGGCGGCTGGGTGCTCTTTGATGAAATCTACCAGGGGCTGACCTATCCCCCGGAGCTGGACGACCAGCCTGCCCTGCCCGCCCACGGGGTTCAGCGTCAGGATCGGGTGGGTACGGTCCTTAGCCTCCACGGCGGCGCAGATCACGAGTTTCTCGTGAACAGCTTTTCGAAGTACTTTGGGATGACGGGGTGGCGCGTAGGCTGGTTGGTGGCGCCCCGGGCAGCCATTCCCGCCATCGAGAAGCTGGCTCAGAACGCCTACATCGCGCCCTCGACCGTGGGGCAGCACGGGGCGCTGGCGGCCCTGGCGCCGGAGGTCATGCCGCGCCACGAGGCGCGCCGGCTGGCCTACTTTCGAGCGCGGAACCGGCTGGTGAAGGGGCTGCGGGCCCTGGGGTTTTCCGTTCCCGTGGTTCCCGAAGGGGCTTTCTATGTCTATGCGACGCTGCCGCCGGAGCAGCCTGACAGCGAGATCTTCTGTCGGGCGTTGCTGGAAAGGGCGGCGGTAGCCGCCACTCCGGGTACGGACTTTGGGGTGCAAGGCGCGGCGCGGAGCGTACGCTTTTCCTACACCGCGCCCCTGGCCGACCTCGAAGAGGCGCTCGCGCGCCTCGAGGCCTTTATGGCGGGGCGCCCCGTGGCGACGCGAGGGGCCTAGGCGCTTAAGAGCCCCGGGTAGTCTTCCACGGGCAGGCGCGCGCCAAAGCGAGCGACCAGGCGGGCGGCGGCCCGGCTCGCGAGCTCTGCGGCCTTCTCGTGGGGCCAGCCCTGGCCGAGGCCATAGAGGTAAGCCCCGGCGTAGATATCCCCCGCGCCGTTGCTGTCCACGGGCTTGATCGGTGCCGTGGCAATGGTGTGGCGCGTGGTGCCATCCCATAGGAGGGAGCCCTCGGCGCCCCGGGTGATGGCGAAGCTGCTGGCAAAATCCTTCAGGCTCGAGAAGGCGTCCTCTAGGGTGCTGGCGCCGGTCCAGGCGAGGGCTTCCTCCTCGTTGCAGAAGAGGTGGTCGACGTGGCTGCCCAGCATGGCGCGCATGTCGTCGCCGAAGAACTGCACGACGGACGGATCGGAGAGGGAGGCGACGGTGCGAATGCCCCGGCGCTCCGCCAGCTCCCTAGCGTGAATCACCGCGTCCCGCGCCGTCGGCGACGTGCAGAGATAACCCTCAAGGTAGAGCATATCCGCGGCTTCGAGCGCCTGCGTATCCACGTCCGCCTCGCTCAGGCTTCCGGAGATTCCTAAAAAGGTGTTCATGCTGCGCTCGGCGTCCGGTGTGATGAGCACCAGACACTGTCCCGTGATGCCGTTTCCGCGTTGCTCGTGGGCGTTCGTTTCCACGCCTGCGGCGCGCATGTCCTCGACGAAGAAGTGCCCGACGTCGTCGTCTGCAACTTTGCAGCTGTAGAACGCCTTGCCTCCGAGGGCGCTGACGGCCATGAGGGAGTTCGCCGCGCTTCCGCCGCTGCAGCGCCGCGGCGCGTGGTCCGCGAGGTCCCCGCTGAGCTGGAGGAGGCGCTCGGCCTCCACCAGCGTCATATGGCCCTTGGCAATCTCGTGCTGGGCGAGAAAGCCATCGTTGATTTCGTACTCCATGTCGACCAGCGCATTGCCGAGGCCGTAAACGTGATAGTGCATGGGGGAATCCTTTGCGTTAGCGGCACGCCGCGAAGGCGCGGTCCATGGCGTCTAGGGTGGCGTCGATGACCGCATCGTCGTGGGTCGCGGAGATAAAGCCCGCCTCGTAGGCCGACGGGGCAAGGTAAACCCCCGCTTCGAGCATGGCGTGGAAGAAGCGCGTGAAGCGCGGAACATCGCACTGCTGAACGTCGGCGAGATTTCGGATCGGTCCTTCAGAGAAGAACATCCCGAACATGCCGCAAACGTGCTGGGTCGTGAAGGGAATTTGGTGCGCCGCGGCCCGCTCCCGGGCACCGGCCATGAGCCGGTCCGTTTGCGCTGCGAGGGCGGTGTAGAGCTCGGGATGGGCGGCGAGGGTTTGCAGCGTGGTGAGCCCGGCTGCCATGGCCAGGGGGTTCCCGGACAGGGTGCCGGCTTGATACACCGGGCCCACCGGTGCCAGCGCCGCCATCACGTCTGCGCGTCCCCCAAAGGCCCCCACAGGAAGACCGCCCCCAATCACCTTGCCGAGGGTCGTGAGGTCCGGCGTGATGTTGTAGAGGCTCTGGGCGCCGCCGGGGGCCACGCGAAAGCCCGTCATGACTTCATCGAAGATCAAAAGCGCGCCGGCGTCCGAGCAGAGCGCGCGAAGGGCGTCGAGAAAGGCCTGATCCGGGGGGATGCAATTCATATTGCCCGCGATGGGCTCGACGATGACGCAGGCGATCTCCGACCCCCGGGCGGCAAAGAGGGCCGTGACTGCCTCCACATCATTATAGGGCAGGGTCAGGGTGTGCTGCGCCAGGTCCGCAGGCACCCCGGGGGAGTCCGGCTGGCCCAGGGTGAGCGCCCCGGAGCCCGCCTTGACCAGGAGCGAATCGACATGGCCGTGGTAGCAGCCTTCGAACTTCACGACGCAGTCTCGTCCCGTGAAGCCGCGCGCGAGGCGCAGGGCGCTCATGGTCGCTTCCGTGCCCGAGTTCACCATGCGCACCTGGGCCATGGACGGCACCATGCTCATGACCTGCTCCGCCATGGCCACCTCAAGGCCCGTGGGGGCGCCGAAGCTCACCGCCCGATCAATCTGCTCGTAGAGCGCTGCCTTCACCGCCGGGGCGCCGTGTCCGAGGATCATGGGGCCCCAGGAGCCGATGTAGTCGATGTAGCGGTTGCCGTCCTCGTCGTAGAGGTAGGGCCCCTCCGCTTCGCGCATGAAGATGGGGGTGCCGCCGACGCCGCGGAAGGCGCGGACGGGGGAATTGACGCCGCCGGGGATGGCTTCGCAGGCGCGGGCAAAGAGCTGTTCGGAGCGGTCGAGGGTCAGCTTGGGGTCGGTCATGGTTTCAAAAGTTCCCTGGGAACGGTGACGGGGCGCAGGCCCGCATTGTGCGGGCCGAGCTGCCGGGGGCTCAAGGCTTAGAAGGGCTTCAGCACCACCAAGAGCACAATGGGGAAGAGCGCCAGCACGGGGAGCTCATTGAAAATGCGGTAGTAGCGATGGCTGTGGGGCGTGGGCCCCTGAGCCAGGGCGCGGACGAGCTGGCCGCAGCGCAGGTGGTAAACCACCAGTAACGCTACCAGGGCGAGCTTGCCGTGCATCCAGGCCTGGCTCAGCAGTCCCGGGGCCAGCCATAGCATCCACACGCCGAGGGCTAGGGTCAGCGCCATAAAGGGGGTGACGAAGCGGTAAAGCTTGCCTTCCATGATGGCAAGCCGTTCCCGGGTGGCGGTGTCCTCGCTCATGGCGTGGTGCACAAAAAGGCGAGGTAGGTAAAAAATGCCCGCGAACCAGCAGACCATAAATATGATGTGAAAGGCCTTAACCCATAGGTACACGGACCCTGCCCCCGCAGCGGATAAAGGCCCAGTCTAGCAGGGCCCCTCGTGGCGCGGGCAGGCAATATCCGACCCTCGCCGTTGGAATTCCCGGGGAAGGGGTCCATAATTTGGGGCCTTGGTTGAGGGTTCCACCATGATTGAAACGCAAGCGCCCCAGTCCCTTTCCGTCACCGAAGCCGCTGCGGCGAAGGTGCGCGAACTCATTGAGGGCGAGGGGAATGAAGCGCTGAAGCTGCGCGTCTTTGTCACCGGGGGCGGCTGCTCGGGCTTTTCCTACGGCTTCACGTTTGATGAAGCCCAGGCGGAAGACGACGCCTCGGTGGAGCGAGACGGCATCACGGTTCTTGTCGATCCCATGAGCTACCCCTATCTCGTGGGGGCGAACATCGACTATCGGGAAGATCTCTCCGGTGCGCAGTTTGTCATCGATAACCCGAACGCCACCGCGACCTGCGGCTGCGGAAACTCCTTCGCGATTTAGCTAGGCCGGGAAGTAGGCCCCGAGCACTCGCGGTCCCCGGGCGCCGGTGACCGCGGGTACGTTGCCGGGCATGCCGCGACAGTGCGCCGCCGCGAGCCAGGCGAAGGCCAGGGCTTCCAGCTGATCCCCATCAAATCCTGCGGCCTCCACGGGCTTTACCTGGATTCCCGGCGAGAGCCGCTGCGTAAGGCCCGCCACTAGGGTCCGGTTGTGGCGGCCGCCCCCGGCCAGCCAGAGCGTCTTTGGCGTGGGGTCCGCAAAACGCGCCAAGGCGTCGGCCACGGAGGCCGCGGTGAGCGCGCCGAGGGTGGCCTGGACGTCCGCCGGGGGCCAGCGATCGGGGGCAAAGCGCTCAAGCCAGGGCAGGTTGAACGTTTCCCGCCCCGTGCTTTTGGGGGGCGCTCGCTGAAAGAAGGGATCGGCGAGGAAGGCCTCGAGCAGTGCGGGCTGCACGGTCCCGCTGGCGCCCCAGGCGCCATTTCGATCCACGGGCACGCCCCGATGCTTTTGATGCCATTGATCCAGAAGGGTGTTGCCCGGCCCCGTATCGAAGCCCGTGGTTTCCGCGGCGTCGCCGGGTAGGAGGGTGAGGTTGGCCATGCCGCCGAGGTTGAGCACGGCCTGGGGATCCTCTACCGGGGATAGCAGGGCCCGGTGAAAGGCGGGAACGAGCGGCGCGCCCTGGCCGCCGGCGGCCATATCTCGGCGGCGGAAATCCGCCACCACGGCGATGCCGGTGCGCTCCGCAATGCGGTGGGGATCGCCGATTTGCAGGGTGAAGGGGCGCGGGGCGTCGGGCCGGTGTCGAACCGTTTGCCCATGGCTGCCCAGGGCGCGTACGGCGCTTGGGGGCACGGCGCAGCTATCGAGCAGGGCGAGGCAGGCCTCGGCGATGGCGTCGGCGAGGGCCTCGTCCGCGTCCCCGAGGCGGTCGATCTCCCCGGGGCCCGGGCTGCACAGGGCAAGCAGGGCATCGCGAAGGGCCGGCTCAAAAGCGACGGCGGCGCTGGCTTCGATGCGGGGTCGGGGCCCCTGGAAATCGGCGAGGACGATGTCCAGCCCGTCGAGGCTCGTGCCGGTCATCACCCCCAGGTAATACTCAGGGCGATTCATGGGGCGCGGGGTTCGGTCCATTCAGCGCAAAACGCTGAGCAGAGGGCAGGGCGGCGAGCCGCGCCAGGGCCAGGCGCGTGAAGGCGGCTTTGGCTTCCGGGGCAATGGGATCGGCTTTCGGTAGGGCGACGGTGCGGGGGTTTTGATGGGCACCCCCCACCAGGAACTCATAGTGGAGATGGGGGCCCGTGGCCCACCCCGTGGACCCGACGTAACCAATCACCTGCCCCTGCTTGACGCGCTGCCCTGCCTTAAGGCTCTTGGCGAAGCGGGAAAGGTGAAGATATTTGGTCTGGTAGCGCTCCCCGTGCTGCAGCACCACGTAGTTGCCGGAGGGCGCGTTGCGGGCCGCTTTCACCACCTTGCCATCCCCCGCCGCGACCACGGGGGTGCCCGTGGGCGCCGCGTAATCGATGCCCCGGTGGGGGCGCGCCGTATTCCAAAGGGGATGCTTTCGTCGCAGGTTAAAGTTCGAGCTGATGCGCGTGAATTGCACGGGTGCACGGAGGAAGGCCTTGCGGAGGCTTCTACCCTCGGGGGTGTAGTAGCTGCCGTTGCCCGCGGGGTCTTCGTAGCGCACGGCCTCGAAGATCTCCCCCCGGTTCACAAAGCGCGCGGCCAGGATGGCGCCCGTGCCAATGACGTCCCCGTCCAGCGATTGCTCCTCATAAAGCAGCTCGAAGCGATCACCCTTGCGGATATCGAGCACGAAATCGATATCCCACTGAAAGATTTCCGCGAGGGCCAGGGCGAGGCGATCGTCGAGGCCGGCCTTCTGCGCGGCTAGGAACAGCGCGTCTTCGATGACCACCTGGGCCGTTCGCTCCGTCACGGTCGGGCTGCGCAATTCCCGCTCAGCCTCGAAGCGTGAAGCGTCCCCGGAGGCCCGGGAAAAGGTCAGGGTCTCGAGCTGAGAGGGCCGAAAGCGAAAGCCGAGAAGCGTGCCATCCTCCTCCCGGAGTTCCAGCTGATCCCCGGGGCGCAGGTCCGCGAGGCGCTTGGCAAGGGCGCCCGAGGCCATGAGGGCCGCGAGGGCACGGGCGCTGATCCCTTCCCGCTGAAAGATGCGCGCCAGCGATTCTCCGGACCTTACCGTGAGGCTGCGCCAGGCGGGGGCTTCGGGAGCGGGGTCGGGCGCTGCCAAGGCTGCAGCGGTGACGGACTCGGGCGTGAGCGCTGGGGCGGCCTCTGGGGTGCGCTTGGGAGCCAGCGCCAGGGGCTCGGGAACAGGCTCAGCAAGCGGAGGCGCTTGCTCCGGGAGAGAATGGGCCTCAGGCCATAGGCCCAGGGCGAGCCCCAGCGTGAGGGCAAGCCCCGTGGCCGCAAGGGCGTGCACCCGGGGCACGGGGCGGCGCCAGGGACTGTGGGCCCCGGTGCGCCGCGCCATGGGCGCCCTGTCCTCTGCACGTTGCCTGTTCATGCCCATCCCATAGCGCCCTGGGGGCCGTTCGGCGCGAGTATAAAGAGTGCGCTGACCATTTCCCACGGGGGCATTTCCCCCGGGGGCATGGCGGCCCTTGTTTTTCCTGAGGGCGTCGTTCATTTTGCGCCCTCCGGAACAGAGGACCCCCCTCATGCACGTGCTCGATGAGTTCAAATGGCGTGGCTTGGTGAACCAAAGCTCGCCCTGGGAAGCGCTTCAGACCCAGTTCGCCTCGCCGGGGCAGACGGTGTATTGCGGCTTCGACCCTACGGCCGACAGCCTCCATATCGGTAGCCTGGTGCCCCTCCTTGCGCTCCGCCGCTTTCAGCTTGCGGGCCATCGCCCCATCGCCCTCGTAGGCGGGGCGACGGGGCTCATCGGAGATCCGAGCTTCAAGGCCAATGAGCGCAGCTTGAACGAGGCCGAGGTGGTGGCGGAGTGGGTGGAGTCGCTTCGAACCCAGATGAGCCGCTTTATCGATTTGGACGGGGGTGCCGGGCTCCTGGTCAATAACCTGGATTGGACCCGGGAGCTCGACGTCATTGCCTTCCTGCGAGATGTGGGCAAGCACTTTTCCGTCAACGAGATGATCCGGAAGGAATCCGTGCGGTCCCGCATTGACCGAGAAGGGGCAGGCATCTCGTTCACCGAATTTAGCTACATGCTCCTTCAATCCTACGACTATGTAGCCCTGGCAGAGCGCTATGACTGCGTCCTGCAGCTGGGGGGGTCCGATCAGTGGGGGAATATCACGGCGGGCATGGATTTGACCCGGCGCATGCTCGGGCGCTCCGTGCACGCGCTGACTCTGCCCCTGGTGACCCGCTCCGATGGCGGGAAGTTCGGCAAGACGGAAAGCGGCACAATCTGGCTAGACGGTAATAAAACCTCGCCCTACAGCTTCTACCAGTTTTGGATAAATTGTGCGGACGCCGACGTCCCGACCTACTTGCGCTACTTCACCTTCCTCGAGGAGGGGGCGATCGAGGCCTGCCTCGCCGAAAGCGCTGCGGACCCCTCAAAGCGCATCGCGCAGCACTGCCTGGCTCGGGAAGTCACCACCCTGGTCCACGGCGCCGAAGGCTGCGCTGCGGCGGAGCGCATCACCACGGCGCTGTTTTCCGGGTCCATTGAGACTCTAGGGGAAGAGGATCTCAGCCAGCTGGCCCTCGACGGCATGCCGGCGACGACCTTTGCGGAGGGCGAGGTGATGATGGGGCGCGTGCTAACGGAGCTCGGGCTTGCGTCCTCCAACTCTCAAGCGATGCAGCTCATCAAAAGCGGTGCGGTATCCGTCAACGGTGTGGCTGTAACCGACGCCAAAGCGACCCTCGGCGGCTTCCCGAGCTTCGTTCCGGGGCACTTTTTGCTTCGTCGAGGCAAGCGCCAGTGGGCCCTGGCGCGCCTTGAGCGCCCTTAAAGGCTTAGGAATCATGGCCTTAGCGTTTTGTCAGAAATTTGAAAAATAAGGCTTGCGAGGGCTTCGGCCCTCTGTATAATGCGCAGCCCTGGTCGGCGGCACTGCTTTGAAGCGGAGCCAAGAACCCCTGAAGTTTGAGGGGTTTTTTTATCGCCGAGCTCTTTAAAAATTTGGTCAAGCCATTCGTGTGGGTGCCCGAGTCATTGATCCGACCAC